>VGOD01000054.1 GCA_016876015.1 Chloroflexota bacterium
GTCCAAGTGGGCCCGCAAGAGTGCGTCCCACCATTCTGAAGAGCGAGACATCGCCAAACAGTTGAAGATCGTTGACGTCGGGCTGGATGGAGCTACGGCGTGAGAATTCGTTCACGGGTATTGGGGCAAAACCACCACGGGCAAACCCTGGCGGAATGTGTTCGGGTGGAGTGTGTCTGACTTGCGGTCATGGTGCTCTCCTTGCTGATGTGACGATTATGCCCAGACCTGACGCCTTGTCAAATTTGACTATTAGGGTAAGTACGATTAGACTAATCGTACTTACCCTATTTGGGAGTTTCAGTCATGTTGGTGGATCGTGAGCGCGAGTTGGACGAACTGAATGCCCTCTTGACACGCCAACAGCGCGACTGGTGGCAGTCAGTGGTCGACGTCGCCTGGGCAAGACGACGTTGCTGATCCACTGGGCGAAGACCAGCCAACGGCCCTACCTCTACTGGGTTGGTTCCCATTTCTCCTCGAACGTGTTATTGAGTCAGTTTTCGCAGCAGGTCTGGCAACATGGCAATCCCGGCAGGCGCGCCCCACGCACCTTCAGCTATGAAACCTGGCCCCAGGCGTTCGAGGAGTTGGCGGCCGTCTGTCAAGGCGAACAGCGGCATGTTGTCGTCCTCGACGAGTTTCCCTACGCAGTCGCCTCTGAGCCGGGCTTGCCTTCGGCCCTGCAAAACGCCTGGGATCAACATCTCAAGTTCAGCAACATCTGCCTGGTACTTTGTGGCAGCCACATCGGCATGATGGAGCGACTGCTGGGCCCCGACGCGCCGCTCTATGGCCGCATGACCGGCCCGTTGCGCATCCGCCCCCTGCCCTTCTCGGCCACAACGGCCTTTTTCCCGCGGTACAGCGCAGAGCAGCGGGTAGCCGTCTATGCCCTCCTGGGCGGAGTGCCGGCCTACCTGGAGCAATTCTCCGACACACTGTCGCTGGGTGATAACATCAAGCAGGCCCTCTTCCGCGAGACGGGTCTCTTCCGCACCGACCCGGACTTCCTGATCGGAGAGCAGGTGCGCGATCCAAAGAACTATCAGGCGGTGCTGGCCGCCATCGCCGAAGGGGCGCGTCGGCCGGCCGATATCGCCGTGGCAGCCGGCCTGCCGTCCCGCGTCAGCGCCGATCCGTACCTGGTCCAATTGGTGGAGATGGACTATCTGCACCGCGAGCTGCCGGTGACGGTGCCGCCCAAGCAACAGGCCACTTCACGTCTCAGCCGCTACGTGCTGGCCGACAACTATCTGCGCTTCTATTTTCGCTTCGTCCGGCCCAATCTCGCTCTGCTGGCTCAGGGGCTTTTCGACGAAGTGTGGGAACGCATCGCAGGGCAGTTGCGCGCCTTTATCGGCATGACCGCCTTCGAGGAGTTGTGCCGGGCGTGGGTTTTGACGCAAGCCCGCGCCGGCCGGTTGCCCTGCGCGGTGGAGCAGGTGGGCGCGCATTGGGACAGCGAGGCCCAGGTGGACGTGGCGGCCATCAACTGGCGCGAGCAGGCGTTGTTGTTGGGCGAAGCCAAGTGGGGCGTAGATGCGGTGGGCCGCGAGGTGGTGCAGGAATTGATCGCCGAGAAGACGCCCAAGGTGCTCAAGTCGCTGCCCAACGCCGGCGAGGGGTGGACGATTCATTACGTCTTCTTCGCCCGCAGCGGCTTCACGGATGCCGCGCAGACGTTGGCCGCACAGCACGCCGCGCGGCTGGTGGATCTGGTGATGCTGGACCGCGATTTGAGGTGATCAGTGGTGAAGACATAACGCGACGCGTGTAGGAGCGGCTTACGCGTTGCCTTTACCACCCGCTTGTGGTAGACTTCCGAGCAGACAGAGATAATGACATGATGGCTGTGGAGGTTTTTATGCCTGCACTTACCTTTACCCGGCGTGTGCCGTCACCGGTCGAATTCCGGCGGGCCCTGGCCGAAGCCATTGCGGCAAGCAATCCAGTAGATGACCTGCTGGTGTTGGCCGATCAGCTTAGAGAGTACGAGCAGAAGTATCACCTGTCATCGGCCGCGTTTGCGCAAGGCTACGAGGCCGGCAATCTCGATGATACATTGCAGCATTGTACCGAGTGGATCGCGACCTATGATCTTTTCGTGAAGACGAAGCGGGTCGTCGAGGCCACGTTGATGCGGGCTGCCGTTCAACCGGAATTGGCCGAGGTCATGGCGTGACGCTTCAAGGCTACCTGGCTCGTCTGGTAGACACTCTTCATTCGCGTCACGACATCGTTCTGGACGACGTGCGCCTGACCCTGACCACGATGGGTGCGATCTTCCAGGCCGATGTGCGCTTCTATGATGACTCAAGACTGTTCGTTGTGGAAGAGGTGGAACAGACGAGTGTCCGAGACACTACACGTACTACATACAAGTTCCACTATCAGCGCGCAGATGGAACGCTGGTCTTTCGGTATGACGACTCACCTCACCATCCGTACCTGCCGCACTTCCCCCACCACAAGCACACGTATAGCTCGGTTATCGGGATCGAAGCGCCTGATCTGACTGACATTCTGCGCGAGGTTGATGCGCTGATTTACGCGTCACCGGACGCCGGGATAGGTTCACCTGAATGACGCAACCGGAGCGACGCCATCCTGATAGGATCGCGACCCGATCGCGCGAATCCTCCATATCATCTCGACCCGTTGGATAAATCGTATGTCCGAGCCCACCTGGCGCCACTACCTCACCGACTACAACGAAGGCCTCGGCCTGGTCTACGAGCGGTTCGTGCTGAACGACTTCCTGCTCTACCTCAAAGGCCAGTACGGCTTCGCCTCGGTGCTGGAGGCGCCGCTGTACGGCATGGCCGGGGTCAGCGGGATCAACAGCGTGGCGCTGGCGCGCGTCAAGACGCCGGTGACGCTCGTTGACGATAACGCCGAGCGGCTGGCCGGCGTCGAGCGCATCTGGGGCGAGCTGGGGCTGCCCGCGGCCTTCACACTGACTCAGGATTGGGCGAAGCTGCCCTTTCCTGATGGCAGCTTCGATCTCGTCTGGAATTGGGCCGCGCTCTGGCACTTGAACGACCCCGCCGCGCTCCTCCGTGAGCTGGTGCGCTGCTCGAACAAGCTGGTCTTTGTCGCCGCGCCCAACCCGGTCCAGGTCGGCTACCAGTTCCACAAACACATCGCAGAGCCGGAATTCGTCAAGGAAGTGGATGAGCGCTGGACCGACATCGGCCTGATTCGCCGCACGCTGGAGGGGCTGGGGGTGAAGATCATCGGCCAGGGTGTGCTGGACACCCCGCCCTGGCCCGACACGGTGATGCCCGCGGCCGAGCTGCTGCGCCGGCTCGGCATCCGCTCCCCACGGCTGACAGGCCGCTTCTCCGGCGCAGGCTGGCGCTGGTCAACCATGGATTACTACCTGGACAGGCAGCCGGACCTCTACGACCGGGTGCGCAAGTACATGTGGCTGGAACGCCTGGCGCTCCCCTGGCAAATCAAACAGATCTGGGCGCACCACCGGTGGGTGTTGGGCCGAAGGCCGGTGAGCTGAATGCCTGATCTCCATCGGCGCGATGCCGGCCCGATCGGGCCCGGTCCGGCCGTGCTGGCGCAACGCGACCCCCTGATCGCGCTGGCTATTCTCATCGCCTGTCTGGCGCTCTACCTGCCCACCATGTCGCCCTCGGTGATAGCCGCGGATGGCGGCGAGCTGCAAATGCTGGCGACCGTGCTCGGCGTGTCGCACCCCACGGGGCATCCGGTCTTGATGCTGCTCGGATGGCTGTTCGTTCATCTGCCGCTGGGCGGCGACCCCGCGTTCCGCGTGACGCTGTTGGGAGCGATCGTGCTGGCCGCAGCCGCGGCGATCCTCTATCTGCTCATCCGAGAGCTGAAGATCGGCCGCATCCCGGCGCTGGCCGCCGCGCTGCTGGCAGCCTCGGCTTCGCGGCTGTGGATGCACGCGGCCGCGGCCGAGGTGTACCCGCTTGCGAGCTTTCTCATCGTGCTGGGGCTTTGGCTGCTCGTCCGTTGGGCCGCGGGCAAGACGCCGCTCTGGGTCGTGATGCTCGCGCTCGGATTCGGGCTGGCTCATCACATCAGCATGAGGCTGCTGGGACCGGCCGTGCTGGTCTTCATCCTGGCGGTGGAACCCAGGCTGGTTTTGCAGCCGCGGCGCTGGCTGCCCGCGCTGATCTGTCTGCTGCTGCCGCTGGCGCTCTATGCCTATGTCCCCTTGCGCGCGGCCTACTTCGAGAGCCTGCCCGAACTCGCAGGCGAGATCCTGGGCGTCAGAAAGACGATCGCGGCCGGCTTTGTGTCGCCGCACTACTACGCCAATGGCCCGCTCGGTTTGATCCTCGCGCTGGACTACTCCCAGGCGTTCTTCGGCAGTCGCAGCTTCGGGTTGAGCACGCTCGGCCAATACGTGGAAATCGCGCGCGGGCAGTTTCCGCTGCTGGTCGTGCCCATCGCGCTGTTCGGCATCGGCGTGCTGATCCGACGCCAGGGCAAGGTCAGCCTGCTCTTGCTGCTGACCTACTTCGTGGTGATAGCCGCCGCGCTCAAGTACCTGGCCGATATCGGTGAAGATGGCGATCACTTCGCGCCGACCTACTGGCTGACCGCGATCTGGTTCGCGGCCGGCGCCGACGCGGTGCGTCGGCGCCTGTCCACAACGTCTAGCGCGCGGCTCGCCAGGGCTGGCCGTGGCCGGTTCTGGCTGGACGTCGCGCTGACCGCGGTCATCGCGGGGCTGCCGCTCGTCAACATCGCCAGCCACTACCCGCAGATCGTCGGCCAGCGCCAGGTGAACGTAGATCGCCACATCCTCGATCAGCCGTTTCCCCAGGGCGCAGTCCTGGCGGGCGAGTGGCGGCTGATCACGCCGCTGCGCTATCGGCAGCGCGTCGAGGGCGTGCGGCCCGATCTGTGGATCATGCATGCGGATCCGGCCGGCGTCAGCGTGCTGATGCAGCGCGCCCTGGCCGCGGGAACGCCGTTCTACGCGGTTCGGCCAACCCCAGCCGGCGCGCGGCTGTTGCCGCTCCCCATGCGAGACGAGCGCGCCATCTCGCATCCGGCCGATCTGCGTCTGGGGCCGGCTGTGCGCTGGCGCGGCTACGATCTTTTGCAGGCGGACGCAGCTCGATCGGCGACGGCCGCATGGCGACCCGGCGGCATGCTGCTCCTGACTCTTTACTGGCAGGCGGACGCGGCCGTGGAGCGCGATTGGACGACCTTCATCCACGTGCTGGGAGAAGGGGATCGCAAGGTCGCGCAGGTAGATCGCGTACCGCTGGCCGAATACTACCGGCCGTCGGCCTGGCAGCCCGGCCTCCTGTTGGCCGATCAGTACGAGATCGTCCTGCCGGCCGATCTGCAGCCGGGCCGCTACCGGCTGATCTTCGGCTGGTACAGCGCCGCGGAACGGCTGCGCTGGGCTGACGGCCGGGATGCGCAGCCGTTGACCGAGATCGTGGTAGAGACCGTGGCCGCGCGCTGAGCGTGCGACAAACTGAAGCGTAACCGTTCAGACCTGGCGGAGCATCCTGAGCTCTAGTTTCGGCTAACTTCAAATTGGCCGTTCCCCCGAACCTGCGGTAAACTGGCCGGGTTGTTGATTCCATGGCGGAGGCGTGGTCGCATGAGTGAACAGACATCGCAGATGATGGTGTTGTTATGCAGTGTTGTGCGATCCGTGCCGGTGGGCACCAATTTGGCGCTGCTGCACCTGCTCTGGATGCTGGTCAGCGGCCAGTTGTTGCTCAGTCGGGGGGCCGTCATCCCGGGCTTGGCCCAATTGGGTTTATCCGAGCGCGCCGTCCGGCGGGCGTGGCAGGCTTTACGGCAAGGCGGATGGTCGATCGGCCAACTGTTGGTCAACTGGGAAGCGGCCCTGCGCAGCGCTGGGCAGTGGCAAGTCCGCTATCATAGCGGCTACTGTGCAGTGGCGGTGGACACGACCGGTTTCCGGCGGCCCCGGCTCCAGAACTGTCCGAGCCAGCACTACGATCATGAAGCGGGCAAAGCCTTGCCGGCGATCGTGCTCGGCATCATCGGCCGGGTAGGGCAAGTCGGCAAACAGCGCTTGCTCTTGCCCTTGGGCCTGCTGCGCGTCGACCCCACTCAGCCCACCGAAGACGGGCTGATCAAATCTCCCAGTTGACTTCCTTGTGTCCTTCGGCAGGTTGTCCTACTCCATCCTTCGCGGCCGATACTGGATCGCCTCGGCCACGTATGCGGTCTGAATCCGCTCCGACCCGGCCAGATCCGCGATCGTGCGCGCCAGCTTGAGGATGCGATGATAGGCGCGGGCGCTGAACTGCATCTGCCGCATGGCCGTGCTCAGCAGTTGGCGGGCCGTGTCGTCAATCTGGCAGAAGTCGCGCACCTGCGTCGGCCCCATGTCCGCGTTGCTCGTCAGGCCGGGCGCCGCAGGCTTGGCGCCGCCGTGTGAAGTCGTAGACCCCGAACGTAAACCCGCCCCAACCGCGAAGCGCGCGGTCTGCCGCACCCGCGCCCCCTCCACCCGCGCCCGAATGGAGGCTGATGACTCCCCACGGCGCTCGTCCGAGAGCTTCTGAAACGGCACACGCGGCACTTCAATGTGAATGTCAATCCGGTCGAGCAGCGGCCCCGACAGCCGCTTCTGGTAGCGGCTCACCAGGGTCATGCTGCACGTGCACTCGCGCTCGTTGTCGCCGTAGTAGCCGCACGGACAGGGGTTCATCGCGCCGACCAGCATGAAGTTCGCGGGGAAGGTCAGGCTGCCCTGCGCCCGGCTGATGGTGACGACCTTGTCTTCGAGCGGCTGGCGCAGCACTTCGAGAGTGTGCTGGCCGAATTCGGGCAACTCGTCCAGGAAGAGCACGCCTCGGTGCGCCAGGCTGATCTCGCCTGGCCGCGGCCAGTGCCCGCCGCCGACCAGCCCGGCGTGCGAGATGGTGTGGTGCGGCGCGCGGAACGGCCGCTGGCGGATCAGCGGCGTGTCAGCCGGCAGCATGTCGGCCACCGAGTAGATGCGGGTGACGTCCAGCGCTTCCGAGAGGGTCAGCCGGGGCAGGATCGAGGGCAGCGAGCGGGCCAGCAGCGTCTTGCCCGCGCCGGGCGGACCGGACATCAGAACGTTGTGCCCGCCGGCCGCGGCGACTTCGAGCGCCCTCTTCACATGTTCTTGACCCCGGATGTCCTGAAAGTCGCACGCATAAGTCGGCGGATCCGCATCCAGATCGAGGGTGGTCTGGTACGGCTCGATGGGATGATAGTCGCGAAAGTGCGCGGTCAACCGGCCCAGCGTGTCTACGGGGTAGACCTCAATCCCCTCGACCAGCGCGGCTTCGGGCGCATCAGCCTGGGGCACGAAAACCGATTTGTAGCCCAACTCGTGGGCCAGGTGCGCCATCGGCAGGATGCCGTTGACGTGGCGCACCGAGCCGTCCAACGATAGCTCGCCCAGGAACAGCACGCCCGCCAGGTCTGAAGGGATCTGCTCGGCCAGGATCAGCAGCGCGACGGCGATCGGCAGATCGTAGGCCGGGCCTTCTTTGCGCAGATCGGCCGGGGCCAGGTTGACGGTGAGTCGGCCGCGGGGATAGGTGAGGCCGGAGTTGAAGATCGCAGCCCGCACCCGCTCGGTGGACTCCTTGACGGCGGCGTCGGGCAGGCCGACCAATGTGACCGAGGGCAGCGACCGTGGATTGAGGTCGGCCTCGACCTCCACGACCGCGCCTTCCAGACCGATCAGCGCGCAACTGTGCACCTTCGCGAGCACGGCGTCATCTCCTGGCTGAGATCAGCAGTGGGCATGGCTCGATTCACCAACCGACAACCCGGAAAGGGTTCGCCTCATTGTAACTGAAATCGAGAAATGCGCAACCCCGGCGAAGAGATAAATAGAGTGACCCGATTTCTAACCACGAGAACTTGCGCCGTGTCAAGAGCTACCTGGCGCACGACAATAACCCCGGCCGCACTATCGTAGATGTCCAGGTTGGTTGAGAGGCGCGGTGGATCAGCGCGCGACCGCACATGTTACGGATTCGCCCGCGACCACCGTTTGCGCCGCGGGCAGCGCCAGCTCGCCCCGACCGGTCAGCACGATCCGGCCAACGGTGAGCGCGCCGCGGCTCACACTGAGGGTCAGCGCGTCGCCGGCCAGGCGATACACGCCCCAGGCGTAGCCGTTCGACCAAAAGAAGGTTCCGTCTCTGGCTGCCAGCGTCAGCCGCTTTTCGACTGCAGAGTAGCCGAAGCCGGTAAGCGCCAGCGTCGCGGCCCAGGCAGCCATCGCGCGGGCGTAATGATGGCCGCACTCGGCCTCGTCGAACGGGCTGCGCTTGCGGCCATCGTAGCGGTCGCGGATATTCTGGATGCAGCGCAACCCCTCGGCGGTCTGCCCCTCGTACAACATGCCGATGGCCGCGGCGTACTCGAAGCCGGTCATCACCTCGGTGAAGTAGGGGAAGGGGTTGGCGGGCCGGCCGTGCGGATAGCTCGCCATCAACAGCGTCGCCTCGTCACCCAGCGCATAGGAACGCATGCAGTTGAAGTGGTCGCCGAAGCCCACGCGCAGATTGTATTTCAGGACGCTGCGCAGGGTCGTCTGCACATGGTTGGGGTCGAGCAGATAGCCCAACCCACACACGTGCGCCATGTATTGGCCCACGAGTTGATCCACCAGGCAGCCGGGGCCGAGCTGATAGTCCGGGTTGCGCAGATCGGCCGCGCCCATGCCGACGAGCAGGCTGGGCGCCACATCGGCCGCGCTGGCCGGCGGCCGGATTGCATGCTCGAAGTATTCGCCATTGAAGAGGTGGGCGTCTGTCCACGCCCGGCCGCGCTCGAAAAGTTCGCGGCAGGTCGCGGCGAAGTCGGCCTGACCCAGGTGTCGCGCCATCTCTTCGGCCGCGCGCAGCGCGCCCAGATACCAGCCCTCCATCTGTGGGTTGGGGCCAAAATACTCCACATCCATCGTGTTGTGCTGGCAGCCTTCCATCACCCCGTCGCGATCTGCATCCCAACCGCCGGGGATCCAGCAAAACTCGACCGCGGCCCGCACCTTCGGCCAGAGCGCCCGAAGCAGTTCGTCATCGCCAGAGAGCTGCCAGTCGCGGTAGACTTTCATGATGCAGCCCATCTGGCCGTCGGCCGCGGCTTTGCCGAACTCTTGCCCGCGGGAAATCGGTAGATGCACGCGGAACGCCATCATGCCGTCGTCGCGCGTGGCGTGCGCGAACTCCACCTCGCGCATCCGCCAGGCCAGGTCGCCGAACAGAAAGGGGGTTGTGACCTCATAGTTCCAGACATGGGTGCAGGAGCCGTGACAGCAGCCGCTCTTGTCGTGGCACCCCTCCCAACCGTAGAGCCGGCCATCGGGCGTGCGGAAGCAGGTCTGGCTGCGCAGCGTGCTGACGTTGAACAGCGCGGCCTCTTTCACCGCTTCCGGCAGGTCGCTCGCGCAGAAGGCGGAAACGAAGGCGACGGTGTTAGCTTCCAGGTCCGGCAACTGCGGCGCGACCCGCTCGACCACATCCCAGGCGTCGCGGAATTGCGTCGCGTAGTAGTTACCGATGCGGTTCGGGTCGCAGCATGATGCGTCGGCGCAGCCGCAATCGCCGGGTGCGGCGTCTTTCGGCGGCGTCCAGGTCATCCGGTTGGGGAAGCGCCAGGCGAGGAGGAAGGTGATCGCGCGCGTCTCGTCCTGTGGCATGGTGACGCTGACCGCCAGCGAGCCGACCGGCATGGCCGCGCCCGACGGCGGTCGCCTATCCAGCCGGCCATCGGCCGCCAGATCATCCCAAAAATCGAGCAGGCTGGCGCCCCAGTGCGGCTTCAGCCAGTCGGTGCGATAGGTAATCTCGTTGATTTTCGTAGTCACGACTTCAGTCGCGCCGGAGTTCGGGGCGGCGACTGAAGTCGCTACCACGAGCGCCATACTGCCCCACTGCTCGGCCGCGGGCGACACGCCATCCGACGTCATGAAGATGCCCTGCACAGCCTCGCCCGCGCGGAAGATGTTGCGGTTCCCTTTCGGGCCGGGCGCATTGGCCGATCCATCCGCGCCGATGAAATTGGGCAGGCTGCCGACGATCGTCGCAGCGACCGGCTGATCGGTGCGGTTGGTCAGCACGTAACGCAGCGCCGCGACCGGCAGCCCGCTGCGGTCGGCGTCGGTGGGGATGAGCGGGTTGAACGCCTCGAGGCGCACAGCGAGCGGCACCGCAAAGACACAAAGACACAAGCGCCACGAAAGCATGAGCTTTCTTTGTGTTCTTTGCGCCTTTGCGGTGACTGTACGCCTATGCGCTACTTCAAGTACCCCAGCCACTTCTCCTGATACTCGATCATCGTGTCCAGCATCTCTTCGATCCCTTGATACTGGTTGACGATCGGGTCAACTAACAGCGCCTGGAGCGCCAGCGCCTTCGATTTGTGGATGACCGCCTCGGCGGTCAGATCATGGATCGCGACCTGATTCATCAACAAGCCGGCGAAGCCGTGCGGCAGGCTGCCCATCGGGATGCCATGCACGCCGCTCTTGTCCACGGTGGCCGGGACTTCCACCACGATCCAATCGGGCAGGTTGGCGATCAGGCCGTTGTTGGGGAGATTGACCGCCTCTTCGACATAGCCCGCATCGGTGAGGATCCCCTCGATGATCGGGATGATGCGCTCCTTCAGCCGCAGCTCGATCACCGGTTGGATGTTCGACAGGTACTCTTTGTAGAAGCGATAGAAATCCAGGATGCCCTTGTGATCGGTCGCGTCGTAGGCCCAGGGGATGTACTCCCCGAAATGGCTGTCGCTGGTGATCGGCATCAAACCGAACTTCTCCAGGATCACCTGGAAGACGCGGCGCTCCGGCCAGGCTTCGGTCGCCAGTTTGGCAAGCTCCTCGCCGAACCTGGGCCGCTGCCCGGTCTCTTTGAAGTACTTGTGAACGGTCGCCATCGAAGGCATGGCGCCGAAGAACCCCGGCGCTTTGGCGCGGATTTCGGGATAAGCGTCCTGCCCGCTCTCCTTGTATTTGGCCGAGAGCACCACGCTGAAATGGTTCAGCCCGGCCGCGCGCACCTCCAACGCCTCGTAGGGCACACCCAGGATGCGCGGCAGAAAACTGGGCAGCGAGCCGATCTCGTGGCACATGCCGATGAACTTCAGGTCGGGGAAGGCCCGATGCACGGTGGTGCAGATGCGGCTCATCGGGTTGCTGAAGTTGAAGACGGTCGCCTGCGGGCAGATCTTGGCGATGTCGGCGCAAATGTCCAGGATGGGCGGGATGATCCGCAGCGAGTGGAACAGCCCGCCGGGGCCGCCGTTCTCGCCGTACACCTGCTGCACACCGTACTGCTGCGGGATGCGCCAGTCCTGCTCCCACAGCTCGAAGCGGTTGCCCACCTCGATCGAGATGATGATGAAGTCCGCGCCCCCGAACGCCTCGGCCCGGTTGGTGGTGGCCGAGATGCTGCCGAGCAGCCCGTGTTCTGCGATGAACGTGCGGCCGTTCTGCGCGACGACCGCCAGCGTGTCGGGGTTGATGTCGTGCAGCACGATTTCGCTGCCTGCGAGCACCTTGCTCTGCAGGATGTCGCCGATCGTGCCGTAACCGAATTGGGCGCTCCCTGCGCCGACCAAAACGATGCGTTGTTTCATGGGGTTGCTCCTGATGGTGAAACGTGATGCGCCAAGCGCCAAACGTGAGGCGTGAAACGTGATTCAATTCCTGGCGCCCACCCAATGATACGAAGATCGTGCTTTGGTGTCTATGACAGGCGTCAGCGACCACGGTAAGATGACAGCCGGTGGTCCAGGAAAACAACGTTTGACGTTTGACGTTTGACGTTTGACGTTTGACGTTTCACGCTTCACGCCTCAGTACGTCAATCCATGCCCGTACGGGAAGAGCGGGTTCTCCGAGTCGCGTGGCGCGTCCGGTTTCTGCGCTCGCACAGCCGCCATCGAAGCAGGCAGCTCGAACGGCAGCTTGCCCACCGGCGTTGCGCGGCCGAAGATCACATCGAGCACGGCCGCATCGTTCGCCCCAAACTCGGCCAACAAGCCGGCGCACCCGGCGGCGATCTCCGGGATGACGGCCGGCCGATCCAGGTGGATCACCACGATGGTCGGGACGCGGTCAAGGATCTCCAGGATGTGCGCCAGCTCCTCGCCCGTGAAGTCCAGATCGCCCGCGTGGAAGTGTTCGCGCAGGAACCCCGTCCGCTTCTCGAAGGGCGTTTGCAGGCGCAGGATCGCAAAATCGGCATCGGCGGGTTGCGCCGTGACCTCGCCATAGGCCGCGGCCGTCTCGGCCGCGATCCCTTCGATGTAGAGCCGCGGCCGGCCCGCCAGCGGCAGCGCCCGGCCGGCCCCGATCTGGCCGTTTTTCAGCAGCACGATGGATTTGCGCTGCGCCAGCTCGCCCGCGGCGCAGAAGGCTGGCGTGCCCGCGATCTGCTCGGCGGCCGCGACATCGAGATACGGGTTGTCGAACAGGCCCAGGCGGAACTTATCCGCCAGCAGGCGGCGCACCGACTCGTCAATGCGCGCCTCCGTCACCTGACCGCTGCGCACCAGGCCGACGATCACCTCCGGGCAATCCTCGCCGCCGAACTGATCCACGCCCGCGTTCAGCGCCTTCACCATGCGTTCGGCCTGGCTCAGGTGCTCGACGCCCCACGCCCGCGCCTCGAACACCTCGCCGCCCGGCAGGTGCGCCGACGTGATCAGCCCCCAGTCGGTGCAAACCACGCCGTCGAAGCCGTACTTCTCGCGCAGCAACCCGGTGATCACATCTCGGCTGAAAGCGAAGCCGACCTCCTCGATGCCCGGCAGCCCCTGCGGTTGGCCGTAGTAGGGCATGATCTGCGCCGTGCTCGCCGCGAATGCCGCCTCGAACGGGATCAGGTGATAGTCGAACATGCCGCCGGGGTAGATCTGCTCTTTGCCTTCCGGGAAGTGGGGGTCTTCGCCATCTTTCTGTGGCCCGCCGCCGGGGAAGTGTTTGGTCATGCAGGCGACGCTGTGCGGGCCGAGCGTCTCGCCCTGGAAGCCGCGGATGTAGGCCGCGGTTAGCCGGGCGGACAGCTCGGCGTCCTCGCCGAAGGTGCCGTTGATGCGGCCCCAGCGCGGCTCGGTGGCGAGATCGGCCATCGGGTGCAGCGCGGTGCGGATGCCCACGGCCAGATATTCCTGGCGCGCGATGTCGGCGAACTCTTGCACCAGCGCGGCGTCGCCGATGGCGGCCAGCCCGATCGGCTCCGGCCAGAGCGAGAACGCGCCGGTCATGGCGCCGACCGCCACATTGCGGGTGAACGCGTGCCGCGGGTCCGAGGCGATGGTCACGGGGATGCCGAGCCGCGTGCCTGCGGCCAGCTTTTGCAGCCGGTTGTGCCATTCGGCCGTCTGGCGGGCCGATGCGATGCGCGCCACGTTGAAATGCGTCATGTGACGGTTCAGCAGCATCTCGCTGATGCTCGCCCTGCTGTTCATCCCCGGCCCTGTCAGCGTCACATCGTCGGGGTTGACCGGGACGAAGGTGTGGGACATCAACCCGGCCTTTTCTTCCAGCGTCATCTGGCCGAGCAAGTCGGCGACACGCGCGGCGACGGGCTGCCGCGGGTCTTCGTAGGGGTCGAGCTGGCCGTTTTTGTTCAAGTCTCGGAACATGGGAACCTCGTTGTATCAAAGCGCGACGTTATTCTTCGCATCCTTCGTG
Organism: Chloroflexota bacterium; assembly: GCA_016876015.1. Classification (GTDB taxonomy): domain Bacteria; phylum Chloroflexota; class Anaerolineae; order CG2-30-64-16; family CG2-30-64-16; genus VGOD01. Next base: position 13,682 of record VGOD01000054.1, read on the forward strand.
CTTCGTGGCCTTCGCCGGCTTCGCGTCTTCGTGATCTAAACACTTGGCGATCCGACCGCCGCACAGTTGCATTACGAGGCAGTCTATCATACAATCCTTTGCACGTCATATAACATCAGCGCGACCCTTCGGATTTCCGAAAACCCGAAGGATCTGGTTCTACAGGAGTAACTTCATGCCAGACATCCAAACCATTCTCGATCAAATGACCCTCGAAGAAAAAGCCGCCCTGATCACCGGAGCCACCGTGTGGACGACCGTGCCGGTGGAGCGGCTCGGCGTGCCCGCCATGATGATGACCGACGGGCCGCACGGCGTGCGCCGCTCGTCCGATGTGAATGCAATCGGCAAGGGGACCCTGCCCGCCACTTGCTTCCCGACCGCCTCGTGCCTGGCGTCGAGCTGGGACACGGCGCTGCTGCGGCAGGTGGGCGCGGCCCTCGGCGAAGAGGCCGCGGCGCTCGGCGTGGATGTGCTGCTCGGCCCCGGCGCCAACATGAAACGCGACCCGCGCTGCGGCCGCAACTTCGAGTATTTCTCCGAAGACCCGTTCCTGGCGGGCCAACTGGCCGCGTCCTTCATCCAGGGCGTGCAGAGCCAGGGGGTCGGCACATCGCTGAAGCACTTCGCCGCCAACAACCAGGAGACCGAGCGGTTCCGCATTGATGCGGTCGTGGATGAACGCACCTTGCGCGAGATTTACCTGCCGGCCTTCGAGACCGCGGTGAAGGAGGGCAAACCTTGGACGGTGATGTGCGCCTACAACAAGCTCAACGGCGTCTACTGCTCCGAGAACCACCGGCTGCTCGTCGAAATCCTCAAGGAGGAGTGGGGCTTCGATGGGCTGGTGGTCTCCGATTGGGGCGCGGTGCATGACCGGGTGATGTCGTTGCAGGGCGGGCTGGATCTAGAGATGCCCGGCCCGCAAACGCGGCGCACACAGGCCGTGATCGAGGCCATCCAGTCCGGCGCGTTGGATGAGGCCGTGCTGAACGAAGCGGTGCGCCGCATCCTGGGCATCATCTTCAAGGCAGCCGAGACGCCGAAGGGCCGCGCCCTGAGTGCTTCGCGATCGAAGGGCGGCGCGTTCGACGCGGCCGCGCACCACGCGTTCGCCCGTCAGGTCGCCGGGGAGGGCATCGTCCTGCTCAAGAACAACGGCCTTCTCCCGCTCCAACAACCGCGGCGCATCGCGGTGATCGGCCGCGCGGCCAAAGAGCCGCATTTCCAGGGCGGCGGCAGCTCGCACATCAACCCGACCATGGTGGACAGCCCCTTCGACGAGCTGCGCAAGCTCGCCGGCGACGCCGGCCTGACATACAGCGCGGGCTATCCCGCCACGCCGGCCCTTGATCCGGCGCTCATCGCAGAAGCCGTGGCCGCGGCGCGGGCGGCCGACGTGGCGCTGCTCTACTGCGCGCTGCCGGGCTTCATCGAATCGGAAGGCTACGACCGGGCCGATCTCAGCCTCACCCCGCCGCAGGTCGCGCTGATCCAGGCCGTCTGCGCGGCGCAGCCGAACTCGGTCGTGATCCTGAACAACGGCTCGGCGCTGACGATGGGCGAGTGGCTGGATGGCCCGGCCGCGGTGCTGGAGGCGTGGATGATGGGGCAGGCGGGCGGCGGCGCCATCGCCGATGTCCTGTTCGGCAAGGTGAACCCGTCGGGCAAGCTGGCCGAGACCTTTCCGCTCACCCTGACCGACACGCCCGCGTACATCAACTTCCCCGGCGGCGCGGGCCAGGTGCGCTATGGCGAAGGGCTCTTCATCGGCTACCGCTACTACGACGCCACGGCGCGGCCAGTGGCGTTCCCCTTCGGCTTCGGGCTGAGCTACACGGCCTTTGCGTACAGCAACCCCCGGCTCTCGGCTGAGACGTTCAACGACGTGGACGGCCTGACCGTCTCGGTGGATGTGACCAATACCGGTCACGTCGCGGGCCAGGAGGTCGTCCAGGTCTACGTGCATGACTGGAAGTCGGGCCTCGTCCGGCCGCCGAAGGAGCTGAAGGGCTTCGCCAAGATCGCGCTCCAGCCGGGCGAGACGAAGACCGTGGCGATCCCGCTCGATTTCCGGGCCTTCGCCTACTACCATCCGGGCTACGGTCAGTGGATCACCGAGGACGGCGAGTTCGACATCCTGATCGCCGCGTCGGCGGCCGACATCCGCTGCACGCTGGCCGCGACGTTGCGCTCGACCCTGAAGCTGCCGTGCATCCTGAACCGCGAATCCACCGTCCGCGAGTGGCTGGCGGACGCGGCCGGCCGCGTCGCATTTGATCCCATGTATCGGATGATCAAGTCACGAACCGCGGCGATGTTCGGCGGCGAGGAGAGCGACGGCATCGGCATGGATCCGACCGGGTTCATGATGGAGATGCCGTTGTTGAGTCTGCTCCAATTCCAGGAGGGCGGGCTGCCGATGCCGGCGGATGCGATCGTGGATCTGTTGCTCCAGCGGGCGCACGAGCTGGCGGCGCAGTAGACACGAAGCGAGACAGGATTACAGGATTGACAGGAAGGCATCAACCGAATCCTGTTCATCCTGTAAATCCTGTCAAGAACTCTCCAACCACTCCCCGAACCGCTCGATCCACCCATCCACCGGCAGCCCCAGCTTGTTCATCCCGAAGCCATGGCCGCCCTTTTCGTAGATGTGCAGCTCGACCGGCTTCCCGGCCGCGTGCCACGCGGCGTAGATCGTCGTGCTGATCGTCACTGGGACCAGCGGGTCGTCGTCGGCATGGACGAGGAAGAGGGGCAGCGCGTCGGCCGGCACGATAAGCTCGCCGAAGTGCGCGGCGTAGATCGGCGCGGCGAAGTCGGGGCGGCTGCTGGCATCGTGGTGGAGCGTGACCGCCATCGTCACCCCGCCGCCGGCCGAGAAGCCCATGATGCCGATCCGGTCGGGCCGGATGCCCCACTCGGCCGCGCGCTGGCGCACCAGGCGCACCGCTTGCTGCCCATCCGCCAGGATCAGCGGCGCGAGCGCCTGCATCGCGCCGGCCATCTTGGTGCGGTCGGCCAGGCGCTCCTGGACCTCGGCCGCGAAGTCCTCGCTCGTGGGGATCAGCCGGTATTTCAGCATGAACGCGGCGACGCCGCGACGGTTCAGCCATTCCGCCACCTGGATTCCTTCGTGCTCGTAGGCCAGGAAATGGAACGCGCCGCCGGGGCAGACGATGACGGCGGTCCCGTTTGCCAGGGTCGGGTCGGGCAGGAACGCGGTCAGGGTCGGCCGGCTCACATTGCGGATGACCCTCAGGCCGCCCTGCGGCATGGCCGAGATCTGCTCCTGCTGCGTCCAATCCTCCGAGCCGGCCGCGCCGTCCGGCCAGAGGGGAATGATGAATGGTTGGGATGGAATCTGCATCGTGTTTTCTCCTGAAAGACGTCTAGCTTCTGGCCCGCAGGCGAGCGACTGGCCGCAAGTCCTCTCGCTCACATCACCCTGTCACCTTGTCACCCTGTCACCCCGTCACCCCACCCTCGCCTGCGCGCCGGCCAGAACTCCCAACAGGCAAATCACCGGCAGGCTGGCGAAGGCCAACCCCCAGCCGCCCGGTGATTCGGCCAGCGCGCCGAAGAGCAGCGGGCCGATCAGCACGCCGGCGTTCTGCCCCATCATCACGACCGCCATCGCCAGGCCGCTCCCGCCCGTCTCGCGGCCGGTCTCGACCGCGGCCGCGAAGATGTTCGGCGGCGTCACGGAGAGGAACAAGCCTTGCGCCGCGATCAGGACGATCAGCAGCGATAGGTTGGCGGCTCCGGTCAGCGGCAGGATGACCGCGGCGGCGACCAGGCCGAACAGATAGACCCGTTTGCGCGAGCCGATCCGGTCGGAGATCACGCCGCCGGCCGGCCCCGAGAGGATGGACATCAGCGAGGTCAGGCTGGTCAGCCGCGCGGCCTGCGCCAACGCCATCCCGCGCACGGTGTAGATGTAGGTGGGCAGGAAGGTGCCGACGGCGAAGACCGCGATGCAGTAACAGGCGAACGCGGCCCCCAGCCACCAGATGGTCGGGTTGCGCAGCGTCGCACCGACAGCCGCTGGCCTTTGCGTCGCCGGGATCGTCCCAGCCTGGGACGGGGTCGACGCGGGGCGCACCAGGAGCAGAAACAAGAGGGTCGTCAGCACGGCATAGCCGCAGCCGAACCACCACACGCTGCGCCAGCCGCCCCAGCTTGCCAGCGCCGGCGCCAGCAGCAGCATCGTCAGCAGGCCGACGGGAACCCAGATCGCCCAGATGCCCAGCGCGATCCCGCGACGCTGCGGGAACCAGGGCGCGATCACGGCCGGAGCCATCACCGCGACGAACCCCGTGCCGATCCCCTCGATGACCCGGCCCAAGAGCAGGACGGCGATGCTGGGGCTGAGCGCGCCGAGCGCCGCGCCCAGCGCGATACTCCCGCCGGCCAGCACGCCCGTCCCCCGATAGCCGACCCGATGGAAGATGAAGCCCGCGGGCAGCGCCAGCAGCAGCCCGGTCACGGCAAAGACGGACATCAACAGACCGGCCCGGCCCACCGGCAGCCCCCACGTTTCCATCAGGATCGGCAGGATGGGCGGGACTTTGGATTGGTTGAGCGGCGCGGCGATGCTGAGGAGCAGCAAGACGGTCAGCGTCAGCCAGGCGCGGCGGCTGACGTGTGTGGGTTGGTGTTCGAGCAACGAAGGACGCTCCATGGAACGCGCCAGGCCTTGTGAAGCGCCTGGCGCGTAGCAACTGATCTTTACGCGCTGACGACGTGCTTTCTAGCCGGCAGCCGCCGCGGCGCGTGCCCTGGCAGGTCTATGATCACCGGCACAGGCGAGTCAATCTCCACCTTCCCCGGCTCGGCGCGCACGTGGATCAGGCCGTGCGGCGTGGGGATCTTGCCCGCGGCCCAGGCCAGCGACCTCAGCCGCGGCGCGATGCGCGCGGCCGCGTAGCCCGGCGCGGCTGGCGTCACACCGAGCGTGTAGAATACCATATCCTTCGTCGGCGTGCAGCTCCAGCCGTGGACGTGCGTGCCGTGTCGCCAGTCCTCGCCGATGGTGTCATAGCCGCCAGCGAGGAACTGCGACCAGTCGGCGTAAATCTCCACCAACTGATCGGCTTTGCCCGCCAGCGCCACCGCGTCATGTACCAGATAGCTCATGAACGGCTCGGCCCGCACGATCTGCGTCTGCACGTCCCAGCCCGGCTTGCGGCCCTGGCCGAACAACCCGCCGCTCATCTGCCAGGTGTAGATGACCAGCTTCGCCGGGTCGGTGATCGTCTCGATGATCCGGCCCCAGCGTTCCTGCGGCGCCAATCCAGAGACGATGGCCGCCGCGCCCGCGATCTGGCTCATCTCCGGCCCCTGTGCGCCGTCTACAAGATGATCCACGTAGGAGCCGCGGGCTTCGTCCCAGAAGATCTCGAAGCCGGCCTTCGCCTTGTCGTAACCTCTGACGACATAGTGTAACGCTCCTTTGTAGCATCGCTGAGTCATGTGTCAGCCCTGCGCGGCCGGCGGTTCCTTGACCCACCGCAGCGCCACGACAGAGATGAGGAACATGATGCCGTAGATCGCAAAGAGCAGCACATAGCCCAGGCCGGGCACGCCTGGCGCGCGTGCTGTGATGTAATCGGCGATGGGGCCGCCGATGTAGGCGCCCACCGCGCCCGCGCCCGCGCCGGCCAGGTTGGAGATGCCCAGATAGCGGCCAGCTTCGGCTTGCGGCACGATACGCGTTCCCAAAGCCCAGTTGGAGGTGAAGAAGAGCCCCGTAGCGATGCCGATCAGACAGCCAGATCCGTAGATCACCAACAGATTCGGCGCCGCAATCGCGACCATGGCCCCCACGAAAGCCACGATGCCCGCGATCACCAACAGCCGCCGATGACCGATCCTGTCAGCTATCGCGCTGCTGACCAACGACATGATCAGCACGAACACGCCCACGAACAGCATCAGCATGGCCGCCGGTCCGGCCGCCTGCTCGCGCACCAGCCCCAGCCTGCCCTGCAGGAAGTAGACCGCAAAGCTGGCCAGGTTGGTCGAACCCACCAGGTAGGCCAGCCGGCTGACGACCCACCAGGTGAAGGACGGGTTGGAGCTGGCGGCATAGCGGCCGATGCTGATCTGCACGCTGGCCCAAACGCCCAACGCCACCGCAATCCCCATCGCCAGCAACCCTGTCAGGCCCATCACACCGACCAGCACTGCGGTGGATTCCACCCCGCGCAGCGCCCGTCCTGCCAGCGGGATTGCCGAGCCAACACCCAAGATCACCGTCGTAAAGAGCGCCGTCATCCCCAGCAGGCGCAGGAAGGACTGCCAGTCGAGCGCCGGGGGCTTTTCGGCCCGCTGCTTTTCGGGCGCCAACATCGTAAGCAACATGCTGAGCGTCAGAATCCCCATGGCCAACAGCAGGCCGCCCCACATATTGCCCGCCGAGATCAGTTTGGCGATGGTAAAAGGCACCAGGATGAGCGGGAGCGGAACCTCGAAGAATGCCTTGATGCCGGAGAAACGTCCGCGCTTGTCGTCGGGCGCAAGATCAGGGATAAGTCCTTGTTGCGCAGCGTGCGCGGTGTTCGACGCGATCATCAGCAGGATGATCATGCCAAAGAGAAACCAGTAACCGGCCATGCCCGACATGCCGGCCGAGAGGCCGATGGCGCTCAAGATGACCAGGTCCGCCACCGTGCCGGTGAGGATGAAAGGTCGGCGCCGGCCCCAGCGCAACATGCTGCGGTCCGAGAGCATCCCCATGAGCGCCTGCACCAGCAGCGCCACCATCAGCGTCCAGAGACGCAAGGTACCGTAGAAAGTGCCCTTGAACGCCTCGCCCACGAACTGCTGCACAAGCAGCGGCACAACAAGAGGCGTCAGGGTCTGCGCCAGGGTCGTCAGGCCCAGCCAATAGATGTTGATGGTGATGTAGTCGTACCAGTGAAGAGGACGTGACATGGATGGACTCCTTGGGGTTGTTGGATGATGGATGATGGATGTTGGGTGTTGGATGAGGACAGATGCCTCCTGCTCTTGCGCCCCTCCTTCCTCACTCTGCCAGCGCGCGTGCGATGAACCGCAGCGTGATCTCAGCCACCTTCTCGCGCTCCTGGTCAATGATGACCGTGTGGGCCGAGCGTTCCATCCAGTGCAGTTCCTTCACCGAGGAGCGCGCGCGGTCGTAGACGGTCTGCGCCGCGCTGGGATGAACGGTCGCATCGAGCCTGCCCTGCACGACAAGGAGCGGCTGAGCCACTCGCGGCAAACGAGCCCTGACGACGCGCTGCAAGGCGAGCAATTGGACCGCGCCCTTGAGCGGGTTGACCGGATAGCCTTGCCACAGACCGCCGGCGTCGAGCCGGCGCTTAGGCGCATAGGGGATGAAAAAGGCCGCCACGCGCAACCGGAGGGCGTCCAGGGGGCCAAGCGTCAGGCGCAACGCCGGAGCATAGGCCAGCGCCGCCCTGATCTCGGGATGCTCGCTCGCCAGGTGGAGCGCCAGCAGCGCGCCCGTGGACTCGCCGCCGACCACGATTCGCTGGCAGCGCGACGCGATTTCGCGATAGGTCGCCTCGACCGCGCGCGCCCAGTCTCGCCACTTGTAGCGGTTGGCGTCCTCCGGCCAAGTGTAATGGCCGGGCAGCAGCGGCCCGGCCACCGTATAGCCGCGACCATACAGCGATCGCGCCAGGGGGCGCACCTCGGCCGTCGTCGCAGTATAGCCGTGCACCAACAGCACGCCGTCTGGCCCGCCAGGCCAGAGAAACGGATCCCCCTCGAGGTGGGGGTTGTGGATGAGAGGATGTGACATGGAGTATGCACTTATCAGCGGTCAGCCGTCAGCGGTCAGCAATCGGTGGGAGCACATGCCGCGGCGTCTTGCAGACCATCGTATACGCCGGGTCGTAGATATTGCCCAGGTCATACTCGACGCACTGGCCCAGGATCGTGCTCGCCTCGGCCACGCTCAGACCGTAGTCCTCTTGGAGCCAGCGCAGCATCTCTGTGGTGGCGTGCTGCACTGCCTGATCGAGCGGCCGGGCATTGCCGACGGTGAAGATATAGTCCGCGTTCTCCCCCCGCGGCCAGTGGATCAGCCTGCCCTTGAGCAGCCGGACCGTGAATTGCACATCGAACGAAGTCTCGATCCCGGTCCCGACGATCTCGCCGTCGCCTTGCGTCGCGTGGCCGTCGCCCAACGAAAAAAGCGCGCCGGGCACGAAAACCGGCAAATAGACCGTCACACCGGCCACGAAGCCGCGGTAGTCGGTGTTGCCGCCGTGCTCGGCCGACGTCATGGCCGAGAGGAACTGCCCGTGGGCCGGCGCCACGCCAAAGCAGCCGAGCATTGGCGCCAGCGGCAGGGTAAAATCGCCCAGGCGGCCGCCGGCATCGGCCAGAGACGCGGTCCACTGGTCGCGATCAATGCGCCAGGTCAGGCGTTGGCGCTCAGGCAGATCGCGGGCGAACGCGGGGTCAACGACGTTTGGCGCCACGGGCGTGAAGGTGAAGCCTGTCGGCCGGTTCGGCGCCAGCCGATCCAGGTGCACGACCAGCGTATCGCCCGGCTCCGCGCCGACGATGTAGAAGGGCCCGGTCTGCGGGTTGGGACGCGCAGCGACGAGATTACCGTATTGGTCAACGCCGTGGGCATCAACCGTCGTCGTCGCCACCGTATCGCCATCGGCGATGCGCAGCACCGCCTCATGCGGGCCGAGGGTGTTGTGGTAGCGAGTAGGGTGGAAGACATGGGTGGTCATGGTTGCCTCCAGGGCTTGGTGGCGCGGCCGACTCTCCACGCTGGAAATGGTCCCATTTTAGCGCAACTGGAGCGGGCGTCAAAGAACAACCCAACTGCTTCGAGGCTTCCCCTTCAGGCCAAGGCCGGGATCGTGGCGTTGGCGACCGGCATAACGCCGACGCGGGGATGCGGGGGCAGGTCGCGACGCGCAAGGGCCAGCGCCTCATCGAGGCTGCCAACCGGATTGAGGAGTAGCCGCCGGGCGAAGTCGGCCGGCATGTCGCTGACCGTCATCAGCCGCACACGACTGGCGTCGCGCGCGATCTGAAACGCCTTGTGGGGGCCGATGCGATAACCCTCGCGGCGATAGCGCGCCAGCACCGCCTCGTAGGAGGTCATATCCGGGTCCGCCATGAACGCCTCGTAGGCTCGGCTGCCGGCGCCCTCTGGACAGGCCATGGCCAGGATGATCGCGCCGCCAGGCTTCACGACCAGGCTGGCGTGCCCAAGCGCCTTCTGCCCCTGATAGACGTTGATGTCCTTGGGATGGCCGCCGGGAGAAACGACCAGCAGATCGAAGGCCGCGGCGACCTCCACCTGGCAGATACGCCGCGCCAGGGGGATGCCGGCGCGCATCACGGTCGCCGGGTCTCCGGCCAGCGCATGGACGATCTGCTTGTGGTCGTTGAGGATGGCGTTCAGCGCATAGTGAACCCCCATCATTTGGCCGATCTCCTCGACCTCCTGGCGCATCGGGTTGTCGTCGTAATGGCCCAGCTCGGCGCCTGGCTCGCTCATCAGCGCGTGGTTGGCGTTGATCATCTCCTTGCCGGCCAGACCGATGGCCGCGCTCTTCACCCCGCCCGACCAGCCCATGAATTGATGCGGTTCGATGTTGCCGACCACGATGCGCAGGTCGGCTTCCATGAACTGCCGGTTGACCCACACATCCACCCCGCGCTGCGTCTTGCCCAGGCAGACGAGGTTGGAGTGATCTTCGCAGTTGTGGCAGATGACGGGGTAACGCCGGAGGATCTCCGGCGGCAGGACCAGCCCGAACTCCTCTGGCGGCATGGGCACGTGCGTGCCGGCAGCGATGATCAAGGTGATCGTCTCTGGCGCCAGGCCGGCCGCCTCGAGCTTTGTCAGTAGGGGCGGCAGCAGATGGTGATGGGGCACAGGGCGGGTCTTGTCGTTGACCGCGATGGCAACCCTCCTCACCCCACCCTCCGGGCCAAAAGCCGGGGGGTGGGATAAGATCAGCGCCTGCGCCACAGCCTCCAGCGGATCGGCCGCGGCAGGCGTATCGCGCGGCGCCAGCCATTGGACCGCCAACTCGTCGGGCAGGGTGAGGGCCAGGTGCGTTTTCCCATAGGGCAGATAGTATATAGTCAGATGGACCTCCCGTAGCGCCGCTGCGTCACGCGGGTGTATTGCTCATCAGGATCTGCTCGAATTCCTCCGGCGAGCCAATGGTGGCCGCGTGGCGCAGCAGCGCCTTGAGTCGCGCCAGGTTGTCGCTGGCGTGGATTGTGGCGGCGGCCATCGGCGGCACAACCAGTCAATAACGCGGAACAACTCCAGGATGTCTGTCTTGCTGTAACCCCCGTCGTACAGGCCGCGAATCAGGTTCAGCTTCCAGTGCAGCCGTTCCGACGCATCCCCGCGCGTCGCCAACGTCTTCAGGTGCGCCATCACGATGACCGCGAACGGGTTGCGATCGGTTGCCAGCTCTTCCCAGCGTGGCGCGTAGTCCAACAGCTTGACGGTGGGGCAAGTCAGGCTGACCCGACAACCGAAGATGTCGTAGCCGAACTCGCTCGGCCGCCATGCAGGATCATCATCGCCGTATCTTCTCAATTTGTAGGGGCGATCCCTTGCGGTCGCCCACATGGGCAGGCGCAAGGCCATGCCCCTACCCCGGATTATTGAGAGGATCCTCATCGCCCAACACCGCCAGGCTTGCTACGCGGCGATTGTAGCGATCGAAGAGCCGATAGTTGTAGGTGTACATGCGCCGGGGAAACTCAGCATCCGCCTGGCCTTGCACCGCGATGTGGATCAGCACCCACGCTTCGTTGCCATCGCTCAGCCAGACCTGCGCCAGGTGATCGGCCTAGCGGCGGCCCAGGTCGGCGTCGCGCACCACGCGTTGCAGTTCCTTGTCCTTGAACGTGTAACCCCGCGACCAGTCAATACCGGCGTGCGCTGCCGGAAAGAAGAAGGCCATGAACGGCTCGAAAAAGCGTTCCAAGGCCTCTTTCCACGGGCTATCGTAGTCGGTCTGCGGCGGCGTCACGGATCCTCCCACTTTGAGCAGACAGAGCACGGCGCAGCGTGGCGCGCCGTGCCACTCGACAAATCGAGTATACCACGCTTCCCATGCCTCGGCAAGCGTCCAGCACGCCGCGTTCCTTGTCTACTTGTATCCTTGTCTACCCTCTCGCTTCCATCACGCGCTCTCGTACAGCTTCGTCAGCACGAACTCGTCGTGGCGTAACGTCTCGGCTGCGGTGAAGCGGCCGTTGATGGTGTGCTCCAGCACATCCATCGCTTTATCCGCGGCCTCGTCGAGATTGATCTCGACCCGCAGCAGCCCCGTGAGATCCACGTCAATGTGCTCGGCCATCGTCGAGACGGTCAGCGGGTTGCCGCACAGCTTGATGACGGGGATGATCGGGTTGCCGATGACGTTGCCCTGGCCGGTGGGGAAGTAGTGCACCACCGAGCCGGCTGCCGCGCAGAGTGTCACCATCTCGGCCGCCGCAGAAGAAGAATCCATGAAGTGCAAACCAGGGCGATCGGGGGCCTCGGCCTTATCGAGCACGCCGACCACCTGGCAACGGCCCATCTTTTGGATGTTGCCCATCGCCTTCTCTTCGATGGTGGTCAGGCCGCCGCGGATGTTGCCCTCGGTGGGCTGCGAGCCGAGCAGATCCACGCCCTTGCTCTTGACGAGCGCCTGGTAGTCGTTGAAGAACCGCATGAAGCCGTCGGCCACGGTCTGATTGACACATTGGGCCGCGATGACATCTTCGCCGCCGGTCACTTCAGTGGTCTCGCCGAAGATCAAGGTGGCGCCGGCCCCCGCCAGCCGCTCGAAGACGCGGCCCACGGTCGGGTTGGCCGCCAGCCCCGAGGTCGTGTCCGATTCACCGCATTTGGTGCTCATCCAGAGGTCTTGCACCTGGAACAGCTCACGACGCAACTCGGTCGCATATTGGACGAACTCCATCGCCTTCCAGGAGGCCATTTCAATGGTCTTGAGGTCGCCGTGGCGTTCGATGGAGAAGCCTGCTACCGGTTTGCCGGTCTTGGCGATCTCGTCTACCACGCGCTGCGTCCACACCGGTTCGATGCCGATGACAATCGCCGCGGCGACATTGGGGTTGCAGCCAGTGCCGACCAGTGTGCGAAAGAGCAGCTCCAGGTCCTCACCGAACTGCAAGCGGCCATAGGGATGTGGCAGCGCCATCGTGCCCTTGATCAGCGAGGCGACCCCCGTGGCGGCCGCGTTGGAGATGTCGTCAATCGGCAGGATGATCACATGGTTGCGGACGCCCCAACGGCCGTCCGCGCGGCGATAGCCCCACAGTTTCATCTCTTCGGGTTTGCGGCCGCCCAATGGTAGGGGCGCACGGCCGTGCGCCCCTACCGGGATCTGCGGCGCCGCCACTTCCTCCAAACTCCAGCGCAGCGTCTTCAGGTTGTGCGTGTGGACGTGGTTCCCGCGGCTGATCGGCTGCACGACCTGGCCGATGGGCCGGCCGTATTTCAGCAGGGTGTGGCCGATCGGCATGTTGCGCATGGCGACCTTGTGGCCCAGCGGCGCATCTTGGGTCATCACTACCGACCCTGCGGGCTGACCTTCCAATGTAACGATCCCGACTTCCTCGCCAACCTTCAGATCGCGAACGGCAACGCCGACATCGTCAATCGTTTCGTGGATCAAAATACCGTGTTTCATGTGCGCTTGTCCCTTCTGTAAGAATGGATAGAGTGACGCGCCGCAAATCCGGGTGGATTTACGGCGTGCGTTGATGGATATACCGCCAATAGGTCGCCACCGCCGCGGCCAGGGTCACGGCGCCCACCAGATACAGGTTCTGCATTCCGCCCGCCAGCGCGCTCAATGAATACGCCAGCAGCGGCCCCGATGCAGATCCCGCGTCGCCGGCTGTGGTGTAAGCGCCGACGAAAAGCTGCGGCCGCGCGGTGCGTTGCGCTTCCGTGCTGGCGACTGCGCTGAAGGTGATGTTCAGCCCCGCGCTGCTGACGAATGCAACGAGCAGTGAAAGGAGCAGCGGCAGCCCCGCCAGCCAGGTCATGCCGATCACGCCTGCCAGCAAGCTGAACGCCAGCCCCAGCAACACGTTGACGCGGCCGAAGCGGTCAGCCAGCGCGCCGATGGCCGGGCCAAACAGGATCTCCGATGTCCAGCGCACGGCCAGCAGGAAACCCGCCACCGTGCCCACCCGCAGCCCCAGGCCGCCGGGCAGCCCATCCGCTCCCAGCCGGCCCGCCAGAAAGAGCGATGTGGTGGAGATCAGCACCCCCTCGAACACCGCATAGATGAAGCCCGCCAGGAGGAGCCGGCGGCTGCGGTCGGCCTGCAGCGCCGCGGCCAGCCCCGACCAGAGCGCATCGCGGGGTTTCCCGGGCGACGCGTGATGCATGGCGCCGGGCCACCGCATCGTAACCGCCAAAGGCGCCGCGAACACGCTCGCTGCGAGCACCGCCAGCGCGGCTGTGCGATACCCGTACTGATCCCACAGATAGCCGCCAGCCACCACGCTGAGCGCGCTGCCGAGCCGGATGACGCCCCACAGCAGGCCCATCAGCCGGCCGCGGAGCCGTTCGTCGCTCGCCCACACCGCCTGATAGCCGCCCTGCCGCAGCCCCGACCAGGCGATCCCCCAACCGAGGCGGGCCGGCAGGAACAGCCAGAACCCCTGCCCCAGCGCATAGACCGCGGTCGTCAGCGCGCCGAACGCCGCGGAGAAGGCGAACGGCCGCCGGGTTCCGAACCGTTCGTAGACTCGGCCCGCGGCCGTGTTGGAGAGCAGCCGCACCAGCCGGTTGGCGCTCAGCAGCACGCCCACCAACGGCAGCGCGATCCCCAGG
>VGOD01000055.1 GCA_016876015.1 Chloroflexota bacterium
ACGTGAGCCCGGTCCGTGGGCGGGGCGCGGTGTGGGCGGAGTCAGGGTCTTGGGCAGACGGGACCGGTAGAATTACGGTCACGGACTGAGGACGGGTCAACGGGACAGAGATGCCACGTTCACCAACTCCAAACAGGCAGCGACCAAGCGCCGCGGCGCAGAGCCGCAGCGTAGCCGTGACAAGGCCCCACGTATTGAGGAGCCGGATGAGGCGAAAGTCTCATGTCCGGTTCTGTAGCGGCGGTGGGGTGGGCGACCACCCCACCGACCGTAACCAGCTGCACCGGTAAGAGCTGACGGCTGCGCCGGTAAGAGCTCGCGCGATTGCAGGTACGTGAGGCGCAGCCGCAGGTGAACCTTACCGTTAGGCCGCAACGGGGGCAGACTAAGAACCCACTGTGTCAGACCTCCGCGTTCTCCGCGCTGTCCGGGCTCGGCCGCGTCCCCCAATCGGACGCCACACTTGCGTACATTATACTCCTTTGGCGGCCTTATTGACAACCTCCGCGCTCTGCTGTAGACTAGGCCCGCCATCCGAACCATCGCGGAGACTATCCATGACCGATCTGATTTCTAAATCCCGTCAAGCCTTCGACTTCGCCGGCCGTCAGTTGCGCCAGCTCATCGAGACGCACCCCGACTTCTTCCCCATATATACCCAGGGCGGGAAGTGGCGGCATGGGGGCGAGGCGTGGACCAACTGGTGCGAAGGTTTCCTCGGCGGCCAGCTTTGGCTGATGTACCGCCACACAGCCGATCCCTATTGGCGCACGCAGGCCGAGCACTACTCGCGGCTCATCGAGCACCGCAAGACCGACCGGAACGTCCACGACCTGGGTTTTCTCTTCTGGTCCACCTGGCGGCGTTGGCACGCCCTCACCGGCGATCCCGCGATCAACGCGGTTGTGATCGAGGCGGGCCGCACACTCAGCCTGCGCTTCAAGGAGCGCGGCCGCTATCTGCGCTCCTTCGTGGCCGACGAAAGCCTGTTCATTGACATCATGATGAACGTCGGCATCATCTTCTATGCGGCGCAGCAGACCGGTGATGCGGAGCTTACCCGCATCGCGATGCAGCATTGTCTGACCACCCGGCGCTACCTGGTGCGCGGGGACGGCAGCACCGCGCACGAGGGCATCTTCGACACCGACACGGGAGAGTTCCTGCGCCAGAGCACCCACCAGGGCTGGCGCGACGATTCGTCGTGGGCGCGCGGCCTGGCCTGGGCGCTGTACGGTTTCGGCGCCGCCTACAGTTTCACCCAGGACGCTCGCTTCCTGCAGACGGCCGAGGCGTGCGCAGCCTTCTACATCGAGCGCACGCCCGAGAACGGTGTGCCGCCCAACGATTGGGACGAGCCGAACCCGCAATTGCGCCAGGAAAGCTCGGCTGCCGCCATCGCCGCAAGCGGGCTGCTCAACCTGGCCCGCCTGACCGGCGATCCGGTGCGCGGTCGTCTCTACCGCGACTACGCGCTGCGCATTCTGGACACTCTGACCGAACCTGAGTTCCTGGCACTTGACACGCCGGGTTGGGAGGGGATCCTCAAGCATGGAACCTACCACTGGCGACGAGGCCTGGGCGTGGATGAAAGCGTAATGTGGGGCGAGTACTTCTTCCTGGAAGCTCTCGGCAAGGTGTTGGGATATGACTGAGCAGCGAGTCGCCCTGATCACCGGCGCGGGCCGCGGCATCGGTCGGGGCATCGCCCTGGCGCTGGCCGGCCGCGGTTGGGCCGTGGTCATCAACTTCCGCGGCAACGCCGCTGCCGCGCGCGAAACGTTGCAGTTGGTCGAGGCGGCCGGCGGCCGCGGTCTGCTCGTCCAGGCAGACGTGGGAGCGGCCAGCGACCGGGAGCGCCTCCTGGATGAAGCTCTGCACGCTTTCGGCCGGCTCGATCTGCTGGTCAACAACGCCGGCATGGCCCCGCGGCAGCGTATGGATATGCTCGAAATGAGCGAGGCGAGCTACGACGAGGTGATGACCGTCAACCTCAAAGGGCCGTTTCTGCTGACGCAGGCTGTTGCCCGCCGGATGATCGCGTCGGTCAGAGCCGGCGCAGTGCACGGTCCCAAGATCGTCAACATCAGCTCGATCAGCGCCTACACGAGCAGCACCAACCGGGCGGAGTATTGCCTTTCGAAGGCCGGCATGGCGATGATGACTGCACTCTTCGCCGATCGCCTGGCCACGGAAGGGATCAACGTCTACGAAATCCGGCCCGGCGTGATCGAGACCGATATGACCAGCACGGTGAAAGACAAGTACGATCGCCTGATCGCCGAGGGGTTGGCGCCGATTCGGCGGTGGGGCCAGCCAGACGATGTGGCGCGCGCCGTCGTCGCCATTGCCGAGGGCTACCTGCCGTTTTCGACCGGGGAGGTCATCAACGTGGATGGTGGATTCCATCTACGCAGGTTGTGATGGGGGAGATGCCAATGGCTTATCGTCGCGTTGCGACGTTGAGGACCGCGCAGGCGTTTCGGGAACACCTGGCCGATCTCGGCGTCGAACTGCCTTTCGATGAAGACGTTTCTGCGGCTGCGGACGCGCCGTTGGCCCAGCCATATCGGTTGCCCGGCGGTCAGGTGATCGGCAACCGCTGGGCGGTTTTGCCGATGGAGGGCTGGGACGCGCTGCCTGACGGCCGGCCGTCCGATCTGGTCTTTCGGCGGTGGCGGCGCTTCGGCATGAGCGGCGCCAAGCTCATCTGGGGCGGCGAGGCCGCAGCCGTGCGGCACGATGGTCGCGCCAATCCCAACCAACTGGTCATCAATGAGACGACCCTGCCCGATCTGATCGCACTGCGCGGCGCATTAGTCGGGGAGCATCGAGCGGCATTCGGCCGCGCCGATAATCTGTACATCGGGTTGCAACTGACACACTCGGGCCGTTTCTGCCGGCCCGACGACAAGAAGCGGATGAAGCCGTGGATCCTGTACCACCATCCCATCCTCGATCGCAAGTTCGGCGTGCCGGCCGACTATCCCGTGATGAGCGATGACGAGATCGTCCGGCTGATCGGCGACTTCGTGGCCGCGGCGCAACTGGCGCAGCGCGCCGGCTTCGCGTTCGTGGACATCAAGCATTGTCACGGCTACCTGGGCCACGAGTTCCTCGGCGCGGTGGATCGGCCTGGGCGCTACGGCGGCAGCTTCGAGAATCGCACGCGCTTCTTGCGCGAAGTTGCGGCGGGCATCCGGGCCAAGGCGCCTGGCCTGGAGATCGGCGTGCGGGTGAGCGCGTTCGACTTCGCGCCGTTCAAGCCCGGCCCTGACGGCGTCGGCGCGCCAGAGGCGTGGGGGCCGGGGCCCTATCGCTACGCGTTCGGCGGCGACGGGACCGGCGTTGGGATTGATCTGACCGAGCCGCACGCGTTCCTCGATCTGTTGGCGGCGCTGGACATCCACCTGGTCTGCATCACCGCGGGCAGTCCCTACTACGTGCCGCATATTCAGCGGCCCGCGCTTTTTCCGCCGTCCGACGGCTATCAGCCGCCCGAAGATCCGCTGGTGGGCGCGGCGCGCTTGATCAACGCCACGATGCAGCTCAAAGCAGGGCGAGACCTGGCTGTGGTCGGCACGGGCTATACCTACCTCCAGGAGTGGCTCCCTCATGTCGGCCAGGCGATCGTGCGTACAGGGGGCGCTGACTTCGTGGGCATCGGCCGGATGGTGCTGGCCTATCCCGAGCTGCCCGCGGATTCGTTGGCTGGCCGGCCGTTGCAGCGCAAGCGCATCTGTCGCACCTTCAGCGATTGCACGACCGGTCCGCGCAATGGCCTGGTGTCGGGCTGCTATCCGCTGGATGATTTCTACAAGGCGCGGCCAGAGCGTGAGGCGCTGGAGAAGGTGAAGGCGGGGAGATAGCGAGATAGAGATCAGGGGCATGGAGCACGCTTCGCTCAGCTTCTTCGACTGTAATGCCTTCTTCGGCCTGTCCAGCGGCCGGTCGCTGGCGCCCATCCCCACCGCCGAGGCGCTGCTGGCTGAGATGGACCGCGGCGGCGTGGCGCGGGCGCTCGTCTGGCACATCGCGCAACACGACGCCTCGCCCCAGGTCGGCAATCGGCTGCTGGCCGAGGCGATCGGGCCCTATCCCAGGCTGACCGGCTGCTGGACCGTGCTCCCAAACCAGGCGCGCGAGTTCCCGCCGCCGCCCGAGCTGTTCAGGCAGATGGCCGCGGCGCGCGTGCAGGCGTTGCGCGTCTTTCCCAACGCCCACCGCTTCTTGCTCAACCGCGTCTCATTGGGTGATCTGCTTGCGGCTATGGTCGAACGCCGCGTCCCGCTCTTCTTGTCTGTCCGCCGCGGCTGCGACTGGCAGCAGATCTACGCGCTCCTGGCTGAGTTTCCGAGCCTGGTGTGCGTGGTCTGCGATCATGGGCCGTGGGGCGCCGATCGCCAGTTTCGACCGCTGTTGGAACGCTACGGGAACGTCTATGTGGACACGAGCCAATACCTGTTAGATGGCGGGATCGAGGCGTTCGTGGCCGACTATGGGCCGGCGCGTTTGCTCTTCGGCAGCGGCTTCCCGGAATCGTATTTCGGTACGCTGATACTGACGCTGCGCCACAGCCAGATCAGCGCGGATGCGAAATCAGCCATCGCCGGCCGCAACCTGGCGCGCCTGCTGGCAGAGGCAGAGCTGTGAACGATTCTCCCCTGGCGCGCGAGTTCTGGGAGCATGGCAAGTCGGCCTCGTGCCCGATCTACGACATGCATGGGCACATGGGGCCGTTTCATTCGATCTACTTCCCGCGCGGGGAGCCGACCGACATGATCCGCACGATGGATGAGTGCGGCGTGCGGCTGCTGGTCTTTTCGCACCACCTGGCGCTCTTCGCGGCGAGCATCGGCAACGCGGCCAGCATCGAAGCGGTCCGCCGCTACCCCGATCGGCTGCGCGCCTATTGCGTGATCAACCCGAACTATCCCCAACAGGTCGAGGCTGACGTGGCCAGCTTCGAGCAGCATCGCGACGTCTATCTGGGCTTCAAGTTCCTGTCGGACTATCACGGCATTGCGCTGACCGATCCCCGTTGCCGGCCGGCCTGGGAGTATGCCGACCGCCACGGCTTGCTGGTGTTGGCGCACACCTGGGGCGGGAGCGCGCTGGACGGGCCGGCGGTCGTGCGCCAGATCGCGGAACGCTATGGCAATGCGCCGTTTCTGTTGGGCCATTCGTGTCACGGCGATTGGGACGCGGCCATTCAGTTGGCGCACGACTTTCCCAACATCTATCTGGAGCTGACCGCGGTCTTCGATGATCGGGGCGTGCTGGAGAAGTTCGTGGCCGCGGGATGCTCCGAGCGGCTCCTCTTTGGAACCGATCTGCCGTGGTTCGATCCACACCATGCGATCGGCGCGTTGCTCTCGGCCGACATCGGCGACGAGGATCGGCGCAACGTGTGCTATCGGAATGCTGAGCGTTTGTTGACGGGGAGGCTACACACATGAAATCGCAGACTGTCGTCGCGCCTCGCCTGGCCATCGCGGGCGCGGAACCTGCCAGAAGCCGCGGCGATCCGCCGATGTATCCAGGCGGCATGTTGATTGACGCCGAAGAAGAACAGGCGGTGCTGGAAGTGCTGCGGACCAGACGGCTCTTTCGCTACTATGGCCCGCAGCCTGGCCCATCGAAGACCGCGGAGCTGGAACAGGCCTTCGCCGCGCACATGGGCGTCCGTCGCGCGCTGGCCGTGACATCGGGAACCGCGGCGCTCATTTGCGGCCTGCAGGGAATCGGTGTCGGGCCGGGAGATGAGGTGATCGTGCCCGCATACACCTGGATCGCCTCCGCATCCGCGGTGCTGGCCGTCGGCGGTGTGCCGGTGCTGGCTGAGGTGGACGAGTCGTTGACGCTCGATCCATCTGATGCGGCGCGTAAAATCACACCCCACACCAGGGCAATCATGGCGGTTCACATGCGCGGCGCTCCGTCTCGTATGGCCGAGCTTCTGGAGCTCAGCCGGCAGCACGGCCTGAAGTTGCTGGAAGACACCGCCCAGGCCGACGGTGCCAGCTATCGGGGCCGGCGGCTGGGCGGCCTGGGCGACGTGGGCTGCTTCAGCTTGCAGTTCAACAAGATCATCACCTCTGGCGAGGGCGGCATGGTGATCGCCAACGACGAGGAGGTGTGGAAGCGGGCAGTGATGTACCACGACGTGATCGGCGGGCTGCGCAACAACTTCGCGGCCGACGAGATTCTCTGGGGCGCCAACTTCCGCATGCCGGAACTGCTGGCTGCCGTCGCCTTGGTTCAGTTGCGTCGCCTGGATGGTCTACTGGATGCCATGCGCGCCCGTAAGCGGATGCTCAAGGCGGGTCTGGAGGCGACCGTCCGGCGCAAGGGGCTCGCGTTTCGCGAGATCGTAGACGCGGAGGGGGATGCGGCCATCGCGTTGGTCTTCTTTGCCCGGAGCGCCGACTCGGCCCAGGAGATCGCGACCGCGCTGCGCGCCGAGAAGGTCAGCGCAGGGGTCCTCTACCGGCCCGATCGCAGCGACTACCACATCTATGCCCACTGGACGCCGATCATCGAGCAGCGCACCTGGACGGCCGATGGCGGCCCCTGGCGCTGGGCGCGCCGCGCAATCCGCTACCGGCCCGATGAGTGCCCGCGCACGCTCGATCTGCTCGGCCGGGCAGTGCACCTGGATGTCAACCCCCTCTGGACCAACGAGGATGTGGAGGAGACCATCGAGGGCGTGACGCGCGTGCTGGAGGTGGTGGGGTGAGCACGTATGGCGTATGGCGTATTCCGTATTGTGTGGTGAGTGAAGCATGAATGAGACGTTGCGTCAGCTCGCTCCGACTCTCGTTTCGATCCTAATCATCCTTATCGTGACTGTCGTGCGTTCCTATTCGACGACCGCGGCTGCGATCGTGGCTACGATGCCGATCAATATCCCTCTGACTCTGTGGATCATCTACCATGGCGCAGGCGGTGATCGGCCGACGTTGGTTGGCTTCACGCAGTCACTGTTTCCTGCCCTGGCCGCCACCCTTTTCTTCGCTGCGGCTGCGTGGCTGGCCGCGCGTGCAGGCTGGCGTCTGGCGCCGATGATCGCAGTCGGCTACGCAGCCTGGGGGATTGCGCTGGCCCTCCTGCTCGGCCTTCCGCGCTGGCTGGCCCGGTGACCTTCCGGATCAGTGACAACCCTTCCGTTGCGGCAGGAGGCCGCGCTATGACAATCCGCCGAATTGCGATGTTGAGCGTGCACACCTGCCCGCTGGCCACCCTGGGCGGCAAGGAAACGGGCGGGATGAATGTCTACGTGCGGGAATTGGCGCGCGAACTCAGCAGCCGTGGGCTGGCCGTTGACGTTTTCACACGTTCGCAGAACCCCTCCCTGCCGCGCATCCGGGCAAACGGCCCCTTGGGGCCGCATGGCCGCGTGATCCATCTGCCGGCCGGCCCCGAACAACCCTATGACAAGAACGCCGTGCTCCAGCACCTGCCTCAGTTCGTGGCCGGCGTGCGTGCGTTCGCGGCCGGCGAGGGGATTCGCTACGACATCTTGCACAGCCACTACTGGCTTTCGGCCGTGGCGGCCGAGGCGCTGGCCGGCGAATGGCGCGCGCCCATCGTCCACATGTTCCATACGCTCGCCCGGCTGAAGAACCAGGTCGCCCAGTCGCCGGCCGAGATGGAGAGCGAGCAACGGATCGCCTCTGAGACCGCGATCATGGGCTACGCCGATCGCATCGTCGCCGCCACGACGCTGGAGCGCGAGCAGATGGAGGCGCTGTACGATGCGGACCCGGCCAAGATCTCGGTCGTGCCGCCGGGCGTGGACCTGGCTCGTTTTCGCCGGCTGCCCGCGACCGAGGCCAGGGCCTACGTCGGCGTGCCAGCCGACCACAACATGATCCTGTTCGTGGGGCGCATCCAGCCGATCAAGGGGATAGATACCCTGATCCGCGCGGTCGCCCTGACGCTCGCCCGCGAGCCGGAGTTCCGTTCTAAGACCTGCCTGGCGATCATCGGCGGCGATCCAGACGCGGGATCGGAACGGGGCGAGATGGCGCGGCTGAAGATGCTGCGCGAAACCCTCGGCGTGGGCGACATGGTGACGTTCCTGGGCTCCAAAGACCAGGACACGCTGGCCTACTACTACTCAGCGGCCGCAATGGTGGTTGCGCCGTCGCACTACGAGTCGTTCGGCATGGTCGCCCTGGAGGCGATGGCCTGCGGCGCGCCCGTCATCGCGTCTGACGTGGGCGGGCTCTCGCTCAACGTCGCCGAAGGGTTCAACGGCTACCTGGTCCCTTCCGGCGACGCTGAGGCGCTGGCAGACAAGGTCACGCTGCTCCTGAAGTACGAGGGGCTGCGTCAGCAGTTGGGCGAACAGGCGATCCGCTGGGCTGAGCGCTTCAGTTGGGGCGTGATAGCCGACGAGATCATGGAGGTCTATCATAGGGCGCTGGCAGAGA
The DNA here is from genome assembly GCA_016876015.1 of Chloroflexota bacterium. Classification (GTDB taxonomy): domain Bacteria; phylum Chloroflexota; class Anaerolineae; order CG2-30-64-16; family CG2-30-64-16; genus VGOD01. Next base: position 8,439 of record VGOD01000055.1, read on the forward strand.
CGGCTGCATCTTGCGGTTGGCGGCCTCCTGATGCGGCAGCCGCGCAGCGCGGCGAGGAGCGCGGGTCATGATGCCGATCCCGACGGAAGCGCGCCGGCCGCAGCAAGGGGCGCTGAAGGCCGTGATCTTCGATCTCGGCGATGTGCTGCTCAGGACCGTGGACGATAGCCTGCGCGCAGTGTGGGAGCGGCGTCTCGGCCTGGCCCCAGGCCAGGCCGAGCATATCGTCTTCGGCGGCGAGAACGACTGGGCCGTGCAGCTCGGCCAGGTCACCGATGCCGAACACTGGCGATCGGTGCAGGCCCGGCTGGGGCTGGACGACGCAGGGCTGGCGTGTTTCCGCGAGGACTTCTTTGCGGGGGATCAGCTTGACCGCGATCTGCTTGCCTACATCGGCCGGCTGCGGCTGCGCTATCATATCGGGCTGCTGAGCAACGCCTCGGATGGGGTCCGGCGGCTGCTTACCGAGAAGCACGCCATCATCGGCTGTTTCGACAGCGTGACCATCTCGGCCGAAGAGGGCGTGATGAAGCCTGATCCGCGCATCTTCTGGATCGCGTTGGCGCGGGCCGGGGCAGAGCCAGCCCAGGCGCTCTTCGTGGACGACTCGCTGCGCAACGTCGAGGGTGCGCGCGCCATCGGCATGACTGCGCTCCACTACACCGATCCGCCAGCCTGCCACCAGCGGCTGGTCGCGTTGACAGGCATCGCCGATGACTGATTCCCGCGCTGAACCGCCACTTCCCAACGCGGTGCACCCACTGATGACGCCGACCTACGACGGATCGGGCGAGGCGGTCCACCCAGACATCCTTTTCTTTCCCAACGGCTGGCGCGGCTGGGAGTACTGGCTGGTCATCACGCCCTATCCCGGCGACGACACGAGCAAGGAGAATCCCTCGATCCTGGTGTCGCACGATGGCATCCTATGGCAGGAGCCCGCGGGCATCGCCAACCCCATCGCGTTCCCGCGCAGCAGCTTCCTGGCCGATGGCGATCTGTTCTACGATGCCGCGGCCGATCGGTTGTGCGTGTACTATGTGCACCAGCGCATCAACCGCCGCACCCATCTGATGCGAAAGTCGTCGGTTGATGGGGTGCATTGGGGTCCGCAGACGACCGAGCCGGCCGACAGTCTGTTCGACGCGCCAGACTTCGAGCTGTTGTCGCCGGCTGTGGTGCAGGCCGGCCCGACCTGGTGGATGTGGTCAGCCAACACAGGCGCGGTGGGCTGTCATGCGCCAGCGACGAAGATCGAGTATCGCACCTCGACCGATGGGATCCATTGGTCGGCGGCGGCCGACGTGCGCTGCACACAACCGGGTTACTTCCCCTGGCATCTGGATGTGATCCACGCGACCGCCAGGGGCGAATTCTGGATGTTGTTCTCGGCGTTCCCACATGGCGGGAGTTGCCACGACACGGTGCTTTTCTTCGCCACGAGCGCAGACGGCATCTGCTGGACCACCTTTGACCGTCCGGCCCTGAGCATGGGCGCTGGCCCGGCATGGGATTGCAACCAGATCTACCGGGCCACTCTGCTGCACGATGCCGACCACGACCGCTTGCGCGTCTGGTACTCGGCCGACGACGGCGCGGCCTGGCGCATCGGCTATACCGAACGCGACTACAGCGAGTTTATCGAGGCGTTGTCCGCATGAGCATCCGCGGTCTTACGCCTATCTCGACCAGTTCCTCCCGCGGCGTCATGGCCAGGTGCTGCCGGAGTTTCCGACCGGCAACGGCTATGAGGTGGTCTACACCGACGCGGCGACCGGCGTGACGGTGATTCCGGCCTTCGTGGCGACCGGATGAGCTGAGTGAGCCTCACCCCCTGGCCCCTCTCCCGCGACGCGGGACGCAAGCAGTCTTGCGAGGCGAAGGGAGAACGTCGCCGCTCCCCCTTCCCTCGCAATGTCCCGCCAGATCATCGCCAGCACGATACTGACCATTCCGGGCTGCTCGTCATGCGGGCTTGTACGCGACCACCTTCGCGCTGAAGATCGTCTTGCTGAGCGATTCAGCCGATATGCCCGCGCAGTCGCCCAGTTCGAGCTGGTCGGCCGCTTCCGCGATCGTCGCCTTGTCCATGTAGACAGGGGTCAGCTTCACGTCCACAAAGCCCGCGGCTTCGATGGCAGCCACATAGTCTCGGGCATCCCAGGCCCCGGCCACGCAACCTGCCCAGGCGCTCAAATCCTGTTTGATCGCATCGGGCAAGGGGCCATCCGTCACGATGTCGCTGACGGCCAGCCGGCCGCCGGGTCGCAGCGCGCGGAACGCCTCGCGAAACACCTGCGGCTTGTCAGGGCTCAGGTTGATGACGCAGTTCGAGATCACCACGTCGGCGGTCGCATCGGCTACGGGCAGGTGCTCGATTTCGCCCAGCCGGAACTCCACGTTTTCCGCGCCGAGCCTGGCTTTGTTGGCGCGGGCCTTCTCCAGCATGTCGGGGGTCATGTCCACGCCGATCACATGGCCTGTGGGACCCACCCTCCTGCCGGCCAAAAAGCAGTCAATCCCCCCGCCAGACCCCAAGTCGAGCACCGTCTGCCCTGGCTGCAGCGAGGCCAACGTGATGGGGTCGCCACACCCCAGCGATAGCTCGGTCACTTCGCCTGGGAGCGCGGCGACATCAGGGGTTTCATAGAGCTGGATGACCTTTGCAGGGATGGCGTCCCTGGCTGGCCCACAGCAATCGCTCGCGGCGGGTCTATCGGACGGACAACAGCCGGCCGTGTTCTGACGGGCGATCTGCCCGTACCTTTCCCGCACGACCGTGCGAATGTCGGCGGGCGCTGCATCTTTGACAACCGTACTCATTCGTGCCTCCTGGAAAATGTATGTTGGAACTGATGTATTGATACTCTTCGATACATGCGGCCAAAAAAAGAGAGCGCATGTCCTGCTTCGGTCTATTCGACGAGGCTGACTCGATGGTCCGGCGCAAAGCTCTCTGCCACATTGCAGCACGCCTGCGCCAGCAGCTCCTGGTTGAGAGTATAGAACACCTCGCGGCCCTCTCGTTCCGCCCGCACCAGCCCCGCGCTCTTCAAGATCTTCAGGTGGTGCGAGATGGTCGGCTGCGACACCCCCAACGCCTCCGCGATGGCGCTGACGCTCAACTGCTGGCAGCAGCAGAGCGCCATGATCTTCTGGCGGGTTTCATCCGCCAATGCCTTGCCGAACTGGATCGTGCTGATGACTCTCATATAGATGTCCGTCTATATATATCATACTCGATGCGTCGCGGATTGTCAAATCCCGCTATGCACTTGTGGCAGCGCGCCACACGGCGCGACTCCGATGCCAGAGCCACCCGGTCTGCGCGGCCGTGCTGAGCGTCATGGCGGCCAGACCGATGTACACGCCTGCCGCGCGACCCCAGGCGACGCCTCCGGCGAACACGGTCGCGCTCACCAGCAGGTAGATCACGACCGCCTGGGTGATGCCGGCCGTGCGCCGGCTGTGCAGGATCGCGCCCTGGAACCAGCTCTGCAACGCGCTGAACGCGGGGATCGGCAGCGCGAGCCACAAGCCCGTGGTCGCCAGTGCTGCCAGCGGCGCCGACAAGGCCGAGACCCGCGTGAACCAGAGGGTAGCGATGGGTGTGGCCGCGATGAGCGCCAACAAGACCGTGGTGAGCGCCGCCAACCAGCCGGTGAAACGCCTCAGATGGGGGGCCAGGCCCGGTTCGTCCAGCAGCGCCACCACCACTTCATTGTAGGCCAGCCCCAGGCTGCGCAGCATGAACAGCAGCCCCATCAGCACCGGCCAGGCAGCCAGCGACGCCAGCGGCTCAGGCATGCGGCTGAGCGCGGCGCTGCCGATTGGCTGCGCCAGCAGCCAGAGGAGCGAGGTCATCGCCAGCGGCGTGTAGAACTCCAGGAAACTGCGCAGCGTCAGCGGCTGTGAGCTGGGTTGGGCCAGGCGGACTTGCTGGCGGAGCACGGGCTGCACCCGCAGGCCAGCATAGATCGCCTCGCCGATGACGCCGGCGGCTACGGCGCTTGCCGCGACCACGATGCCCGACAGTGTTCCGATCAGGTAGCCGATCACCAGCACCGTGGCGTTCGTGCTGAGGCGAATGACCGTGCCCACGCCGACCGCGCGCGAATGGCCGAAGCGAATCAGCACGCCCTGGTTGAAGCGCCGATACGCGATTGCCCACGTCCACGGGATCATGATCTGCAAACCGGTGCGGCCCGGCTCCACGATCGCTTCTGGCACACCCACGATCTCTCGGACCAGCAGATCGTAGAGCGGCGTGAAGGCGATCAGGATGTGCAGGCCGGTCAGCGTCGCGCTGGCGGCCATCATGAACCGGCGCACCTTGCGATAGGCATCCCAGTCCGCACAAACAGCCGTGGATGCTGAGAGCAGCATGATGATCGGCGCCTCGATGATCAGCGCCAGCGGAAAGACGATGCCGCCGTAGGCCGCCAGGTTGATCTCGGGGTGCGGCAGGCGAGCCACCACCGCGCTGAGCGCGGGCAGCTCGGCCGACATCAGCAGCCAGCTCGCGGCCAGCGGCCACCAGGTCTGGATGATGCGGCGGGTGGGCGGCGAGGAGATGTTGGGTTGGATGCGCATGAGATGACATTCTACATCACGTAAGCCGATTTGACCGAATCGCTGCAATGGCCTTCTTTGGCGGTACGCGTCGCTTATGCTACAATCATCAATGCACCAGATTCGAGCCTTCGGATGACCAACCTGATGACCTATCCCATTCGCATCATGCTGACTTTGGTCCTGCTGGCTCTGCTCATTGCAGCGGCGACCTGCACCTCGCCCGCGCCGCCGCTGGTCAGCCAGCCGCCGCCGAAACCCCAGGAGACTGCGACACCTATGTGTACTCGAACGCTGAACATCGCTCATCGTGGGGCGCGTTCATTGGCCCCGGAGAATACGCTGGCGGCCGCGGCCAAGGCGCTGGAGATCGGCGCGGATATGTGGGAGTTCGACGTGGCCGTCAGCGCGGACGGCGAGCTCTTCCTGCTTCATGACGATAGGCTCGACCGCACCTCGAACGTCCGCGAGCTGTTTCCCGGTCGCGCGCCCTGGTCGAGCCACACCTTCACCCTGGCGGAAATCCGCCAGCTTGACTTCGGCGCGTGGTTCGTGGCGCTCGATCCGTTCAAGCAGATCGCGGCCGGAAAGGTGTCGCCGCAGGAGTCGGCGCGCTATCGCGGGGAAAAGGCGCCGACCCTGCGGGAGGCGCTCGAATTCACGCGGCAGAACAACTGGCGCGCCAACATCGAAATCAAGGACCAGCGCGGCAAGCCGGGCGACGCGACCGTGGTCGAGAAGGTCGTGGCGCTGGTGGATGAGCTGCGGGTGACGGACCGCGTGCTGATCTCATCCTTCAACCACAGCTACCTGGAGCGCGTGAAGAAGGCGAATCCTGCCATCGCCACGGGCGCATTGGTCAGCACGCCGGACCCAGACCCTCTCGCGCTGCTGCGCCGCCTGGGCGCGCAGGCCTACAACCCCAACGTCAAGGCCATCGAACCGGCCGAAGTGCGCCGGATACGCGATCAGGGGTTCGATGTCTTCATCTACACGGTGAACGATGAGCCGACCATGCGCAGCCTGGTCGAGGCGCGCGCCAGCGGCATCTTCACCGACTTCCCGCAAACGCTCAAGCCGCTGTCCGCGGACTGTCGCTGATCTGTTCTGAAGATCCTCCACCACGTGCCAGGCACTTCCGAAGTGCCTGGCACGGTGGTGGAGGGTGAAAAAGGAGCGTCTATGCGCGTGCTTGTCACCGGCGGCGCGGGCTACATCGGCAGCACCGTCGCCGCGCAGCTTCTGTCAGTCGGGCACACCGTCACCGTATTCGACAGCCTCGTCAAAGGGCATCGGCCGGCCGTGCCTGCCGCCGCGTCGTTCGTGCAGGGCGACATCCTCGACCGGGAGGAGTTGGACGTTCTGCTGGCGCGCGGCAGGTTCGACGCGATCATGCACTTCGCAGCCTTCGCCGAGGCCGGCGAGTCTATGCTCGAACCGGGCAGCTACTTTCACAACAACGTCGCGGGCAGCATCGGCCTGATCGAAACCGCGGCCGCGCGCGGAGTGCAGCGTTTTGTCTTCTCCTCCACGGCGGCGGTCTATGCAGGCAAGGACGCAGCGCTCACGGAAGCGGATCTCCTGGCGCCTGCCAACGCCTACGGCGCGACCAAGCTGATGATCGAGCAGGTGTTGGACTGGTACGCGCGGCTCAAGGGCCTGCGTTACGCGGCCCTGCGCTACTTCAACGCCTGCGGCGCCACCCCTGGCCGCGGGGAGGCGCACAACCCAGAAACGCATCTGATTCCCCTGGCGCTGCAGGTCGCGCTTGGTCAGCGGCCACACGCCAGCATCTTCGGGACCGACTATCCGACCCCTGATGGCACATGCATTCGCGACTACATCCATGTGGCGGACCTGGCCGCGGCGCACCTGTTGGCGCTCGACGCGCTGGCGCGGCGCCCCGTCATCGTCTGTAACCTGGGGAACGGCGCCGGTTTCTCGGTGCGGCAGGTGATCGAGGCCGCGCGCGCGGTGACGGGACATCCGATCCCGGCTGTCGAGTCGCCCCGGCGCAACGGCGACGCCGCGATCCTGGTGGCCGACGCGGGCAAGGCGCGGGCGCTGCTCGGCTGGCGGCCGCAGATACCCGACCTGCACGACATCATCGCCAGCGCATGGGACTGGCATCGCACGCATCCCCACGGGTATGCGGCGTAAAGGAGGAGACGATGGCTGTTCTGCTTGGCATTGACATCAGCACCACCGGCGCCAAGGCGCTGCTGGTCAACGAGCAGGGCGCAGTGTTGGCCAGCGCCACCGAGGAGTACCCGCTGCACACGCCGAAGCCGCTGTGGAGCGAGCAGAACCCTGAAGACTGGTGGCAGGGCTGCCAGCGCGCCATCCGTCGCAGCCTGGCGAGCGCGGGCGTGACAGGCGCCGACATCGCCGGCATCGGCCTGACGGGGCAGATGCACGGGATGGTGCTGCTGGATGGGGCCGGCCAGGTGCTGCGGCCCGCGATCCTGTGGAATGATCAGCGCACTGGCCCTCAGTGCGCCGAGATCACGGGTTGGGCCGGCGGCCTCGAAAGGACCGTGGCGCTGACGGGCAACGCCGTGCTCCCCGGCTTCACCGCGCCCAAGATCGTCTGGGTGCGCCAGAACGAACCGGAGGTCTACGACCGGATCGCCCACGTCCTGTTGCCGAAGGACTACATCCGCTATCGGCTCACCGGCGAGTTCGCGACCGAGGTTTCCGATGCCTCCGGCACAGCACTGTTCGATGTGGGCAACCGGCGCTGGTCCGCCACCCTGGCCGGGCTGCTGCAGATTCCGATGGATTGGCTGCCGCACTGCGCGGAATCGGAGGAGGTTACGGCCGGGATCAGCGTGGCCGCAGCCCAGGCCACCGACCTGCAGGCCGGCACACCGGTGGTGGGCGGCGGCGGCGACCAGGCCGCGCAAGCGGTGGGCAGCGGCATCGTGCGGCCGGGCATCATCTCCGTCACCAGCGGCACCAGCGGCGTCGTTTTTGCCCACGCTGATCAGTACGCGGCCGAGCCGCAGGGCCGGCTGCACGTCTTCTGCCATGCGGTGCGCGGCGCGTGGCACGCGATGGGTGTGATGCTGGCGGCCGGCGGCGCATTGCGATGGTTTCGCGATGCGCTCGGCCAGCCTGAGCGCGCGGTCGCCGCGCTCACGGCTGAGGATCCGTATGACCTGCTGACGCGGGAGGCGGCGCGCGTGCCGGCCGGGGCGGAAGGGCTGCTCTTCCTGCCGTACCTGACCGGCGAGCGGTGTCCCCATCCCGATCCGCTGGCGCGCGGCGCGTTCGTCGGGTTGACGCTGCGCCACGGCAAGGGCCACATGGTGCGCGCAGTGCTCGAGGGGGTTTCGTTCGGCCTGCGCGACAGCCTGGAGCTGATCAAGGGCCTGGGCGTGCCCATCGAGCAGGTCCGCGCCTCGGGCGGGGGCGCGGTCAGCCCGCTCTGGCGGCAGATTCAGGCCGATGTGTTCGGCGCCGAGCTGGTGCTCATCAACGTCACCGAGGGCGCGGCGTTCGGCGCAGCTCTGCTGGCCGGGGTGGGCGCGGGGGTGTATCGGAGCGTGCACGAGGCGGTGGACGCGGCCGTGCGCGTGGTAGATCGCACCGCGCCGCAGCCGGGGGTCGCAGCCGAATACGAACGACTCTACCCGGTCTACCGGGGACTCTACCCCGCGCTCAAGCCGACCTTCGACGCGCTGGCGTGACAGCCTGATGAATGACAAAGGGTGCGGCGCTCTCCAAAGCGCTGCACCCCTTGTCGCGTCATACCCCTGGCAGGATTCGAACCTGCGGCCTTGTACTTAGAAGGTACCCGCTCTGACCACTGAGCTACAGGGGCATCTGTGAATGCCATTGTACCGAGATAGGGAGAGGTTGTCAATTCACGGTCGCGACGCTCGCCAGCTCTGCTACGGAGCCGGCCGTGCGCACGCACGCGCAGAAGCTCTCCAGATCGCGAAAGACGCGAGAGGAGAGCGCCCGCACGACCCAGTTGGTCTCCAACGGCGAGATGGTCGCCACTGGCACGCCGGCCCGGTGCGCCACGTACATCTCCAGCGCGGTGCCCATGCTGGCGGTCGGCACGTAGGCGATCACCAGATCCGCGCCTGCGGCCAGGTCGAGCATGGCGAACAGCGTAGCCGCGGCCGCGGCGTCGTCGTACTCGATGCTCTGCGGGTGCATGGCAAACGGATCGAGCACCTCGACCTCTGGCCAACGCGCCAGCAACACGTCGGTGATCTGCCGGCGGTAGCCCTGATCCATGATCCCCTTGCCGGCGTTGGACGCCTGCATCACCCCACCGATGAAGACGTGCATGAAACCTCCAAACCGAACGTATTCTCCACCACCCCCGGCAGGAGCCGGTAGATCGAGCATCCGATCGCGGCCTCGAACTCGGTCTTGATGGCCAGGGTGGCGCGCCACTTCGCCACCGTGTACGGCAGCGTGCCGTAGCGCATCGCCACATCCACGAACCGCTTCTCCATCAGACAAAAGCCAGCGGGCAGCGCGATCGCATCACAGAGTTGGATCAGTCGGTCGTAGGGGGTGTATTCGGCGCGCGCCAGATAGTCTTCGACGAACCTGGCCTCGTCGGCTGTCCAATCCAACTCGCCATAGATCTCGCCGATCTGCCGCGTTTGAAACGAGTGCGTCAGGCAGATGCGCGCCGCATCTGGGTAGCCCTGGGCCATCAGGAAGGCATGGCCGTCAACGATGTGGCGCACGCCCGTCACGCCAGCCCGCCGGCCGATGTCGTGGAGCAGGCCGAAGACATAGGCCGCGTCCGCATCCAACCCGGCGCAGCGGCCCGCGATGATCTGCGCGCCTCGCGCCGCATTGACCGAGTGGGCGACCCATGGCCCAGGGTTGAGGCTCTCCGCCTCCCGCAGGAACGCTTCGGCCTGGGCCAGCGTCGGTGTTTGCAAGTGATCTTTCATAGGGCAGGAGTGTACACTGTCTGACGGCGTTTCTGCAAACCGGCCGAAGTTGCTCCTGGCGGCAAGCTGAGTATAATCTCTCTTGTTGGAACCCATCTGCGGGATGCCGCGACTTGCCGCCGGGCGCAGCCTGGCGGCGGGTCGCCTTTTTTGGGAGTGAGAGACTTGATTCTGTTGCGGGCGGTGTATGCCCTGTTTGCGCTGTGGCTGGCGCTCTACGGCGTGCAAGCGTTGGCGCTGACGATCCTCTATTGGCGGCGTCGTGCGGAGACGCCGGCCGCGGTCCCGATTGCGGAGGATGCCTGGCCGAAGGCGGCGGTGCAGCTTCCGATCTTCAATGAACAACACGTCGTGGAGCGGCTGATGGACGCGGCAGCCGGCCTCGACTATCCGGCCGATCGCTTGGAGATTCAGGTGTTGGATGATTCCACCGACGAGACATCAGCCCTGGCCGAGGCGCGCGCGGCCGCGCTGCGCGGCCGGGGCGTCAATGTGCGCGTGCTGCGTCGGGGCGAGCGTTCCGGCTTCAAGGCCGGCGCGTTGGCCTGGGGCCTGGCCCATACCGATGCGGAGTTCGTGGCCGTCTTCGACGCCGATTTCCAGCCTCATCCCGATTTTCTGCGTCGCACGATACCCGTGCTGGTCGCGCACCCCGAGGCTGGCATGGCCCAAACGCGCTGGTCTCACCTCAACGCAGCCTATTCGCCCCTCACGCGCGCCCAGGCGCTGGCCCTGGATGGGCATTTCGTCGTGGAGCAGACCGGCCGGAATCGCTCTGGGCTGTTGATCAACTTCAACGGTTCCGGTGGCGTGTGGCGACGAGCCTGTATTGAGGCCGCGGGCGGCTGGCAGGCGGACACGATGACCGAGGACATGGATCTCAGCTACCGGGCGCAGTTGGCCGGCTGGCGCTGCCTCTATCTGCCCGATGTGGAGGCGCCGGCTGAGCTGCCGCCGCAGATCGAGGCGTTCAAGCGTCAGCAGGCGCGCTGGGCGCAGGGCGCTACCCAATGTCTGCGGAAGTTGGGGCCGCAAATCGTGGGCAGCCATCTGAGTCCGATCCAAAAGCTCGCCGCGCTGGTGCATATCGGCTCGTACCTGGCGCAGCCGCTCATGGTCGGTTTGCTGCTGCTGACGCTGCCGCTCTTGGGCCAGCCGCAGATGCTCCAGATGCCGCTGGCTGCGTTGCTGGTGGTGGTTCTGGCCGCGCCGCTGCTCTACACGGTGGGGCAGGCTGCGCTCTATCACGATTGGCCGCGGCGCATCGCATATTTGCCAGTGCTGATCCTGATGGGCGCAGGGATCGCGTGGAGCACGACCCGCGCGGTGTGGCAGGGCGGCGTCCGCTGGGGCGGCGTCTTTGCGCGCACGCCCAAGTTCCGCATCGAGGGGCGTCGCGGCGACTGGTCCGCCAGCCGCTATCGGCTGGCGCCCGATGGCACGGTGATCGGCGAAGCGGCGCTGGCTCTCTACGCGGCGGTCGGCCTCGCAGTCGCCTGGAGCCGCGGCTTCTATGGCGCCATGCCGCTGCTGGCGCTCTATACCGCAGGTTTCGGCCTGGTCGCCGGCCTGACGCTGTGGCAGGCGCGCGGCGGCCTTGATTCGAGCTGCACGAGTCCTCCATAGAGGTTAACCACATGCTGAGCGATTCTATCTTCGCATCCGTTATGAGTCTGGGGCTGGCCGCAGAGGCGACGAGCGGGTTTGGTTTGGCGTGGGCGGTAGCCGGCCTGTTGGGGGCTGCGCTGCTCTACGCGCTTGCGGCCGCGGCGCTGGCCGCAACCGGCCGGACCCTGCCGACCCTGCCCGAGTGGGCGCACGTGTTCATTCCGGCCCTGTGCGTCATCGGGCTGGGGGTGGCCGGCTATCTGACCTTTGTCGAAACGCAGAACGTCCAGGCGATCTGCGGGCCGGTCGGGGACTGCAACACGGTGCAATCCAGCCCCTACGCCAGGCTGTTTGGCGTGCTGCCGGTGGGGTTGCTGGGTCTGATCGGCTACGCGGCGATCGTGGCCGCCTGGGCCGTCGAGCGGTTCACGCAGGGCCGCCTGGCCGAACTCGCGCCGTTGGCGCTCTTCGGCCTGGCGCTGTTCGGCGTGCTTTTCTCGCTCTACCTCACCTACCTGGAACTGGCGATCATCTACGCAGTGTGCATCTGGTGTCTTTCCTCCGCGGCGATCATGGCGTTGTTGCTGATCCTATCGGTTGGTCCAGCGGTGAGCATGTTGGTGGGGGAGGACGAGGATTCTGTCTGATCATCTAGCCGCCGATCCAGGTACGCTGTTCGCTCAGCGCAGCTCTGTATACCCCATGGCCCGCACGTATTCTTCGAGCTTGCGCCAGGTGGACCGGTAGGCTGAGATCGCTTCGGGGGCCGTGCCCATCTTCTCCTGGAACTCGGCCAGGTAGCGAGGGCCCCCGAGGAAGGAAGTCGGGGATGGCGCGCAACGCTGCGGCCAGCAACGCCATTTCGGCTGCGCTCGGCGCGCCGATCTGGATAGGCGGTACGACCTTCATCATCAGCGGGTAGGCGTTGGCGCCAGCCACTGGCCAACCGTGCGTCTCGATGGCATCCAGGTAGTGGGCAGGGCCATCGGCCGGATAGTGGATTTCGAGCGGCGCCAGGTTGTCCATCCACCGCCAGGGCGCCTGGGCGTGATATTCAGCGGCGGCCTCGAACAGCTCGGCGACCAGGGGCTGCGTGGCTCCTTTCACGCTGAGCAGGCCTGGCTGCGCCGGCCGGCGATTCATGTGGCTATCCATGTTGCGCAGGGCCGTGTTGATCAGCGCGGATCCGGCCAGGGCTTCGCAGCGTACGTCGATTTCGGCCAGGTGCGGCGCCACTGCCTGCACCAGTGCAGGATCGTCAATGAGGATGCGCGCCGGCCGGAGGCGCCTACCGCCGCCGATCATGGGATGCGTCATCGCCGCCGCCAGATTCAGATGTCCTCATTATACTCCCCTCGTGCACATCTGCACCATTGTGTTACTTGACCCAGGGCGCAATGTGTGCTAGAGTTAACTACGGCTGATCGCCTCTCATCGTTGCTCTACATCACAGCCAGGTAGAGTGGCCGGGGAGTATCATGTCGCCCATGTTGATCACCCCTCTGCTTGTCGCGAGACTCGCAACAACGCTTCTCGATTTGGCGCGCCGATCGTGGCGCTTTGCGCCATTGCGTCTGCTGCGCTTCACTCCGTCTGGCCTAGCCGCCATTCACCTGATGGGCCACGCTTATCGTCTATGCCATGGCCCCCGCGCGTCGCAAGAATCTGCTGCCAGGAGGTGCTGCGATGAAGCTCCGCCGTTTGTTCGTCTCGTTCGGCGTGATGTGTGGCCTGTCGGCCGTCCTACTGCTGTTGTGCTGGCAAGCGTGCACCTCCGGCGTGCCCACAACCCCGATGACGCCCGCGACGCCGGAAGCGCGGCCTGAGTCTCAGCAAGCCGCGCTTGTCGCCCTGGGTTTTCTCCTGCTCTTCGTCGGGTTGGGGCTGTTGATGCAGCGACGGCTGCGGGATGCTGCCTCGACCGCGTTTGCCCGGCGAGCGCCTGGCTCGGCCTGCAGCCGCGTCTACCGCGCGCTGGCCGTGCTGGTGATCGCTGCCCTCTTAGCTAGTATGCTTCCCCTGCCGGGGCCGGTTTCCGCCGCGCCGCCCCAGGAAGTGACCGCGCGACCCCAGGCGCAGGCCGCGACCGAGGAGTCGCCCCCCAGCGGCAAGGGACAGATCGTCATAGATGGCCCCTTCGGCGTGCAGGTTAACACCTACAACGGTAATCTGCTTTATCGGCGCACTGATTTGCGCCTTTCTTGTCCCCTGGCCATGGAGATCGCCCTCTCCTACAACAGCCTGCGCAGCGGCGCTGTCTCTCCCCTGGGCTTCCACGGCTGGCAGTTTGCCTACGATATCTCCTACCGCGAGTACCAGATTGTCGAAACTCACTATTCGTGGGTCTGTGCGTCAGGCGTTGGATGTAGGTGGGTGTCCTATCAAGTGGTGCGGCACTTCGTCGCCATCAAGTGGGCCGAAGGCGGCGAGTCCCACTACGAGGTCGGGGTCGGCGCGTTCAGTACGCCCAGCGGGCGTCGCGACATCCTGACCAGCCCTCAGCCGGGCAAATACCTCCTCACCACCTGGCACGGGTACAAGTATTTCTTCGACAGCGCCCGCCATCGCCGGATCACCCGCCTTGAAGACCCCAACGGCCTGGCCCTGGTTTTCACCTACAACGAGGTCGGCCTGCTGACCCGCATCAGCGATTCGTATGGGCGGCGGTTGGAGCTGGCCTACGCCCTGGATGGCGGAAGGCACTATCTCTCCCAGGTGACGGATCCCAACGTGACGTCGGCGCGCGTAGTGCAATACGGCCACGACGCCGACGGCAACCTCACCTCTGTCGCCGATCCGCTGGGCCACACCACGCGTTACGGCTATGACGGCGCCCATCGTCTGACCCGCATCACCGATCCACAGGGCAATCGCCTGGACATCGCCTACAACGCTGAGGGCGGGGCCATCAGCCTGATCACACCGCTTTCGGCCCTTTACTTCTCCTACGGGGCTGCGCAGACCACGGCCATGGAGATCGTGGAAGGCCAGGCCCGCCGGGTGATCTACACCTACGACGGCCGGGGCCGGGCGACCCAGGCCAGCGACGGCGCCGGACGGACGGTAGGTTATGCCTGGAACGACAACGGCGACCTGGTGCGTCTGACCAACCCCAACGGCGGCAGCACGACCCTGGCCTACGATAGCCGGGGCAATCTGATCGCGGTGACCGACCCGCTGGGCCAGACTGAACGCTATGGCTACATCGTGGGGGTAAGCCAGCCGGTGAGCTTCACCGACAAGCTGGGCAACGTCACGCATTACGAGTACGACAGCCGCAACAACCCGACCCGCGTCACGGATCCGCTGGGCGCCAGCACGCTTTACACCTACGACGCCGCCGGTCGCACCACGTCGGTCGCCGATCCGGCCGGTCGCATTACCCGCTACGAGTACGACCCCTACGGCAACCTGATCCGCATCACCGATCACCTGAGCCGCACCACCGTTTACACCTACGACGCGGTGGGCAACCGCCTCACGGAGACCGATCCGGCGGGCAACGTCACGCGCTACACGTATGACGCCGCAGACCGCGTCGTGGTCATCACCGATCCCCTTTCCCGCACCACGCGCTTCACTTACAACGCCGCCGGCAAGGCGCTGACCAGCACGGACGCGGCCGGCCGCGTCACGCGCTACGAGTACGATGGCCTGAACCGCCCTGTGGCCGTGATTGATCCCCTGGGCGGCCGCATCCGCCTGGCCTACGACGAGGCGAACAACCTCATCCGCCTCACCGACGCCCTGGATCGCAGTTTCAACATGGTCTACAACGATTCCGACTATCTGCTCCGGGAGACCGATCCCCTGGGAAACGCCACCGTCTACGAGCGCGATGCGATGGGCAATATCGTCCGTCGCGTGGATGCAAACGGCCGGCCGACCACCGTGGCCCTGAATGCGCTGAGTCAGGTGACGCAGGCCGGCTATCCGGACGGCAACCCCGTCAGCTACGCCTACGACGCCGAGGGCCGCCAGATCGGCATGACCAACACCCACGCCAGCGTGTTGAACACCTATGATGCGGCCGGCCGCCTCATCGCGGTCACGACGAACATCTTTGCCCTGGGCGTCAGCAAGGTGGTCGCCTACAGCTACAACAACGATGGCACGCTGGCCTCTATGACCGACCCCGACGGCGGCATCACGGCTTATACCTATGACGCCGCGGCCCGCCTGGCGACCATCACCGATCCCGCCGGCCAGACCACGACTTTCACCTACGATGTCCTCAATCATCTGATCCGCAAGACCCTGGGCAACGGCGCTTACGCCGAGTATACCTACGACGCGGTCGGCCAGGTGCTCTCGTTGGTGCATCGCAAGGCCGATGGCAGCCTGCTGGCCGCTTTCACCTATACCTACGATGCGGCCGACAACCGCGCCAGCGTCAGCGACGCCAGCGGAACGACCGCCTATACCTACGATGCCCTGGATCGGCTGACCGGCGTGACCTACCCCGACGGGTCCACAGCCCAATACACCTACGACGCCGCCGGCAATCGTCTGACCCTCGCCCAGAGCGGCGGCGGCGCCACCAGCTATACCTATAATGCCGGCGACCAGCTCACCCAGGTCATCCCACCGGCTGCCGCGGCCATCACCTATACCTACGACGCCAACGGCAACCTGGCACGGCAGGTGCAAGCCGGCCAGGTCGTCACCTTCGCCTACGATGCCCGCAACCGCTTCACTGCGGTCGGCGTGGCCGGAAGCGGGGTGACTCGTTTTGCCCGCTACCCGGACAGCCGCCTGCTCAGCCGCACGGAACCCAATGGCGCCACCACCTATTACATCTATAACCGAGACAATGTGCTGCAGGAGCTGGATAGCAGCGGCGCCGTGTCGGCCCGCTACACCTCCGGCGAGGTGGATGAATGGCTGAGCCAGCGGCGGGGCGGTGTCACCACCTTCTATCACGCCGACGCGCTGGGGAGCATCATCGGTCTGAGCGACAACAGCGGCAATCTGGCGGCGACCTACGCCTACGATCCCTTCGGCAATGCGCGGGGGGAGACCGGCAGCATCGTCAACCCCTATCGCTTCGCCGGCCGGGCCGACCTGGGCATCGCCGGTCTTTACGACTATCGCGCCCGTCTCTACAGCCCGACCCTGGGGCGGTTCCTGGGCAAGGACCCCATCACCGCCCGCACTGACCCGAACCCATATCTCTACGTGGGCAACAATCCAGTCAATCGCACCGACCCCTCGGGCCTCTTGCTCTGGCAGAAGAAGCGTCCCGCCTCAGACAACGACGTGTGGGTGGGCTTTGGCGGATTCGCCGCGTTCCAGGTGGGCGCCGGCGGCCGGATCTGGTCGGGCGCGGTGATGAACACGCGCACTGGCGAGTCCTGCACCATCTCCGTGAGCTGCCTGAAGCTCGGCGGGACCATAGACATCGGCGTGGGCATCAGCGCCATCAGTTTCTCCGGCGCGGCCAATGGTCAAGACCTGGCCGGGGTGATGTACGGCATCTACCTGGGCTTCGGCGCGAACGTGGGCCCTGTGGGCGGCAGCATCGGCGGCGAGTACTATCCGGGGTCCGACGACGCGCTGAACGAGGTCGCCGCAGGCGTCGGCGCGGGCGTCAACATCATCGGCGGGGGGCAGAGATGCACCACAACCGTCCACTCCTGCGCCAGGCGCGGCCAGTTGACGTGCCAGACCTACCGCATGGGCAGTGGCCGGCTCTTGGGCAGTGACTATGCCAATGTGGTGGAGATCATGGAACGTTCGTGCCGGCAACTGCAGCAGCTCGCCGATCGCCCGCAGAACCGGCCGCCGCCACAGCGCCCCCAAAACCCCAGCGATCCCCGGCCGCCCGATGATACCTTCTCCGTCGCCACGCGCCAGGCGACCGCGGCCATGCCGGTCTATCGCGGCGCGCCGCTGGTGGCGCTGCTGGAAAACGGCTTCGCCGCCGAGGCCGGCGACTACCTCACCTACATCGGCCAGCCTTATCTGCTCGTAGATGTCAACTTCCGGCCGGACATGGCGTTCCCCGTGCTCTTCATCCCCTCCGGCGGCCTCTTCGGGCTGAGTAGCTCAGCCCTCTTCAAGGCCAAGCTGGAAGAGTACGTGCGCAACGGCGGTGTGATCGTGGCGCTGGATCAGCAGGTGGGCAGCCATTTCCGCCTGCTGCCCGGCGGCCAATTGGTCGGCCACGGCTGGAACGAGAGCCTGCAATGCTTCCGCAGCGCCTACTACATCGAGAACTACCACCAAATCCTCTCTGGCTTCGACCGCTTCTACGTGGACACCCCGGTGGACGGCGAGTTCATCGAGTATCCGGAGGCCGCGACCGTGCTGCTCACGCGCAGCCGCAACGCCTAGCCCGGCCTGATCATGTACCCCTACCCTCCCCCCTCTGAGGGGGAAGAAGGCGGGGGGTGGGTGATCGCTGCCACCATTTACGCCGACTGGGCGCGCTGGAATTGGCAGGCCAGCAACGATACCCGCATTCTGCTGCGCGATCTGATCGCCTGGGCCGTGGATGCCCGGGAATTGCCCGAATACGGGCCAGACGCCACGTTCACTTTGCCGGTCACGCTGACCAACACCGCGGCTACCGACGCCGCGGCGGCGCGTTTGTCCATCCTGACGCCCGACAAGACCGTGGTGACGACGACCGTGGTCAACGTGAATATCCCCTCGGGCGCCGAGGCAGTCACTGACCTGACCATCCGGCTCTCCGACTACCCGACGCATCTCGGCATCTGGTGGGTGGACTACACCCTGTTCGATGCCAACGAGACGTTGATCCAGCGCGAGGCGGCCGGCGCCCGCTTCGTGGTCTCCGACCCGAGCCCGGTTGCCGATCCTGATCGCGACCTCAAGATGTGGGTGGAGGCCCCTGGCTACTACTTCGTGCGGGGCATGGAGGCGACCTTCCGCGTCCAGGTGCGCAACGACGGCGCGACGGCGCACACCGTCAGCCTGCACTATCCCTGCGGCGCCACAGCCTTCACCGTGAACCCAGGGGTCACGACCACCGTCCCCTGCACCCGGACCATTTGGGGCAGCGGGCCATTCGATACCCAACTGTATGAGGCCGGCGTGCTGGTCGGTCGGGCCAGCGCGCCGGTCGTCGTGGTGGCTCCTGCAGTCGAGGTCACCCCCGCCAGCGAAAAGCCTCGCTACCGCGCCGGCGAGACCGCGCTCGTCACCACCACGTTGCGCAACCTGCAGCAGGCGACCTTCGACCTGCGCAACGTCCTGCGCATCCGCGATCCGGCGGGCACGCTGGTCTACAGCGCCACCTTCACGGCCACGTTGCCGGCCGGCGCCACGCGGCACATCACCCGCACCCCGACGCTCCCCTCCACCCTCTGGGGGCTGTACGAAATCCGGGCCGAAGCATTCCGCGGCAGCGCGGCGGTGGGCGTGGGGGTGAGCTATTTCGAGATGCCCGGCCCGCGGTTCGTGATCACGGCGACCCGGCCAGGCCCCTACCTGCCCGGCATCACCAACACCGTGACCTTCTCGGTGAC
>VGOD01000056.1 GCA_016876015.1 Chloroflexota bacterium
ACGGCGACAGCCTGGCCCGCGGCGCGGCGAGCGGCCGCTGGGGGCCGGACACTTCTTCTGGCCTCTGGCCGGCCACCGAGGCCGAGCTCGAGGCGGCCAGCTACACCAGCGACTTCTTCTACGTGATCGCCATTCGAGAAAACGAGACGATTGATTGGCTGCTGGTGGAACGCGCCAGCAACGCAAGCTGGCGCTCGTTGACGATCCCCCTGGACGTAAGCCGCTACGCGGGGCAACGCGTCCGGTTCCAGTTCGGCACCTACAACAACGGCGTCGGGGGCATCAGCCGCACCTATGTGGACGATGTGTCTCTGCAGATTTGTCCGCCGGCCGGCGCGTTGGTGCTGCCGGCCGGCTGGGCGCGCCGGGTGATCGGCCGGCCTGAGTTGGCCGCCCTCTACGCCGACGCGGGCGGCATCCTCTACCGATCTGACGATGCCGGCGCGAGCTGGCGAGCGATCGGGCCATCGCGGCCAGAGCACGCGGTGCTGGCCGCGAATCCCAACGTGCTCTACGCCGGCGACGGCTACCCATGTTACCGCGGCGACGGTCCCACGCCGATGTATCGTTCGACCGACGGCGGCGCAAGCTGGCAGCAGCTACCGGCCGGCGTCAACCTGAAGCCGTTGGCCGCGGCCGATGCGCTGGGCCTGCCGGCCGAACGGCTGTGGCTCTACGCGGCAGGCTGCAACGGGCCATACCGCAGCAGCGACGCCGGCGCCGGCTTTGTCCACCAGGCCCATGCCCTCTGGGGCGTGCTCGACGTCAAATCCATCGCGCCGGTCGAGCCGGCCTGGGCGAAAGTCTGGGTGGCGGGCGTCAGCGAGGGCGGTGGGGGCGCGGTCCTGGTCAGCGCCGACAGCGGCGTCAACTGGGCCATCGCCTATCCGCCGGTGGGCGGCCCGGAATTGGGCTGGCTGGGGGAGATAGCGGTTGACCGCTACACGCCGCAGTGGATCTATGCGCCTGGCTCGCGCGGCTTCTTCCTGTCGTGGGACGATGGGCAGAGCTGGCAAAACAGCTCCATTGGGCTGGCCGATGTGGTGGATCCAGGCACGGCAGATCGTCCGTATGGTCTCTATGCGCTGGCGCAACAACCGTTCGATCCAACGCGACGCCTTTACCTGGGCACGGTGCGCGGCCTCTACACGCGTGACCCGGCGACCTTTGAGTGGTATAAGCTTGCCGGCCAGCCTTACGACCAACTGAACGTCACCGACCTGCTGATCTTGGACGCTGCGCCGGCCCGGCTCTACGCGACAACATCGTTCGGCGTGTTCACCTACGACATATCGCACACGCCGCCGCCGCCCACGCCAACCGCGTCCCCCGCGATCTCGCCCACGCCCACCCGCACGCCCACGCGGACCTCCACGCCGACGGTTACCCCCAGCCCAACCCCTACGGCGACGACTTACAGCGTGCCAACGGCTGCGCCAGCCGCCTGGCCGACCCCGCGCCTGCTGGCGACGTTGGGCCTGCCGCCCGACAGCCGGCCGCACGGGATCGCGCTCCGCCCGGCCGGCGACCAGGCGTATGTGGCGTTTCACGGCGTGGATCACACGGGGCATACGCTGGGCGTGATCCGCGCCGATCCGCCGGCGTTGCTCCGGCAGGTTGAGCTGGGGCCAGGCGCGCGCGGCCCCAATGGGGTCGCCCTGGTCGGCGCGAGCGGTCGCGTGGTGGCTGCCAATCGGCAGACGGCCAACGCATCGGTGGTCAATCCGGAGACGTCCGCCTTGCTTGCGCAAATCCCGGCCGGAGATTGGCCAGATGGGGTGATCGTCCAGGGCAGCTTCGGCTACGTCGCCAACTTCGGCAACGATACGGTTACGGTCTTCGATTCGGCCAGCCTGGCGGTCCACTCCACGCTGCACGTGGGTCATGAGCCAGCGCTCTTCGCCGCGGACCCAGCCACAGGCGATGTCTATCTATCGTTGCACGGATCGAACCAGGCGGCGCGGCTACGCGACGCCGCGGTCGCCGGTCTCTTCCACGGCATCCCCGCACCCTACGGCCTGGCTGTTGACCCGGTGGGCCGCCGGCTCTACGCGGCGAACCGCGGAACCGCGCAGACGGTGACGGTCGTGGACCTGCTCAGCGGCAGCGTGGTCGGGACGATCGTGGTGGGCAAAGAGCCGTTCGTACTGACGGTCAACCCGGCCACCGGCCATCTCTTCGTGGCGTGCGGCGATGAGGTGAAGGTGTACCGCACGTTGGATTGGTCGCCGGTGGTGAGCATCCCGGTCCCGGCCGGCGCGGAGGAGGGGATCGCGCTCGACAGCGTGCGGAACCGGGTGTACGTGACGAGCGGCGTGAGCAACGCGGTGACGGTCATCCAAGACGCGGCCCCCGGCCAGGTGCTCTTCGTGAGCGATCGGACCGGCAACGGCGAGATCTACCGGATGCTGCCGGATGGCCGTGAACAGACGCGCCTGACCTTCACCGATGCCTGGGAGAACGGGCCGGCCGGGTCGCCGGATGGCCGGTGGATCGCGTACGAACGGATCGAGGCAGCCGGCGGCCCGTCGCACCTGTGGCTGATGAGTCGCGATGGCCGCAACCCTCGCCAACTCACCTTTGGCGTCGGCAATGACACGCACGCGGCCTGGTCGGCCGATGGCGCGCGCCTGGCCTTCGCCTCTGATCGCGACGGCAACTGGGAGATCTACACGTTGCGCCTGGCCGATGGCGCGGTCGACCGGTTGACCTTCAACAGCGCAGCCGACCTCGGCCCTGACTGGTCATGGGCGGCCAGCCACGATCGCATCGTCTTTCAGTCGGGCCGGGCCAATGCCAACGGCGAGATCTTCAGCATGGCGGCCGACGGCGCGGGCGTGACCCAGCTTACCTTCAACGTCAACGGCGACTGGGAGCCCAGTTGGTCGGCGGATGGGGCTCAGTTCGTCTTTTTCGGCAATCGTGCGGAGCCAACCCTCTACATTCGGCAGGCGGATGGCGTGAGCACGACCCCGATCGTTCCGCGCAGCCTGCGGCCGGCTGGTCCCGCCTGGGGCCGAGGGAGCATGGCGGGCTTCATCGTCTTCAGCGGCTACCGGCCCGGCAGCGGTCACAGTGAGATCTTCCGCGTGGCGCCCGACGGGAGCGGGCTGGTCTTGCTGACGTTCAACGCGGTCAACTTCGACTATGCCGCGGGCTGGCTGCCCGGAGCGCCGTGAGCTGCGGCGATTTTCAGGACAGGGCAGTTCATGGTATCATCTAGCCCAAGTCACACGACAGGATGGGCTAGACTATGCTCTGGTTTCTGCTGGCGCTTTGGCTGGCCGTGCTGGCTCTGGCCGTTATCGCGTATCGCCGCGGCATCTGCAAGACGCCCTGGCACACCGACATCGCCGCGTTGGGGCTGCTGGCGCTGGCGACGCTGGGCTTTTTCTGGCGGGTCGTCACAGGCCAGAACTGGATGCCCGCGGACGGGGGGGACCTCGTCTCGTTTCTCTACCCGACGTATCGCTTCGCGGCTGCGACGCTGCGCGGTGGCGCGTGGCCCCTATGGAACCCGTATCTCTATGCCGGCGCACCGCACGTCGGCGACATTCAGGCCGGCTTTCTCTATCCGCCCAACCTGCTCCTCTTCCTGCTCTGGCCCCAGTTCCCCTACGCCGCGCTGCAAGGGCTGAGCATCGGCCACATCTGGTTCGCAGGCGCAGGAATGTACCTGCTGCTGGCGCGCGGGTTGCGCCTGGGCCGCGTGCCTGCGCTGGCGGGCGCGGTAGCTTTCATGTTTTCCGATGCGTTCATCACGCACTTCGGGAACTTGAACTTCAACGCGGCAGCGAGCTGGCTGCCGTGGGTTTTCTGGGCGTTCGGCTGCGGCCTTGCTGCGGCCGGCAGACCCTGGCGTTTGTGGAATGCGGCGTTGGCCGGCGTCCTCCTCGCCATAGCGACCCTTGCCGGGCACATCCAGGGAACGCTGTTCATCATCCTGGCGCTAGGGATCTACACCGCGTTCTGGCTCTGGCTCGACCGCGCGGCCGCTTGCGCCGCCCGCGTCGGCACGGTGGGTGAAACTCGCCACGCGCCAGGCGTCTCCGAAGCGCCTGACGCGTGGTGGGTGGTTTCCAGGGCAGACCTCGCGGCGGGTGAAAGAAGACCATCCGCGCCCGTCCGCGCTCGTCCGCGTCTCGGCTTCCAGACAATCCTATCATCATGGCGCCAGCCTGTCTTTGGTTTGATCTATCTGCTCGTGTGCCTGCTTGTCGTGTGCTTTCTCTCCGCGCCGGTGCTCTTGCCGGCGTTGGAGCTCGCTCGCCATACCGCGCGCACAACCTGGAACTACACCCAGTCGGCCGGCTTCTCCCTGTCGCCCGCGCAGTTGATCGGTTGGCTGATCCCGGGGTTCTTCGGCCGCGGGCCGCAGTTCCACTGGGGCGCATGGCCGCGCGTGGAGGTCGGCTACCTGGGCATCTTGCCGCTGATCCTGGCGGGGCTAGCGATCGTGCTCCGCCGCGCCCCCCGGCCGTCGGACCCTGCCGGAGATGATGCCGCCGCTGCCGATGGCGCTTCGGCCGCGTCTCGGAACGGCTTGCGGCAGCCTCTGGTCTGGGCCGGGTTGGCCGCGATCAGCCTGGTGTTGGCGCTCGGCATCTATGCGATCCCGCACGGCTGGCTGACGCTGCTGCCGGGCTTCGGGCAGTTGCGCGCCCCTGCCCGCTTCGTGCTGGTCGCCGATTTCGCGCTCGCCGCGCTCGCCGCGTTGGGACTGGAGGCCGCGCTGCGGCCGCTGGCCGGCGCGACCCGCCAGACGTTCGAGCGCGCCTGGCGTCTGGTGGGCTATGCGACCGGGGCTGTGCTGGCGTTCGGCGTCCCGCTGGCCTATCTGGCGCTGCTGCTGACCCAAGATCGCGACCCGGCTGTGGTGCTGCGCGTCTCGATCACCCTGATCGCCGTGGCGACCTTCGCCGGCTTGCTGGTTGCCTGCCTGCTGTGGCTGACGGCCCGGCGTGGGGAGTGGGCCAGGCCGCTCACACTCGGCTGGTTGGCGGTCGCGCTGATCTACCTGGACGTGGCGAGCCTGGCCGCGTACCAGGACCTGGGCGATCGCGATCCGAGCGCCGGGTTCAACCAACCCACCATCGCCGGGTTTCTCGCCGGCCAGCCGGCCGGGCCGTTTCGCGTGGACGCGCGCACCGGCATCGAGCGCGAGTGGCAGCCGGACATCGCGCTGCTCTACGGCCTCGAGGACGCCGGCGGGCTGGTGAATCCGCTGGCGCTGGCCGATTGGTCGCGCTATTGGGAGGGGATGGGGTCGCGCTCCAGCCGCCTGTACGACCTGCTGAACATCCGCTATCTGATCGGCCGCAAGGATGTGAAGTTGGACTGGGACAAGTTCAGCCTGGCGTTCGACGGCGATCCGAAGCTGAATGTCTACATCAACCGCCGCGCGCTGCCGCGTGCGTTCCTGGTGGGTCAGGTTCAGCCGGTTTCCAGCCACGAGGCTGCCTGGGCCGCGATCCACGCGGCCGGCTTCGATCCGGCGACGATGGCTGTCGTAGAGAGCGCGGCCGTCATCGCGGCCGGCGGTCGTGGGGAAGTGACTGAGCTCGTCGCGAGTCCTGGCCGCCTGACGTTGCGCGCCGTGGCCGATGGTCCGGCCCTGCTGGTCATCAGCCAGATGTGGTATCCGGGTTGGCAGGCGCGCGTGGATGGAGGATCATCAAGCGCAGTGTTGCGGACGAACTACGCGTTCCAGGGGGTCGTGCTGCCGGCCGGCGACCACCAAGTGGAGTTGCGTTTCGATCCGTCGCTGTGGCGCATTGGCTTGGGGACGGCGGCCGTGACCGCAGCGGCGTTGTTGGTCGCTGCGGCCGTGGGGCGCAGGCGAAGGCGCGGCCGCTGAGGGACGATGAATACCCACCCGCGCCAGGCACTCGCTGCTCGGGCCGGTCTCCTGACCGTGCCCGCTGTGGCAAGGTACGAGGTGGCTCGGTCGGAGACCGGCCACAGCCGGCAGCGCCGGCGCTCGCTGCTCGGGCCGGTCTCCTGACCGTGCCCGCTGTGGCAAGGTACGAGGTGGCTCGGTCGGAGACCGGCCACAGCCTGGGGAGGCCATTTTCAGGACAGACGCCCATGCCGGCCGCGGCGCCACGGGGGATGAAACCCACCAAGCGCCGGCGCTCGCTGCTCGGGCCGGTCTCCTGACCGGCGCCCGCTGTGGCAAGGTACGAGGTGGCTCGGTCGGAGACCGGCCACAGCCTGGGGCGGCCATTTTCAGGACAGACGCCATCAGTCGCGGCGGGGGTCGGTCAGCTCGGCCAGCAGGATGTCCATGGCTTCCTGATCGCTCGCCTTGCCGGTCTTGATCGCCTCATCCGTGGCGAGGATCTGCTCCATGGCATGTTCCAGGCGGCCGAAGGTGTGTAGGCCGGCTTGACCTAGCAGTTTGGGCGCGGTCCAGTCTGGCACATCCAGTTCCCGCGCGATCTCCGGCGGCTTGAGGCCCTGCGCCTGCAACGCCTTGGCCAGGATCAAGAGCCGGTACTGCCGTGCGATCATGCCGAGCAGCCGCAGCGGCGGTTCCCCGTCGGCATCGAGCGCGTGCCGCATGAGTCGGCCCGCGGTCGCCGCGTTGCCCGCGGCCAACGCATCCACCAACTCGAAGACATTGGCTGCACGCGTCGCGGCCACGAGCTGGCGGACATCGCTGCGGGTGATGGCGCGTTTGCCCCCCGCATAGTCGGCCAGCTTGATCAGTTCCTGGTCGAGTTGGCGCAGGTCATCGCCGACGAACTCCGCCAAATCCGCCACGGCCCCCGCATCGAGCTGCGCCTGGCGCAACCTGGCCCGACCTCGAATCCAGTCGGGCAGCTCGTGGCGTCGCGGTCTGGCGCATAGGATCACCTTGCCGCGGCCATCGCGCTGGAGCTCCAGCAATCGCCGCAGCATCGGCCCGCCCCCGATCGTGTCCTCCTCGAGAAACACCAGCTCGGTCGTCTGCGGCATGGCATCCAGGTAGGCCAGCAGCGCCTTGGCCTGGGCCCTGCCAGAGGGCGATCTGTCCTCGGCGACTTCTGGTTCGTTTGTCTCGTCGGTCGCTTCCTCGCCATCGGCCGGCGCGGCGGTCTTTGTGCGCGATCTCGACGGGGTCGCCAGCCGGCGCAACAGGCCCTGCACGATCACCAGCCGGCGCTCGGCCAGGAAGGGCAGGGTATCGCACGCGTTCTGCAATGCGGCCATGCTCGCCTGGGCCGCGTCCAGCCGGGTCGTGTTGAGATCGGCCAGGGTCGGGTCCTCGGCCGTGGCCGAGCGGATTTGGGCCAGCGCCTCAGC
The DNA here is from genome assembly GCA_016876015.1 of Chloroflexota bacterium. GTDB lineage: Bacteria > Chloroflexota > Anaerolineae > CG2-30-64-16 > CG2-30-64-16 > VGOD01. The sequence continues at coordinate 7,288 of VGOD01000056.1, forward strand.
ACGTAGCAACTCGGCAGGGCCGTGGATGAGGGTAATCATGCTATCGAGACTCGATCACCACCCGGTGAGCCTTCACCGGCCCGTCTCCCAGCCTCTCCACCGCGGCGATGCACAGATCGTTCACCTGCGGCGAGGTGGTGAGATTCGTCTGCACCCAACGGCCCAGAGGGATAGCTGCGATGAGAGCCACCGTGGCGGCCAGCACTGCGCCCGGCAGACGATCCCAGAAGGAGCGTTGCCGGCCGCTGCTGGCCATCATGGCCGCCACGCCGCTGAGCACGCCGGCCGTGACCAGGTTCGTGCCGCAATTGGGGTGGACGGCCAGGCCGGACTCGCCGGCCTGCAGGCGTCTGAGCGCCTCCTCGGCCGCCGCGCGCAAGTCGGCCGTGGCCACCGGGCCGAAGACGCTGAATCCTTGCAGATCGCTGCGCGCCACCAGTTGCAGCCCCGGCAGCCGCTGGCTCAGCAGCGTGACGGTAGCGTGCTCGATTGCGTGATGTTGGCGCAGGTTTGTTACAACGGAACGCTGGTTCATGGTGGTATAGCCCCTACTCACCTATTCCTGTGCTTTCTGCTCGATCAAGCTCGCGGCGAATGCAGCGTGCTCGTGCGTCGCCAGGCCTGTCTGCAGCGTCGCGAGCACCGCGGCCAGGTCGCCGGCCCAGAATGCCGGCGCGTTCAGCCAGAGGCCCGGGAACGTTTCGCTGCGTAAGACGCGCTCCGCATCAGCGCCCAGCGGCTGGTAGACCCCCTCGCGCAGAATCCACCAGTCCGCACGCTGCTCATAGACCTGCAAAGCCAGGTACTCCTGGACGCCGCTGCGCTGGTAGACGCGGCGTTTGATGTGCAGATCGTAGGCCGCGCTGCTGGCGGCGACTTCTACGATCAACTCTGGCGGGCCGGACAGGTAGTCGTCCTCTGTGAGAGAACAACGTCCTCCGACACTCAAACGCAGGATCGCGTCCGGTTGTACTTCGTTTTCGTAGTCCAGTCGCACCGTCGGATTGTCACCCACCCAGGTATTCGGAGTCGCCGTTCGGTAGATGTTTAGCCAGGTTACTACATCACCATGTGGTCGGCTGTGTTGTTCGGCGCGCGTTGGCGATGGCATATAAACGACTCCTTCGATCAGTTCGGCCTTGTTGATCTGGGGCGCAGCCTCATAGCGACGCTCGAATTCGGCGCGCGTCAGGTGATCGCCTGGGCTGAGGCGGGGAATGCCTCTTGGTCGCAGCCGCGACGCCGCCGCGCCAGGGACAATGGGCGCCTGCGTTTCGGGTCGAACAACCGGCGAAAGAGTGTGCACAGCCATTTGACTTCTCCGAGTCCTCTGCAAACCTCACCGCTGCACCAGCTTCGCCACCGTGACCCCTTCGCCGCCCTCGTTCGATTCCCCCGATCGGTACTCCTTGATCAGGGGATGGCGGCGCAGCTCGTCACGCACCGCGACGCGCAGCGCGCCGGTGCCTTTGCCGTGGATGATGCGTACATGGGGCAATCCGGCCAGATAGGCGGTGTCGAGATAGCGGTCCAGCTCGATCAACATGTCGTCCACCGTGAGGCCGCGCAGATCGAGTTCCATGCCTGGGCTGGCCGGCCTGGGCGCGGCTACGCTGGCCTGCAGGGCCGGCTGTTCCCCGCGCTGGCGCAGCTCGACGCGATGCGGCGCAAGCTTCATGCGAAACGCGCCCACTTTGACTTCCAGCTCGCGGTCGCCCACGACGACCACCTCGCCCATCCCCTGCAGCGACGGAATCCAGACCTTGTCTCCCGCCGCCAGCGGCCCCTCGATGACGATCGGCTGCGGGGGCTCGGTGGCGGGCAGGGGACGCGTTTGCGCGGCGCGTTGGGCCAGCACCGTCTCGGCTTCGGCCAGCCACGCCGCGTGCAGGCCTTGGCCGCGCGGTGTCTCGCTGCTCACGCCGGCCAGCCGTTCGCGCACCTGCGCGACTTCCTGTTGAACCGCGTCCAGCTCGGCCTGGGCCAGGGCCCGCGTTTCCGAGAGCACTGCGCGACGCTCCTCCTCGACTTTGGCCAGCCGGTAGCGCAGGTCCGCGGCGAGCGCCTCGCCGCGGACCTGCGCAGCTTTCGCCTCGGCCTCGGCGGCCAGCGTCGCCTCGCGTGCGGCCTTGATCTCGGCCAGCATCGCGTCCGCCTCGCGCGCGTGCGGCGACACCAGCGCCTCGGCCCGCGCAACGATGGCGGACACCAGCCCCAGCCGCCGCGCGATGGCGAAGGCGTTCGAGCGGCCCGGCAATCCGATGCTCAACCTGTACGTCGGGCTGAGGGTTTCGATGTCGAACTCGACGCTGGCATTCGTCACGAACGGCGTCGTGTGCGCATAGACCTTCAGCTCGGAATAGTGCGTGGTCGCCAGCGCGGTGATGCGGCGCTCTAGCAACGTGCTCAGCAGCGCCTGGGCCAGCGCCGCGCCCTCCTCGGGATCGGTTCCCGCGCCGAGTTCATCCAGCAACACCAACGACCGATCATCCGCCCGCTCCAGGATATCCACGATGTGGGTCATGTGCGAGGAGAAGGTGGACAGGCTCTGTTCGATGCTCTGCTCATCGCCGATGTCCGCGAAGATCTGCTCGAACACCGACAGGGTCGAGCCTTCGGCTGCGGGGATCGCCAGCCCGGCCTGCGCCATGAGCGTCAGCAGTCCGGTGGTCTTGAGCGAGACCGTCTTGCCGCCGGTGTTCGGCCCGGTGACCACGATGACGAAGTAGTCATCGTCCAGGTAGAGGTCAATGGGCACGACGGTCAGCGGATCGAGCAGCGGATGGCGCGCTTGCAGCAGCCGGATCGTGCTGCCGGGGTGTTGGGGGCTGGAGGTTGGAGGTCGGAGGTTCGGCTTCTGGCTTTTCCACGGCGCCAGCTCTGGTTCCACGCCGCGCAGCTCGTTGGCATAGCGCGCCTTGGCGAAGATCAGGTCCAGGTCGCCCAACGCCTCGACCGTGTTGATGATGGCGTCGGCGTTGACCGCGATCAGCTCGGTCAGGCGCACCAGGATGCGGCGGATTTCTTCCTCTTCGGCCAGTTGCGCCTCGCGCCACCGGTTGTTCAGATCCACGACCGCCAACGGTTCGATGAAGAGGGTCGCGCCGCTGCCCGATTGGTCGTGCACCAGGCCGGGGATGCGGCCCTTGAACTCGGCGCGCAGCGGGATGACGTAGCGTCCCTGGCGCTGGGTGATGAGGGCTTCTTGAAGATAGGGCGAGTTCGTCGGGTTGGCCACGATGCGCTGGAGGCGCTCCATCAACCGGCTGTGCGACTCGCGGAGCTCGCGGCGGATGCGCGCCAGATCTTCGCTGGCGCTGTCCAGCACCTCGCCGCGTTCGTCAATGCACCGGCCGATCTCCTCGATCACGGTCTGCGGCGCGCTGATGCGCAGCGCCACATCGGCCACGTGCGGAAACTGATCTGCCAGTCGGGCCAGACTGCGCTGGAGGGTGCGAGCGCGCACCAGGGTGTAGCGCACGTCCACGAAATCGGTCGGCAAGAGCGGGCTGCCGCGCAACGCCTGCGCCACAAAGGGCCGCAAGTCGTGTACACCACCCAGGTAGATGTCGCTCTTTTGGTCCAGCAGCCGCCGCGACTCGCGCAGCTCCGCCAGCCATTCCTGGGCCAGCCGGATGTCGTCGGTGGGCAGCAACGCCTGGACGCGCTCGACGCCGACCGAAAAGGACGCGAAGCGCGCCAGCCGCTCGCGGATTTTGTCGAATTCCAGCACGCGCAATGTTCTCTCATCCATGCCTGCTAGTATAGCACAGGGCCAGGGCGCGGCGAAATACTATCCGGGGTGTTGCGTGTTCTGCGCCCGGTATGGTATCATGCGACCTGTGCAGTAGATGGCAGACCGCAGTGGACAATCCACGATTTGGCTGCGTGGGACGCGAGCAATCCGCGATCGGCGACGAGGCATCTATGAAAGCGGTTGTGATGGCAGGGGGCGAGGGGTCGCGTCTACGGCCTTTGACCCTGACACGGCCCAAACCGATGTTACCGGTGGTGGATCGCCCACTGCTGGGCCATATCCTGTGGCTGTTGAAGCGGCACGACATTGTAGATGTCGTGGTGACGCTCCAGCACATGCCGACCCACATCCAGGACTACTTCGGCGACGGCCGGTCGCTGGGGGTCAATATCGAATACGTGATCGAGGAGATGCCCCTGGGCACGGCCGGCAGCGTCAGGAACGCCCAGCCGTTGTTGCGCGACGATGAACCCTTCCTGGTGATCAGCGGCGATGCGCTGACCGACTTCGATCTGACCGCGCTGATGGCCTTTCATCGTGATCGCAACGCGCTGATCACCATGGCGCTGTACCAGGTCGCCGATCCGCTGGACTACGGCGTCATCAATGTAGATGAGCAGGGCCGGGTGGCGCAGTTCCTGGAGAAGCCGAGCTGGGGCAAGGTCACGTCAGACACCGTCAATACCGGCATCTATGTGGTCCAGCCAGAGGCGCTGGCGCGCATTCCGGCCGGCCGGCCGGTGGATTGGAGCCAGGAGGTTTTTCCCGCCATGCTGGCGCGCGGTGAGCCGCTGTTCGGCTATGTCGCCAGGGGCTACTGGTGCGACATCGGCGCCCTGAGCGAATACCAGCGCGCCAACGCCGACTTGCTCAACGGACATCTGAAGCTGGATGAGCTGGGCAAGCGCATCGGCAGCGGGATTTGGTCGGACGGCTCGGTCGAGATCGCGCCAGACGCCCAGCTCTTCGGGCCGATCTACCTGGGCGAAGAGGTGAAGATCAAGAGCGGCGTTGTGATTCATGGCCCCGCCGTGATACGTGACTACACCATCCTGGACAATCGGGCGCGCATTGATCGCGCGATCATCTTCCGCAACTGCTACATCGGCGAAGGGGTCGAGTTGCACGGCGCGGTAGTCTGCCGGCAGTGCAGCATCAAGGCGCGCGCGACTGCCTTCGAAGGCGTCGTGATCGGCGACAACACGGTCATCGGCGAGCGCGCGATCCTGCGACCGGGCGTCAAGCTCTGGCCGGACAAGGAGATAGACGCGGGCGCGACGATCAATCACAGCATCATCTGGGGATCGCAGGGACGTCGGGTGCTTTTTGGTCGCTATGGCGTCACAGGCGTGGTGAACGTAGATCTGACGCCGGAACTGGCGGCCCGGCTGGGCGCGGCCTATGGCTCCATTCTGCCCAAGGGCAGCACGGTGACGATCAACCGTGATCCGCACCGCAGCCCGCGCATGATCAAGCGCGGGCTGATCTCGGGGTTGCCGTCGGCCGGCAACAACGTGCTCGATCTGCGTCAGGCGCCGATTCCGGTGGCGCGCTACTACACCCGCTCGATCGGCGCGGCTGGGGGCGCGCACGTGCGGCTCTCGCCCTACGATCAGCGCGTCGTGGATATCCGTTTCATTGATCGGACCGGCCTGAACGTGACCCGCGAGAAGGAACGCGCCATCGAGCGCGCCTTTTTCCGCGAGGACTACCGGCGAGCGTACATGGAGGACATCGGCGTCATTGACTATGCCCGCGATGTGGCGGATGTTTATACACGCGGCTACCTGACTGCGCTCAACGCGCCGGCCATCCGGGACGCCGGCCTGAAGATCGTCGTGGACTATGCACACGCGCCGGCCGCGGACGTGTTGCCAAACCTGCTGGACACCCTTAATGTCGAAGTCGTACCGCTCAATGCGCGCGTGGATCCCAACAAGGTCTCGATCTCACACGAGGAGTTCCGGGCGGGCCGCGCTCAACTGGCGACCATCGTCGCGGCCCTGGGCGACGTGGGCCTGGGCGTGCGCCTGGATGTGGGCGGCGAGCGCATCTTCCTGGTGGACGACACAGGCGTGGACCTGCCAGATGCAGTCGCGTGCGCGGCCGTGGCCAGTCTGGCGTTGCGTGCCCATCCCGGCGGCACGATCGTGGTCGCCGCCGACCAATCGCATGTCTTCGAGCGCCTGGCCGAACGCCACAACGGTCACGTGCGTCGCTGCCCGGTTGATTTGCAGGCAATGATGGAGGCCGCGGCCGGCGGCGATGCGATCATGGCCACAGATGGCGGCGGCAACTTCATCTTTCCGGCCTTGCACCCGGTGGTGGATGGCCTGATGGCGGTTGGCAAACTGCTGGAGCTGCTGGCAGCACAGCGGGTCCGTCTGTCGGAGGTCGTAGCTGAGCTGCCGCCGTTTCATGTGGCCACCCGAGAGGTGGCGGCGGCCTGGGAGTCGAAGGGCCGGGTGATGCGCTGCCTGGTGCAGCAGTTCGGCAAGTATCGCCATGAGAGACTGGATGGCATCAAGGTCTACCTGGCCGACAACGCCTGGGTGCTGATCCGGCCTGACGCCGACGCCGCGCTGTTCCACGTCGTCGCCGAGGCTGCCACTCTGGCCGCCGCCCAGGAGATCGCGGCGGACTATGGCGGCCTGGTGGAGAACCTCGCACAGATGTCGTGCGGGGAGTAAAGCTGCACCACTCTTGGAGGGTAGATGCCCGAAGCTATCATTGTCCATGGCGGCGCGTGGGACATCCCGGCCGATCTGCACGCTGAACATGTGGCCGGCTGCCGCGCCGCGGCCGAAGCTGGCTGGGCTGTGCTGAGCCGCCGGGGCTCGGCGCTGGACGCCGTCGAGGCGGCTGTGCGGGTGATGGAGGAGCATCCGGTTTTCGACGCCGGGTTCGGCTCGCACCTGAACCGCGATGCCGCGGTGGAACTCGACGCCGGCATGATGGACGGCCGCACCTTGATGGCTGGCGCGGTGGCGGCAGTGAAACGCGTGCGCGATCCGATCAGCCTGGCCCGCCGCGTGTTGCACGACAGCGAACACGTCTTCCTGGTGGGCGAAGGGGCCGAGCTGTTCGCCCAGGAGGTCGGCATGGCGCTGTGCGACCCGGCCGAACTGATCGTGGAACGCGAGCGGCTGGCATGGGAACGGCGCCGCGCCGCAGCGCCGGCGGCCGCCAACTCGCGCGCGGCGTTCGTCGCGCGGTCCTCGGATACCGTTGGCGCGGCGGCCCTGGATGCCGATGGCAATCTGGCGGTGGGCAACTCCACCGGCGGCACCTTCTTCAAGCATCCTGGTCGGGTGGGCGACACGCCCATCATCGGCTGCGGCCTGTATGCCGATAACACCCTGGGCGCCGCGGCGTGCACCGGCTGGGGCGAGCAGATCATGAAGACGGTGCTGGCCAAGACCACCGTGGACCAGATCGCGCTGTTGGGCAATGCCGCCACCGCGGCCAACGTCGCCATCGCCTACTTCAAGCTGCGCATCGGCGGGTTGGGCGGCATCATCTGCCTCTCGCCCGAAGGCCAGGTGGGTTGGGCGCACAGCACGCCGCACATGGCCTATGCCTATCGCACCGCGGGGATGGACGCGGTCGTTGCGGCGTTGAAGAGCGCGGCGTAGATGGGGCGACAGAAAGGAGAGGCGGACGCGTGGGCGACAAGCGCGTGCACGTTGTCATTCGCGGCTGGGTGCAGGGGGTGGGCTTCCGCGCCAGCTGCGCGCGGCAGGCGATGGGTCTGGGGCTGACCGGCTGGGTGCGCAATCAATGGGATGGCTCGGTCGAGGCGCTGTTCGAGGGGCCGGCCGAAGCAGTGGATCGCATGGTCGCCTGGTGTCACCGTGGGCCGGCCGCCGCGGAGGTGACGGCCGTGGAAGTGAGCGATCTGGGCCCAGGACCGCAAGAACGGTCGTTCAGGATCAGGTAGAGTGCGGGGCAGAGCAAGGCATGGCCGATCAAGCGCCAATTGTCATCATCTACACCGACGGCGCGTGCGCGGGCAATCCTGGCCCGGGCGGCTACTGCGCGATCCTGCGCTACGGCGCGCACGAGAAGGTGCTGCAGGGGGGCGCGTCGTTGACCACGAACAACCGCATGGAGTTGCGCGCCGCGCTCGTCGCGCTCCAGGCGCTTACCCGTCCCTGCACGGTCGAGCTGCACACCGATTCGGAGTATCTGCAAAAGGGCATTACCCAATGGCTGCCGCGCTGGCTGCGCAACGGCTGGCGCACGGCCGACAAAAAGCCGGTGAAGAACCGCGATCTCTGGCGCGCGCTCCATGCCGCCATACAGCCGCATCGGCTCACCTGGAAGTGGGTGCGCGGTCATGCCGGCAACCCACTCAATGAACGCGCCGACCGGCTGTCGGTCGCCGCGCTGAACAGCATCGGCGTCAAAGGCCAGCCGGATTTAGAAGAGTTCGACGCGACCGCGCCGCTGTGACGCGTGGCCACGCACATCCTGCAACGGCTGGCCGCCGACTACTCTCCTACTGAACGGAACTCAAAGCATGAAGGGCATCTACATTCTCAACACGCCAGCTTATGACCTGATCTACGGCGAGCCGGAGCGCAGGCGGATCGCAGAGCTGGTAGACATCTACGCGGGGCAGCAGACCGCGCAGAGCGTGCAGGCGGACCCGACAATCCTGGCCGAGGCCGACCTGATCTTCTCGGGCTGGGGCTGCCCCAAGTTCACGGCCGAGCTGTTGGACGCCGCGCCGAAGCTGAAGGCCGTCTTCTACGGCGCGGGCACGGTGCGCTATTTCGTCAGCGATGCCTTCTGGGCGCGAGGCATCCAGCTCAGCAGCGGATGGGCCGCCAATGCCGTCCCGGTGGCCGAGTACACCCTGGCGCAGATCCTCTTCGGACTGAAGTCGGGCTGGCAGCACGTCCTGGTCTATCGGGAGACGCGCAAGCTGACGCGCGTGCCCGTGGCCGGCGCATTCGGCTCGACCGTCGGTTTGATCTCGTTGGGGATGATCGGCCGGCTGATGGTCGAGCGGCTCAAGCCGTTCGACGTGCGCGTGATCGCCTACGACCCCTTCGTGACGCCGGCCGAAGGGGCCAGCCTCGGCGTCGAGATGGTCGGCCTGGATGAGCTCTTCCGGCGGGCGGATGTGGCCTCGCTGCATACGCCGTGGCTGCCGGAGACGGAAAGGCTGATCACCGGCGCGCACCTCCTCTCGCTGAAGCCCTACGCCACCTTCATCAACACCGCGCGCGGCGCGATCGTCCGAGAGGATGAGATGATCGCTGTGCTTCAGCAGCGCCCCGATCTTGTGGCGGTGCTGGATGTCACCTACCCAGAGCCGCCCGCGGCCGATTCGCCGCTCTACACCTTGCCCAACGTCATCATCACGCCGCACATCGCTGGCTCGATGCAGGCGGAATGCCGGCGTCAGGGCCAATACATGATCGCCGAGCTAGAGCGCTATCTGGCCGGCCAACCGCTCCAGTATGGCCTGACGCGCGCCAAAGCCGCGATCATGGCGTGAGAAGGACCCGGAGGAATTCATGTCACACCCAGTTCTTGCGGCGCAACTCTATACAGTGCGCCAGTTCACCCAAACCGCCGCCGACCTGGCCGCGACGTTGCGCAAGGTGCGCGATATTGGCTATCGCGCCGTGCAAGTCTCGGCCATCGGCCCGATCCCGAATGCAGAAGTCAAAACCATGGTGGATGACCTGGGGTTGACCATCTGCATCACACACACGCCCTACGGCCAGTTGTGGAATGACCCGGATGCCGTGATCGCGCAGCACCATCTGTGGCAGTGCAAGCACGTCGCCATCGGCAGCATGCCCCAAGAGTATCGCGCGGCGGGCGAGGCTGGCTTCCGGCGCTTCGCGGCCGAGGCTGCGGCTGTGGGCGAAAAGCTCGCCGCGGGGAACCTGACCTTCAGCTATCACAACCACAGCTTCGAGTTCGTGCGTTTTGGCCAGCGCACCGGTCTGGACCTGCTCTTCGAGACGGCCGATCCGCGCTACCTCAAGGCCGAGCTGGACACCTATTGGGTGCAGCATGGCGGCGGCGATCCCGCGGCCTGGGTGCGCAAGGTGGCCGGCCGGATGCCGGTTGTCCATCTCAAGGACATGGTCATTGCAGACGGCGCGCAGGTGATGGCCGAGATCGGCGAGGGCAACCTCAACTGGCTCGCCATCCTGCAGGCCTGTCGCGAAGCCGGCGTCGAATGGTATGCGATCGAGCAAGACATCTGCCGCCGCGATCCATTCGAGAGCCTTAAGATCAGCTATGATAACCTGAAGGCGATGGGTCTGGAGTGAGTTGGCGCTCAGGAGGATTTCCATGTCGAACTTTGCGATCGTTCCCAAACCCGTCAGGCTGACGCCTGGCGAAGGGGCGTTTGGCTTTTCGCCCGCCACCGTCATCGTCGCTCCACGCGGCGCGGCCGCGGCCGGCCATCTGCTGGCCGATCGGCTGGCGGCCGCGGCCGGCTTCAGGCTCAAGGTGCAAGGGTCCTCGGTCGCGGCTGCCGGCGTCGTCGAGCTCAAGCTCGATCGGGCGCTGACCGGGCTCGGCGCCGAGGGCTATCGCCTGAGCGTCACGCCCGAGCGGGTCGCGCTGGCTGCGGCGCACACCACCGGCCTGTTCTACGCGGTCCAAACCCTGCTGCAACTGCTCCCGCCGGCCATCTTTCGCAGCGCGGTCGCGGAGAGTGTGAACTGGAACATAGCACCCGAAAGAAGCGTGAACTGGAACATCCCCGGCGGCAGGAGCGTGAACTGGAACACGCCAGGCACGGACAGCGTGAACTGGAACATCCCCGGCGGCAGGAGCGTGAACTGGAACACGCCAGGCACGGACAGCGTGAACTGGAACACGCCGGCCGAGCGGAGCGTGAACTGGAATACGGTCGGGCCGGAGAGCGTGAACTGGAATGTTCGGAGCGTCGAGATCGAGGACTATCCGCGCTTCGGTTGGCGCGGGGCGATGCTGGACGTGGCGCGACACTTCATGCCGAAGGAATTCGTCATGAAGTTCATTGACCTGATCGCCCTGCACAAGCTGAACGTCCTTCACCTGCACCTGACCGACGACCAGGGGTGGCGGCTGGAGATCAAACGCTATCCCCGGCTCACCGAGATCGGCGCCTGGCGCAAGGAGACGTTGGTCGGCAAGTATCAGCGCGACGCGGCCGCCGAGACCTACGACGGCAAGCCGCACGGCGGCTTTTACACCCAGGCTGATGTGCGGGAGATCGTCGCGTACGCGAATGCGCGCGGCGTCCACATCGTGCCCGAAATCGAGATGCCTGGCCACGGCCAGGCGGCCATTGCGGCCTATCCTGAACTGGGCAACACGGGCCAACAGCTCTCGGTGCGCACGCGCTGGGGCATCTGCGAGAACGTGTTCAACGTCGAAGAGTCCACCATCCAGTTCCTGCAGAACGTGTTGGCCGAAGTGCTGGATCTGTTCCCCAGTCCCTTCATCCACATCGGCGGCGACGAGGCGCCCAAGACGCAGTGGAAGGCCAGCCCGGCTGCGCAGACCCGGATGCGTGAGCTGGGGCTGCAGAACGAAGATGAGCTGCAGAGCTACTTCGTGCGGCGGATGGATGCGTTCCTGAACAGCCGCGGCCGCCGGCTGGTGGGTTGGGATGAGATCCTGGAAGGGGGATTGGCGCCCAACGCCACCGTCATGTCGTGGCGGGGCGAGGATGGCGGCATCGTGGCGGCCAGGGCTGGCCACGATGTGGTGATGGCGCCGAACCGGCACACCTACCTCGACTACTACCAGTCAGAGGATCGGACGGCCGAGCCGTTGGCCATCGGCGGCTACATCCCGCTGGCGAAGGTCTACGACTACGAGCCGATTCCCGCTGCGCTGTCAGCCGAGGAGGCGCAGCACGTGCTCGGCGCGCAGGGGCAGCTCTGGACCGAGTACATGCCGACGCCGAAGCAGGTGGAATACATGGCCTTCCCGCGACTCTGCGCCCTGGCCGAGGTGTTGTGGACGCCGGCCGCGGCGAAGGAGTACGCGGGCTTCATGGCGCGGCTGCCCATGCACCTGCAGCGTCTGCGCATTCTGGATGTGAACTTCCGCCAGTAGTCCGCCGGAGGCTGGAAGCCATCCGGCTACCATGTGGAAGCCCCCTTGCAGGGGGCTTGGGCGTCGTAGCCAGGAAGCTTTAGCTCCTGGCTGGCGGACTGGCCGGGGGCTGGCCTCAATCCACGCGCACCGGCCGGTCCGTCTCGGCCGCGCGGATGATGGCGGTCACTACCTGCGTTTGCCGCAGCCCATCGGCGTGCGTCGGCAAGGGGCCGTTGCCCTGCCAGCTTCGCGGCGTCAGCGTATCTTCCAGGATCGCGTCCACGAAGCGGCCGACGAGCGCCATCAGCCCGCCGGAGGAGGGGCCGCGGAACTCCAGGCTGGGCTGAAGCACGCTGCTTCCCGCCGAAAGCTGGCCGGTAGTCGGTTCTGGCCGGTGCAATAGCGCGGACACCTTGACCCCGCGGGCGAGCAGCGCGTCCTGATGGGCCAGCAGTTGCGCGGGCGTGATGGTCGCGGCGACGTTGGCGCGCCAGCCAGGTTCCGCGCCGAAGCCGGCGCGCTTGTTGTAGACCAGCGTGCCGTCCCGGCCGGAAAAGCACAGGTAGAACTCCACCAGCTCGTCAATGTGCTTGATCCACTCGGCCTTCACGCGCACTTTCAGCCCGGCATCGAACGTCAGATAGGCGTCGTAGAGATCGGGGGTAAAGCCCAATACCTGGGCCTGCGAGATGGCGTAAACCTCCTTGACCTCGGCCGGGCTGAAATGCCAGCGCAGCAGGTCCACGACATGGCTGAGAAGGAAGTGCGCGGTGGAGGAATCCGCAGCCCAGGCCCGCGAGCGTTCGCCCCACAAGCCCGTGGGCACGATGATGTTGTCGTCCAGTCGCGCCTCGCCATAGATCACCGGACCGAGCAGCCCGGCCTGGATCACGTAGCGCGTGGCGATGTCGAGCCCGGCCGCGCGGTTGGCGAAGTTGACGAAGAGCCGCGCCTTGTGTTTCTCTACCGCCTCGTAGATCGCCAGTGCATCCTCCCATGTGGTGGCGAGCGGCTTCTCCTGGATCACGACCGGCGCGCCGGCCGCCAGGGCGGCCAGGGTGGGTTCACGGTGAAACGCATCGGGCGTGGCGACCGCCACGACATCCAGCGCGTGCTGGCGGAACATGTCGCGGTAGTCGGCATAGGCCTGTGCGCCCACCAGGCCCGCGACGCGCTGCGCCGCCTCGGCCCGGACGTCTGCCACCGCGACGACCTGCGTGGCCGGGTGCTCGTGGAAGAAGCGGGCGTAATGCTCTCCCAGGATGCCCACGCCGATCACGCCGACCTTGAGAATGGGTTTCATCTGCGACCTCCTCGCTTTCAGTCAACCTTCACGCTTTGCATCATCTCGGTCAACGCCGGCAGCCAGTGCTCGAATTCGGCAGGCGAAGCGCCCTGGGCGACGAGGTGCAACTGCCGGCGACCTGCGAAGATGAGACGCACCCACCGTTTGCGTAGCGCGCCCTGCTCCCGGAAGGTGTAGCGCGCTTCCAGGCCGATCAGATGACCGGCGCTCCAGCGTTTCTCCATCGCCACCTGGCACTCCGTCAGCGTGCTCAGCCCTTCGCGGAAACCAGCCTGGAGATCAGCCAGATCCTTCGCCCGTACCCTCAGTCCGAGATCCTTCACCTCGACTGAGAAGCTGGCGGCGAAGTTGGCGTTGTCCGGCGCGCAGAGCACGCCCTGTCGTTCGTCGGCCAGGCTGAATCGGCGCCAGTCGGCCGGGTACCAGAACTCGAAGCGCCATCTGGCATCCTGATGCAATGCCTTGCCGGCCGGCGCCGGCTTCTCCTCCTCGGCCATCCTTGCCTCCTTTCGCGGTTGCGATGTTGTCCGCGAGCGATTATGCCTGTATAATAGCTTCCAGTCAATTCGAGGCAGGACTGATACTGCGTGAATGGTTGATACTGTGAGACCAGATCCAGGTGTAGTCGCCAGGCCTGGCTGTTCCGGGCCGACGATCGGCGTGATCATGGACCATGTGGCGGGCGAATCTCGCTCTAGCCTGTGGCCAGGCATCGCCGATGCCGTTCAGGCGCGGGGAGGCAATCTGATGTGCTTCGCCGGCGGCTATCTGCGCGACCCCACCGATTTCAGCCGCCGCGGCAACGTCGTCTACGAGATGATTGACACGGAGATGCTGGACGGCTTGATCATCTGGAGCTCATCGCTCTCCAGCTATGTCAGTCACGAGAGCATTCAGAGCTTCTGTGATCGCTATCGGCCGACCCCGATGGTGAGCATCGGGATGTTGTTGGAAGGCATTCCCGGCATCGTCCTGGACAGCTACGGGGGGATGCGCGAGGCGCTGGTTCATCTGATCGAAGTGCACGGCCGGCGTCGCCTGGCTTTTATCCGTGGGCCGCACGGCCATCGCGATGCGGACGAACGTTATCGCGCCTATCTGGATGTGCTGCAGGCATACGATTTGCCTCTGATGCCTGAACTGATCTCGCCGCATTACAAGTGGTTCGAGCCGGGCGGCCGCGACATGGTGCGTCTGCTGTTGGATGAGCGTCAAATCGGCTTCGATGCTGTAGTGGGCGTCAATGACGCCGTCGCTGTCGAGGCGATGGAGGCGCTGCAGGCCCGCGGCATTCGCGTGCCTGGGGATGTATCGGTGGTGGGCTTCAACGACACGCCGTTGAGCAAGGTGGTCACACCTCCGTTGACCACGGTTCCCTGGCGCATGTACGAGCGCGGGCAAGAGGCAGCCAGGTTGCTGCTGGCTATGTTGACCGATGAAACGCCGCCCGCTCAAGTGCTGTTGCCCACCTATCTGATCGTGCGCGAGTCGTGCGGTTGCCTTGATCCGATGGTCGCGCGGGCAGTTGTTTCACCCTTTGCTTCTGCGCCGACGCGAGCCGGCCTTTCGGTTGATCGCAGCGCGTTGGCTGATCGGGCCTCGACGGAGGAAGCCCTGACTGCCGGACGAGAGGCGCACCTGGCGGCGATCGCGGGCGCCCTGGATGAGAAGGAGCGCTCGGCCGAGTGGATCGCCCATTTCCTGGATGCCTTCACGAGCGACCTGCTAGAGGAGCGTTCGGCCGTGTTCCTGCCGACCCTGGAGCGCATCCTGCGCCAGGCGGCGGCGGCGACCGGCGACATCGGTACGTGGCAACCGGCGCTCTCCGCGCTGCGGCGCGAGATGCTGCCGGTGCTCTCGGCGAATCCCGAACTGCTGGCCCGCGCCGAAAACCTCTGGCATCAGGCGCGCATCATGATCGGCGAAGAGGCGCAGCGCGCGCGCGGTTACCGGCAATGGTTGGCGCAACAGCACACCGATCATCTGCGGCGCATCCGGCACGTGCTGGCGACCACGACCAGGGCGCCTGACCTGATGGATGTATTGGCCGAGGAGCTGCCGCACCTGGGGATCGCGGCCTGCTACCTGGCTCTGTACGAAGACCCGACCAGACCCACCGAGTGGTGCCGGTTGGCGCTGGCCTACGACGAGAACGGACGCCTGGAGCTGGGACCGCAGGGGCGGCGCATGCTCTCCCGACGACTGGCGATGGGCTGTCTGGCCCCGACCGACAAGCCCTACAACCTGTTGATCCAGCCGCTCTACTTTCAGGATGAGCAACTCGGCCTGGTCGTGTTCGAGCAAAAGCCGGCCGGCGACATCTATGAGGTGCTGCGTGAGGAGATCGGCGTCACGCTCAAGGCGGTGATGCTCGCCGAGCGCAACGAGCTGCTATATCAACAGGCTTTGGAGGCTCAGCAAGCGGCGCAGGAAGGCCGGCGACTGGCCGAGGAAGCCGATCGCCTCAAGAGCCGCTTTCTTTCGATGGTGAGCCATGAACTGCGCACCCCCCTGGTGCTGTTGGTCGGTCTGAGCGAGATGATGTTGCGCGCGCGAACCGGCGACAGCCGGCCGCCGCTGCCCGAACCGTATCGGCAAGACCTGGCGCGCATCCATGTCAGCGCGCAGCAACTGGACGGACTGGTGCGCGATGTGTTGGACCTGACGCGCAGCCAGATGGGTCAACTGCGCCTGGCCAAAGAGCCGCTCGACCTGGCACAAGTGCTCAGAGCTGTCGCGCTGGTCGGCGAGCAGATGGCGCGCGGCAAGGGGTTGGCGTGGCGCGCCGAAATCCCGGACTGCTTGCCGTTGGTGAGCGGCGACCCGGCGCGGCTGCGGCAGGTGACGCTGAACCTGGTGGCCAACGCGGTGAAGTTCACGACATCCGGCCAGGTCGAGCTCAGGGCCGAGGCTGGAGATGGAGCGATTACCGTGTTCGTCAGCGACACAGGCGTGGGTGTGCCGCAGGTCGAACAGGAAGCGATTTTCGATGAGTTCCGTCAGTCGGAACGCACTGCGGCGCGGGGCTATGGCGGCCTGGGGATCGGGCTGGCGATCTGCCGGGAGCTGGTGGAACTGCACGGCGGGCAGATCGGCGTCTCGTCGTCGGGGGAAGAAGAGGGCGGTTCGACCTTCTTCTTCACTCTGCCCGTCCATGGCGACCAGGCCGTGGGTGAGCCTGGACCAGCGGCCGGCGCGCAAGTGGTGTTGTTGTTAACCGAGCACGCCAGCGACGACGCCAGCGCCGCGCACGCCGCCGGGCCGCGCTTGCGCGAGCATCTGGTGCGCCAGGGCTTTCAGGTTGAATCGCTCAGCATTGACGAGAGCGCGGACTGGCTGGCCCGTGTGATCGCTCTTGCGCCGGGCGCGCTCGTTCTGGATTGCCAGCCGGCCTCGACTCGCGGTTGGCAGTTGATCGAAACGCTCAAGCGCCATCCGGCCACGCAAGACATCCCCGTGCTTTTCTACGCCCTGCAAGAAGATGTCGCTGGCGCGATGTTGGCGCTGGATCATCTGACCAAGCCGGTGAGCGCGGCTGTCCTGGCTCATGCCGTGCAGCGTCATGGGCTGGCCGCTGACGAGTGCAGCGATGCCAGGACGATTCTGGTGGTAGATGATGACCCGGCCGTCCGCGAGATGCACACGCGTGTCGTGCAAACGGCCCTGGCGGGTTGCCGCACGCTGCAAGCCTCCAACGGCCGCATGGCGTTGGAGACCATGCACAGGGCGCGACCGGCGTTGGTGCTGTTGGATCTGATGATGCCGGAGTTGGACGGGATGGGCGTGTTGGCTGCGATGCAAGAGGACGAAAAGCTGCGCGGCATCCCCGTGATCGTGTTGACCGGGCAGACGCTGACGCAAGATGAGATGGCGCGGCTGAACCGCGGGGTGGCTGCGGTGCTTGAAAAGGGTCTGTTCAGCGCGGACGAGACGTTGGCGCACATCGAGCAGACGTTGGCGCGCAACCGGCGTTTGGGCAGCGAGACGCAGCGCATGGTGCGCAAGGCCATGGCCTATATCCACGAGCGTTATGCCGAGCCGTTGGCGCGCGAAGAAGTGGCTTCCTATGTTGGCGTCAGCGCCCGTCATTTGACGCGCTGTTTCCAACAGGAGGTGGGCGTCTCCCCGATCGCCTATCTCAGTCGCTATCGGGTGAAAAAGGCTAAACAGCTTCTGGAGGCGGGAGACAAGAACGTCACCGAGGTGGCGGCCGCAGTCGGCTTCTCCAGCAGCAATTACTTCGCAGACGCGTTTCGCCGGGAGGTCGGCCTGTCCCCGCGCGACTATCAGCGCCGCCATCTTGCTCCAAAATCCTGAAAGGATGTCCCAAACGCAGAAGACTTCTTTCCCAAGATGAGCTAAGATATGATCGCCCTCTGGTCTTGCCCGGTTATGTGGACGCTCTCGTAAGCCTTTCTATTCCGCGGCGAAGCTCGGGTCGCCAGGAAGAAGCGCGGAATGTGCCAGACGATCATGATTGCTGCCAATGATCCCAATATCACCTATCTGCTCCAGCGTTATGCTGAGGAGAGCGGATTCCAGACCGTGAGCGCGTGTCACGGCAGAGATGTGTTGGCTCTGGCCCACCGGACAAGACCGGCCCTCATCATCCTGGACATTGATCTGCCCGGAACCCCCGATCGGAAGGTGCTATACGGTCTGAAGGCAGAAGCGACTACGCGTGATATCCCAGTTGTGGTATACTCCTGTATGGACGAGTCGCTGGAGGATTGGGGCGAAGGCGCGTCCGATGTTCTGCCCAAGTCGGTCATGTACGATGACTTTGTAGCGGTGCTAGAGCGCACCGGGATTCGTTTCTCACGACAGGAAAGCCATGGCTGAACTCACAACCCAGAGACCCAAGCTCCTTGAAGTGGTCGGCCTGAAGAAGCATTTCCCCATCCGACGCGGCTTTCTTTTTGCCAGACAGGTAGGAAATGTGCGGGCCGTTGACGGAGTGAGCTTCTTTATTCGTGAAGGCGAGACGCTGGGGTTGGTCGGCGAGAGCGGTTGCGGCAAGACCACCATCGGCCGGCTGATCCTGCGCGCGTATGATCCGACAGCCGGGCAGGTCTGGTTCACCGATCGCGAGCTAGGTCGCGTGGATGTGGCGACCATGGACGGCGAGCAGCTTCGCCATCTGCGTCAGAACATGCAGTTGATCTTCCAGGACCCCTATTCGTCGCTGAACCCGCGCATGACGCTGCTTGAGATCGTGGGCGAGCCGCTGCGCAACCACGGCATCGCCAAGGGCAGCGAGATGAAAGATCGCGTTGCCGAGCTGTTGAAGGTAGTGGGTTTGCGCCCCGAGTACATGACGCGCTATCCGCACGCGTTCAGCGGCGGCCAACGCCAGCGCATCGGGGTGGCGCGGGCGCTGGCACTGCACCCGCAATTGGTGGTGTGCGATGAGCCGGTGTCGGCGCTCGATGTCTCTGTTCAAGCGCAAATCCTCAACCTGTTGCAGAACCTGCAGAAGGACTTCGGCCTGACGTATCTGTTCATCTCCCACGACCTGAGCGTGGTCGAGCACATCAGCGACCGAGTGGCGGTGATGTACGTGGGCAAGCTGGTGGAAAGCGCCAGCACCACCGAGTTGTTCCTGAACCCGCGACATCCGTATACCGAGGCACTGCTCTCATCGGTGCCGAAGCCTGATCCGCGCATCAGGACCGAAGCGGTTCCCCTCATCGGGGAAGTGGCCGATCCGGCGCATCCGCCCAGCGGGTGCTATTTCCATCCGCGCTGCCGGTACTGCGTGGATCGCTGTAAGAGCGAGGAGCCAGCCCTGCGGGAAATCTCGCCGGATCATTTTGTGAGCTGCCATCGGGCCGAAGAGCTGAAGCTGGTCGGCGTGATGGGGTTGATGTGACATGGCCGAGCTGAACGAGGCGCTGTTGGCAGAGATCACGCAACGCATCGTCGCTATCAGCGATCCCCAGCAAATCATTTTGTTCGGCTCGCAGGCGCGCGGCGATGCCCAACCGGACAGCGATCTGGATTTGTTGGTGGTCAAAGATGAGGTGGCGTCGCCACGCGCCGAGGCCGCGCGTATCTACCGTGCGCTGGCCGGTTTGAGCGCGCCGGTGGATGTTGTCGTCGCACGCTCCGACTACGTCCGGCGGCATCGCGATGTGGTTGGCACAGTTGTGCGACCGGCCCTGCGTGAAGGCAGAGTGCGCCCGTGGGTGGCTCGGTCAGGAGACCGGCCACAGCGAAGAGTGAGCACGGCTTGGGCCGGTCTCCGACCGTGCCCGTGGGTGGCTCGGTCAGGAGACCGGC
>VGOD01000057.1 GCA_016876015.1 Chloroflexota bacterium
TTGGCTGCTTCTGGCGGCGACCGTCGCCAGCAATGGGGCGTCGGCGCTGCTCGACCGGGAAGTACACTGTCTGCCGTAAGCAGTTGCCGCGCCCCGACCGCCGGTCGCAGACCGGCGGTGAGCTGCCGAAAGGCTTAGCTTGATGCGTATGGTGTATAACCCCCCCAAAAAAAGCGCCTGGCGCTTGGGGGGGCGGTTCTCAGGGCAAGCGGTTTCTAACCCCCGTGCGCCTGAACGGGCCGATTGGACAGACAGGCCAACTTCCCCTAAAATGGCTGTGTGAGCTACGTATAGAAAGGAACGACAGATGAAGATCATCGGACGCGTGAACGTCTCTCCGGCGCCGGGCCGGGCGATCGGCCGGCTGACCGAATTGGCCTACAACCTGTGGTGGAGCTGGCATCCGTCTGCCCAGGCGCTCTACGAGGAGGTGGACGCCGACCTCTGGCGGCAGGTCAATCACAATGCTGTCAAATTCCTGCGCCGCGTCAGCCAGCAGAAGCTGGATCGCGCGGCCAGCAATCCGGCCTACCTGGCGCGCTACGCCGCAGTCATGGCCGAGTTCGATGCGTATATGCACCCACCAGCGGGCAGCACCTGGTGCGAGCGCACATGCGCGGAGGCCAGCGACCGGCTGATCGCCTACTTCTCCGCGGAGTTTGGGCTGCACGAATCGCTGCCGATCTACTCCGGCGGCCTGGGCATCCTGGCCGGCGATCACGTCAAGACCGCAAGCGATCTGGGCCTGCCGTTCGTCGGCGTGGGCTTTCTCTATCCCCAGGGCTACTTCCAGCAGCGCATTGATGCGGACGGCCGCCAGCAAGCCATCTACGAAAAGCTGGACTTCTCAGATGCGCCGGCCACGCCGGCTCTCGGCCCCGACGGCAAGCAGGTAATCATCAGCGTGGAACTGTCAGGCCGCATCGTCCACGCGATGGTCTGGCGCGTTCAGGTCGGTCGTGTACCGGTCTACCTGATGGACACCGACGTGGAGCTCAACGCGCCGGCCGACCGCGAGCTTTCAGCCCGGCTCTACGGCGGGAACCACGAGATGCGCATCTCCCAAGAGGTGATCTTGGGCATCGGCGGCGTGCGCGCGTTGCGCAGTCTGGGGCTCTGGCCCGCGGTCTGGCACATGAACGAAGGCCATGCGGCCTTCTTGCAGCTTGAGCGGCTGCGTGAGTATGTGCAGGATCGCAGCTTCTCCTTGCGCGCCGCGTTGTGGGCCGTCAAGGCCGATTCGCTGTTCACGACCCACACGCCGGTTCCTGCGGGCAACGATGCCTTCAACTTCGATCTGATGGATCGCTTCTTCGGCGGGTACTGGGGCCGCCTGGGGCTCGACCGCGAAAGCTTCCTGGGCTTGGGCCGCTTCGACTATCCCTGGGGGCCGCAGTTCAGCATGACGGTGCTGGCGCTGCGCACCGCAGGCGCGGCCAACGGCGTCAGCCGTCTGCACGGCGAGGTCTCGCGACGCATGTGGCGCGGGGTGTGGCCCGAGACGACCGAAGCCGAAACGCCCATCGGCCATGTGACGAACGGCGTACACACCGCCACCTGGTTGGACCCTGGGCTGGCCGCGCTCCTGGATCGTCACCTGGAGGCTGGCTGGCGCGACCGCCTGGATGATCCGCAGGCGTGGACCGGCGTCAGCCGCATCCCCGACGAGGATTTATGGGCGCAGCATCTGGCCGCCAAGATGCGAATGATCGCGCTGGTGCGCGAGCGCGTGGCGGCCCATCGGCAGCGGATCGCCGCGGACGCGGCCGAGATCAATGCCGCGGCGCATCTGTTCGACCCGCGGGCGCTGACCATCGGCTTTGCGCGACGTTTTGCGACGTACAAGCGCGCCACGCTGATCTTCCGCGACCAAGAGCGCCTCAAGCGCATCCTGAACGATCCCGAGCGGCCGGTGCAGATCATCTTCGCGGGCAAGGCGCACCCTGCGGACGAGCCGGGCAAGGCCTTCATCCAGACCATCTTCCAGTTGAGCCGCCAGCCGGGCTTTGCAGGGCGCATTGTCTTCGTCGAAGACTATGATGCCAACATCGGCCGCGCGCTCGTCAACGGCGCTGACCTCTGGCTGAACAACCCGCGGCGCCCGCTGGAGGCCAGCGGTACCAGCGGTCAAAAGGCCGGGCTGAACGGCGTCCCCAACTGCAGCGTGTTGGATGGGTGGTGGTGCGAAGGCTACGATGGCCAGAACGGTTGGGCCATCGGGCAGGGCGGCGACCACTTGAGCGAAGCCGCGCAGGACGAGGCGGACGCGCTCGCGCTGCTGGGCCTGTTGGAAAACGAGATCGTGCCGCTCTACTATGCCCAGGACGGCCAGGGTATCCCGCGCGGCTGGCTGGCGAAGATGAAAGCCTCCATCGCCTCGGTGGGACCGGCTTTCAGCTTCGATCGCATGTTGAAGGAGTACGTCACCCAATACTACGGGCCGGCCGGCGCGCTGGGCGCCCAGGTGAGCGCCGACGACTTCGCAGCAGCACGCGATCTGGCCGACTGGGAGGCGCGAGTTCGGGCCGGCTGGCCGCAGGTCCGGCTGAGCGCGACCGGGCCTACGCAAAGCCAATTGGGGATCGGCCAGACCGCGCCGGTTCAGGCGCTGCTGCATCCCGGCCCGCTCAGCCCTGATGACCTGGCGGTGGAACTGATCTATGGCCGGGAACGCGACGGGGACTTGATCGAGGCGACTGCGACCCGATTGCGGCTGGTTGACGCCGCGCACGACGAGTATCGCTACGAGGACGCCTTGATGTTCAGCGACAGCGGCCCCTTCGCGTATGGCGTCCGCGTGCGGCCGGCCCATCCACACCTGGCCAACCCATTTGCGATGTATCTGGTGAAGTGGGCCTGATGCCAGACGACCTTGACCTCTTGAGCGAGCGCGAGCTGGAAGTCCTCCAACTGGTGGCCACCGGTGTGACCAACCAGGAGATCGCCCGCGCGCTGGTCATCAGCCCGAACACGGTCAAGGTCCACCTGCGCAACATCTACGAAAAGCTCGGCGTGCAATCGCGCACCGAGGCCACGATGGAAGCCGTGCGCCGCGGCTGGGTGTCGGTGCCGGGCGCCGAACCTGCAAAGGTCGCGGCGCTGACCGAGGGCGCTCCGGCCCGCGAGGAGTCGGCCCTGGCTGCCGCGAGCCCGCTCGCCGCGCAGCCGGCGGCCGACGCGCTGCCGGCCGTACCTCCCCAGCCGCCGATCGCGGCCTGGCAGCGCGTATACATGATCGCGGCGGCTTTGTTGGTGATCCTGGCGTCGCTGGCGCCCGGCTGGTGGCGCAGTCGCAGCCCGGCGCTGCTCGCGGTCGCGCTGACAGACGTGGGGCAGGCGCAGACAGCCGCCGCGCCCCGCTCGCAGGCGCTTCGCTGGCAGCCGCGCGCACGGCCGCCCCAGCCGGTCAGCCGCTTCGCCCTCGTTTCAGACGGCGCACGGCTCTACGCCATCGCCGGCGAGACCGCGGCCGGCGTCAGTGACCAGACTGCGGTCTATGATCCCGACGCCGATCGTTGGCAGACCGCCGCGGCCAAACCGACCGCGGTCGCTAACGTCAGCGCCGCGTGGCTCGATGGCCGCATCTATCTCCCTGGCGGCACGCTCAAGGACGGCCTCGCAACTGACATTCTGGAGGTCTACGATCCACAGACCGACAGGTGGTCCGCGGCGGCGGCGTTGCCGGCGCCACGGGCTGCGTACGGTCTGGTTGCGCTGAACGGTAAGCTCTACCTGTTTGGGGGCGCGGATAGCAAGGGCTATCGCGCCGAGACTTACGTTTACGATCCGGCCGCAGATCGTTGGGAGAGCGCGGCCAGGATGCCGTCCCCGCGTGCGTTTCTGGCCGCGGCCGTCATAGAGGGCAAGGTCTACGTCGCTGGCGGGTTCGATGGTCAGCGGGAGCTGGATACGGTAGCGGTGTACGATCCGGGGGGCACGGGTCAGCCAGGAGGAGCGTGGAGCACGGCTGCGAGGCTGAACGCGCCGCGCGGCGGGTTGGGGCTGGTTGCGCTTGGCCCACGGCTCTATGCGGTGGGCGGCGGCTGGACCACGCCGCTCGACTTCAGCGAGCAGTATGATGCGCAGACCGGCGTCTGGTCACGGAGCGCTACGCCGATCATCGGCCAGTGGCGCAACCTGGGCGCAGCCGCGGTCGGGCAGAAGGTCTACGCGATGGGCGGCTGGAGCGGCGGCTATCTCGTAGTGAACGAGGAATATCAACCGCTGTTCCGCACCCTGCTGCCGCTCGGCAGCAAGGGCGGGTAGCCAGCTCACAACGCGGGACGCGCCAGCCTTCGTACTTTTGGGAACGACTCGCGCCAACTGATCTTCGACAGCCCCAGCTTCTCGCGCAGGTGCTCCTGGTTCATGCCGTTGCGATAATCGCGCACGGCGCACGTCCAGCGCAACTGCTCGAACGAAACTCCGCCCTCGATGTCGGCCAACTTGGCGGCATCCTCCAACACATACTCCAGGTTGCGCGCTGTGCACTCGAAGACATACCCTTTGGGCTTGTACTCGCGCAGGTATTGCCGATAGGCGGGCGTGAAGTTGGGGCCAAGCGCCAGCTTGCGCTCTTTGAGGGTCCGCCGTGGGTCGTCGTAGCGCACATAGAGCACCGGCGACTGAGGGTTCGAGAGGTCAATGTGCTCCTGCTTGATCTCCATGCACTCGCTCTTCTTGATGCCGGTCTGCAGGATCAGCGTGACCAGAAGATAGGGGCGGGCGTCGGGCTTGGCGGACCACAACAGATCGCGCGTCACGCGCAGCAGGTCGTTCACCTGGCCGTCGTAGAGGATCTGCGGCAGCGGCGTGGTGGGGTGCTCGTGGATCAGCGCCGCGGCGGGATCCTGTTCGAGCACACCGGCTTCGGCGAGCCAGCCAAAGAAGACCTTGAGCGTGGTCAGCCGGCGTGCGTAGGACTTGGGGCTGCACGGCACGCCGCGATCGGCGCGCAGCCACGTCATGAACTGGGCCAAATCCGCCTCGGCGATCTTGCCGACCGCGCGGTTGGCCGCAAAATACTTGCTGACCAGCCGCAGATCGGCCAGGAAAGCCATAATCGTGTTGTTCGAGAAGCCCTGGCGGATCATGTGGCCATGAAAGCCGGTGACCGCAGCCGCGAGCGACGAGCTGACCGTCAGATCAGGGGGGAGCGAAGCCACAGGCCGGGTCTTCTCGCCCGTGCTGCCGCGGCCAGGCCTTTTTTCGGGAAATAGCAGGGGCTGATCGTCTGTCACTACATCCTCCGCATCAACGCGTGCAACTGTTCTTTCGGAGCCGTTGACTTTCGCATAGCTGAAGCTTTGACATAAAATAGCATAATACCAGTAATCTGTCAAGCCTCCCGTTGACGAAAACAGGGCTGTTTGATGCAAACCCCATGTCCGCGCTGCCCCCTTGCAACCAGTGGGCGAAATGTGCGTATTGTTTTCACGATGGGCCGCCGCGACAGCCGGAGTAGCTGAGGCGGCCGACATTCGCTTCGTGGGCAAAGGGGGGCATCATGAAACAAGATCGTGGCTACTTCGCATTGGGTCTGTTGCTCGTGGCGCTGGGCGTCGTGTTCTTGCTGCAGAACTTCGGGCTCTTGAGCGGCATCGCCAACCTGGTTTGGGTGACGCTCTTTGGCCTCGGCGGCCTGGCGTTTCTGTGGGTGTTCATCACGAACAACGAGCAGTGGTGGGCGCTAATCCCAGGCTTCACCCTGTTGGGGTTGGCAGGTCTCATCGGCTTCGGCGGTCGCCTGGGTGAATGGGGGGCTGCGCTGTTCCTCGCCGCAATCGGCCTCAGCTTCTGGCTGATCTACGCGGTCCGGCGAGATTTCTGGTGGGCGATCATCCCCGGCGGCGCGCTGTTCAGCGTGGCCTTGCTGGTGGCGCTCAGCGATGTCATGAAGGGGGAAGCCGCGGTCGGCGTCTTCTTCCTGGGCCTGGCAGCCACCTTCGGGTTGGTTTCGCAGGTGTCTACGCCGGAAGGCAAAATGAAGTGGGCGCTGATCCCGGCCGCCGTGCTGGCGATCATGGGTTTCCTGTTCCTGCTGACCCTGGGCGGCCTGATGAACTACGTGTGGGCCGTGGCGCTGATTTTGGGCGGCGCATTCCTGATCTTGCGCACGCTGGCGCGGCGGTAGGACTGGCACACTGGGAGGCATCCGATGAGCAATAGACTCTACCGCAGCCGCGCTGATCGCATGGCGGCCGGCGTGTGCGGCGGCCTGGGAGAATACCTCAGAATTGACTCGACCATCATCCGGCTGATCTTCGTGCTGCTGGCGCTCAGCACCGGCGTGGGCGTGATGCTCTACCTGATCCTGTGGATCATCGTGCCTTACGAGGGCGAGGGAGAGATGGGCTCGCCGGAGACCACTCGCACAGGCGCAGGCGAGATCGCGGAGCGGGCCCGTCAGATGGGCGATGATGTGCGCCAGGCTTTCAGGCAGCCCAATCCACAGACCGCCTTGATCGCCGGCGGCGCGCTGATCGTGTTGGGGTTCATCTTCCTGGTGCAGAACCTGGACCTGGCATGGCTGCGCTGGCTGAATACCGGCCTCCTCTGGGCGCTCTTGCTGATCGCCGCGGGCGTGGCGCTGATCTTGCGGCGGCTGCGTGATTGAATGGAACTGTGAAAAGGGAGAGGCATATGACTCAAGGAGATCATCATCGCGGCAGCCTGGTGTGGCCGGTGATCTTGATCGGCGCGGGCATCGTGCTCTTGCTCAACAATCTGGGCCGGCTCAACTGGAGCGTGTGGGAGACCCTCTTCAGGCTATGGCCGCTGGTGCTCGTCGCCATCGGACTGGAGATCATCATCGGCCGGCGTTCGCTGTGGGGTTCATCCATCGTGGCGCTGCTGTTGTTGGGGGGCCTGGCGATTGCGGTTTCTGGCATCGTACCGCCGCTGGGCGGCAGCGGCGTCGCCACGACCGAGACGCTCACACTGCCGGTCGGCAATGCCCGCCGCGCCGAAATAGACATCGCGTTCGGCGCCGGCAACCTGACTGTTGCCGCGCTGCCGGAATCGGCCGGGCTGATCGCGGGCAAGCTCGATCTGGGTCACAACGAGAAAGCGGATTGGGAATCGCGCCAGGGCGGCGATACGATCTACTTCAAGCTGCGCAGTCGTGGCCACTGGAACATGTGGTCGGGCCGCATTTGGAGCGAGACCAAAGTCTGGGAGATCGGGCTCACGCGCGACATCCCGCTCAAGCTGACCTTCGACGCCGGCGTCGGTCGCAGCACGCTCGATCTTTCGCAATTGAACATCAGCGACCTGCGACTACGGGGCGGCATGGGACAGGTCGCGTTGACTCTGCCGCGCCGCGGCAAGCTGGATGCGCGGATTGACGGCGGCATCGGCGAGGTAACGGTGCTGGCGCCGGCCGGCATGGCGCTGCGCATCCGCGCCGATGGCGGCATCGGCGGCGTCACGGTGGATGGTCCCTTCGACCGGTCAGGCGATGTCTACACATCCCCCGGCTACGCCACAGCCGAGAACCGCGTTGACCTGCGGATTGACGGCGGCATCGGCCGAGTATACGTGCGCCAGGCGCCGGCCGAATAGTCTGGCGGCGAGTACAGAACCCCGGCTTCTCGAAGAAGCCGGGGTTCTTTGTTTAAGTGCGCCAGATGCGGTATACTGAACGCGCTGAATTCGAAACAAGGAGTGCGCCATGGGAAAGAAGAAAAAGAACCGCAAGGAGACAGCCGGCCTGCCCGTCATCGGCATGGACATGGGCGGCACGAAAATCCTGGCAGGCGTGATCAGCGCCGAAAGCAAGATCTTGGGCACGGCCAAGCGTTCCACCAAACCGGAGGTCGGCTCCGAAAAGGTCGTCGATCGGATGATAAAGACGGCCAGGGAGGTGGTCGAGGAGGTGGGCCTGGAATTGGGAGAGGTGGCGGCGCTGTGCACCGGCGCGCCGGGACCGCTTGACCCTGATCAGGGCATCGTCTGGAATGCGCCGAACCTGGGCTGGGATAACGTGCCGCTGGGCAAGTTGTTGAGCGAAGGGCTTGGCATCCCCGCGTTCATTGCGAACGATGTGGACCTGGGCGCGTTGGGCGAGCACGCCCTGGGCGCGGGGATGGGCACGCAAGACATGGTCGGCGTCTTCGTGGGCACGGGCATCGGCGGCGGGCTGATCTTGAGCGGCGCACTGCGGCAGGGCTGGCGCAAAGCGGCGGCCGAGGTGGGCCACATGACGATCCTGGCGGAGGGTCCGGTTTGCGGCTGTGGGAGCCGCGGCTGCCTGGAAGCTCTGGCCAGTCGCACAGCCATCGAGCGCGACATCTGGGCGGGCGTCAAGGCCGGCCGCGAGAGCATCGTGCCGCAGTTGATGGAGAGCGACGACCGGGAGCGGCTGACCAGCGGCGTGATCGCCGACGCGTATCGCCAGGGGGATGCGCTCGTGATCGAGGTCATCGGCCGTGCGCAGTTCTATCTGGGCGTCGGCATTGCGGCCGTGGTGAACCTGGTGGACCCCGAAATGATCGTGGTGGGCGGCGGCGTCGTCGAAGCGTTGGGCGAAAGCTACCTGGCTCCGGTCCGCACGGTCGCGTATCAGTACTTCATGAACAAGCGCGGCGCCAAAGACGTCAAGATCGTGCCGGCCAGGCTGGGGGACAACGCCGGACTGCTCGGCGCGGCCGTGTACGCGCGCCAGAAGCTGGCAAAGCAGTAGCCATGGACGAGCAACCGGCCCCCGCGCCTGCCGAGAACCATGTCAGCCTACACGAGCGCCATCGCGAGGTGGTGAACCGCATGGCGCGGCTTGAAGGGCACGTCCGGGCCGTGAAGCGCATGATCGAAGAGGGCGCGGCGTGCCCCGAGGTGCTGATCCAGATCGCCGCGGTGCGG
The DNA here is from genome assembly GCA_016876015.1 of Chloroflexota bacterium. Taxonomy (GTDB): domain Bacteria; phylum Chloroflexota; class Anaerolineae; order CG2-30-64-16; family CG2-30-64-16; genus VGOD01. The sequence continues at coordinate 8,860 of VGOD01000057.1, forward strand.
TCCGCGCTCGACAATGTGGGCCGCATCATCCTCGAGGATCACCTCAAGAGCTGCATGGTCACAGCCGTGCGCACCGGCGATTTCGAGCACGCGTATCAGGACCTGGAGCGTTCGCTCAAACGCTTTATTGGCTGAGCCGCGCTTTCAGCCAATCGAAACCCACCAGCCGAACGCCGCGCTCTGCCAGCGCGGTCTTGAGCGCGGGCGTGGTCAACGCTGCCAGCTCGCGCGCCCGGCCGCCGTTGTAGGGGTCTGCCAGCCCGACCGGCGTGATGTGGCCGGGATGACACGCCGCTTCGCGCACCCCCTCCCACGATTCCTCCGCCAGCCGAACAAAGCCATCGGCCGGCGCGTCGTCTCGTCCGGTGTAATCGTCGCAATAGCTGTCGGGGACCAGCGGATAGGGGCTGCGCCCTGCATGGCGCTCGCACCAGCGGATCGGGAGGCGGTGCTGTTCGGCGACGATGACATAGAGGGCCATGATCTCCGGTATGTGGTGCAGCCCATAATGGTAGTCCAGGTGCGTCGGCAGGCGACCTGCCAGGTCGGCGAAGGCTGCGATCTGGCTCTGCATCTCTCCGCGACAGGCGAGCAGATCTTCACACGTCAGGCCTGGCGGGGGCGTGCGGCGAAACTCGCGTGCGAACAGCTCATGACAGAACTTGCCTTCGGGGCCGAAGCGCGGCGCCCGGTCCGCCATGAAGGGGGATGTCAGATCGAGGTGCAAGCCCACCGGTAGACCGCAGGCCCGGGCCTGCACAAGCGATTGCCGCGCCCAAGGGCTGCGCACCAGCAGCGTCGTTTCGGTGACAACCCCATGCTCGAACGCCTCGCAAATCCCGGCCGAAACTTGGAGTGAATACGCGAAGTCATCGGCATTGACTATCAGTGCTCTCACGATGTGGATGTCACCCCTTGAGTCCAGATACCGAGATGCCCTCGATGAACTGCTTTTGCGCCAGAAAGAAGACGACGACCACCGGCAGCATCGTCACGACGCAAGCCGCCATCAGGTAGCCCCAGCGCACGTTGTAGGTGCTGCGGAAGAAGTTCAGCCCCAGCGCGATCGTGTATTTGCTGCGGTCGTGCAGATAGAGCAACGGCGGGAGGAAGTCGTTCCAGACCCCCTGGAAGTTGAAGATCGCGATGGCGGCCAGGGCAGGCATCGCCAACGGGATGATGATGCGATACAGAATCTGCAAGCGGCTGGCGCCGTCAATCAGCGCCGCATCCTCCAGCTCGCGGGGGATGTTCAGGAAGAATTGGCGCAGCAGGAAAATGTAAAAGGGACTGCCGAAGAAGGCCGGCGCGATCAGCGGCAAGAAGGTGTTCACCCACCGCAAAGTCTTGAAGATGATGTAGACCGGGATCATCGTCACGGGGTAGGGCAACATCATGGTCGCCAACATGAGCATGAAGAGCGCCTCGCGGCCGGGCGCGCGCAACCGCGCAAAGCCATAGGCGACCAGTGTGCAAGAAAGCAGGTTGCCGATGATCGCGCCCACGGCGATGATCAGCGTGTTCAGCGCAAAGCGTCCGAAGGGCACATAGGTCAACGCCTGGGGATAGTTCTGCCATGCCGCGGGGTTGGGGATCAACCGGGGCGGGAAGTCGAAGACCTGGTAGTCGGGCTTGAGCGATGACGAGATCATGAAGATCAGCGGCAGCAGAAACACCAAAGAGCCGGCGCCGAGCAAGCCATAGACGATGAGACGCCGGACAATGGCCGACCGCCGGCCGCCGCCCGCTGATCCACCTGTCCTGAAAATACGTAATGAATTGGGAAAGAAGCGAACCTTTCTTGCTCCGTCTGTCCTGAAAACGCCAGCGTAGGCATCCTGAGTGGAGTCCGGCGGTCCTGAGCGGAGCGCAGCGCAGTCGAAGGATGCCGGAGCGGCCTGGACAATGACCGCATCCTTCGACTCCACCTCGCCCAACAACGGCGAGGTTCCGCTCAGGATGCTCCGCGTCTTTTCATCCCCCGTCCCACGGGGAGGCTTCGCACCCTGGACTGCATGGCGCAACCAGGGCAGGCTGGCGCCGCAGCCGGCATGAACAACTGCCCCGGACGACAGACCGACTCCCATCTCTTGCCCCCTGACTCCTGACTCCTGCCTCCTGTCCCCTGCCCCCTGACTCCCGGCCCCTGTCCCCTGTCCCCTCATTCCATCTCTCCCCTGTAAAACACCCATCGGCCCGAGGTCCTGAAGATCACCAGGGTGCAGATGACAGGAACAGCACCCACGCCAGCGACGACGCGTAGCCCATGGCGAAGTGCTGAAACGCCTTGCGATAGATATAGAGGACGAAGAACAAGGTCGCATCGAGTGGGCCGCCATCGGTGGCGATGAACGCGTTGGTGAAGGTCTGAAAGGTGTTGATGACGCCCAGGATCAGATTGAAGAGGATCGCGGGGGTCAAGAGCGGCAGCGTGATGCGCCAGAAACTCGGCCAGCGGCCCGCGCCGTCGATCGCGGCCGCTTCGTACAGATGGCTGGGGATGTCTTGCAGCCCCGCCAGGAAGATCACCATGCTGCGGCCGACGCCCCACAGCGACATGCCGATCATGGCCGGCAGGGCCCAACGAGGATCCTGAAGCCAGCGCGGTCCCTGGATGCCGACATGATGGAGCAGTGCATTGACCAACCCGGCTTGTGGGTTCAGCAGCCACATCCAGAGCACCACATAGCCGACGCCCGCGATCACGGAGGGCAGATAGAAGACCGTGCGGAAGAGGCCGATGCCGCGCACCTTCTGGTTCACCAGCAGCGCGCACGCCAGCCCTCCCACCAGATCCAGCGGCACATAGGCCAGGGTGTAGATCGTCGTGACCCGGAGCGAGTGCCAGAAGAGCGGGTCGCCGGTCAGCATCTCCTGGTAGTTCGCCAGCCCGATGAAGCGGCTGGGGCTGAGCAGATCCCACCGGGTCAAACTAAGGTAGAGCGATGCCAGCATCGGCCCGGCGACGAAGATTAGCAGGCCAGCCAGCCAGGGCGAGATGAACAGGTAGAAGAGCAGGGCCTCACGACGGCGGGTGGGAGGGGGCATCGCTGGAATCCGGATGGGTGACAGGGTGACAAGGTGACAAGGTGACAAGGTGACAAGGAAACAAGAGCGCGAACGCCTTGTCTCCTTGTCTACCAATCTACCCCCTCACTTCTTCTTGTCCAGCGCGGCCTGGGCCTCTTGGGCCGCCTTCTTCATCACATCGGCCACGTTGGCCTTCGGATCAATCAACACTGTCTGCAGCGCCTTGTTCAGCGCGGGATCGGCTGTCTCGCCCCAATAGGGGGTGAAGACGTAGGCGCGATCCACCAGCGTGTCCAACCCCTTGATCCAGGCGCCCTCGATCGGGTCGGTCTTCATCCCGGCCTGTTCTGCGACCGACGCCACCGGCGGGATCGCCCAGTCCTTCCAGACCTTGCTGCCCTCTTCGCCGACGTAGAAGCGCAGGAAGCGCCAGGCAGCCTCGGGGTTCTTGCTGCCGCTGAAAACGCCGAAGCCGCCCCAGAAGAGCACGTTGCCCTTGGCCTTGCCGACAGGCGGCGTCACCACGCCCAGGCTGACGTTCGGGTTCTTCTGCAGCCCGCCTTGTGGCCAGCGGCCCACCAGCAGCATGGCCGCCTTGCCGTTGTCGAACTCCGCATTGCCCCCGCGCCAGAGGTTGAAGTCGGCCGGCGGCGGCGCGACCTTGTGCTTGTTGTACAAATCAGCATAGAACTGCACAGCCGCGATCGTCTCGGGCGAGTCCATGAAGCCGACGAACTGTTTGCCGTCTGGGCTGATCAGCCGGCTGCCGGCCGTGGCGACCCAATACTCGAAACCGGTGGTCCAGTTGGCCGGCAACTGAATGCCGTAGATGCCGTCCTTGGTCAGCGCCTGCGCGGTCTTCAGCAGATCATCCCAGGTCCAGCCATCCTTCGGGTAGGCCACGCCGTACTTGTCGAAAATCTTCTTGTTGTACATCACGCCCAGGGGTGTGAAGTCCTTGGGCAGCAGCCACTGTTTGCCCTGGTACTGCCCTGGTTTCAGTAGACCGGGCAGGTAGATCTTGAGATCAAGCGGATCCTTGCCCTTGATGTAATCGTCGAGGGCCACGAACGCGCCCTTGTCCACGAACATCGGCACTGCATCATCGCCGATCTGCATGATGTCGGGCGCGTCGCCCGCGGCGATCTGGGTCAACAGCCGCGTGTAGTAGTCGCGGCCCGCAACCGCCTCGAGCTGCACGATGATGTCGGGATTCTTCTCCTCGAACCTGGCGATGATGTCCTGATGCGGGTTCAACCCTTCGCCGCTATCGCCCGTGCCGACGCGCAAGACGATCTTGGCGTCTTTCGGTTTTGGCTTGGGCGTGGCGGTCACCACGACTTCGACCTTCTTTTCCACCGTCTTCTCCACCACTTGCGGCGCGACGGTGACCGGTACTTCCTTGATCTTTTCGACGATTTTCTCCACCACCACGGGCGTGGGGGTGGGCACGGTGGTGCAGCCTGCGACCAGAGTCGCCAGCAGCACGGCGATCAGGGAGAGAGAGAGAATGTGGTATCGCATCGCAGAATCCTCCTTACAGGATGGAGTATAAGCCCAACGCCTGGCTGCGTCAAGTGTGATACTGGCCTACGCGATGCGCGACCGGAACGCGACCAGCCGCGCGGAATAGGCCAGCACCGGCAGCGCCGACAGCTCGTGCATCAGCGCGCCCAGGGCCGGCCCGATGACCCCGGTCATGCTCAGAATCAGCGACAGCAGGTTCATGCTCATCGAGAACGCCACGCTGACGCGGATCGTCCGCAGCGTCTCGGCCGCCAGCGCCAGCAGGTGCGGCGCTTTGCGCATGTCGTCAGTGAGCAGCGCGACGCCGGCGGTCTCGACAGCGACATCGGCGCCCGCGACGCCCATGGCTATGCCAACATCGGCCGCAGCCAGCGCGGGCGCATCGTTTACGCCGTCGCCGATGTAGGCCGTTGTGCGGCCCGCGGCCTGGAGCTGGCGGATCAGTTCGAGCTTGCGCTGCGGCAACACCTCAGCGTGATGCTCGTCTACGCCGAGTCGGCGAGCCACGGCTGCGACCGCGGGCGTGTTGTCGCCGCTGATTATTACCGTGCGCTCAACGCCAGCGGCTTTCAGGCTGGCCACCGCTTCGGCTGCTTCAGGACGCAGCGTGTCCGCCAGCGCGATCAAACCCACCGCTCGCCGGTCAACAGCCACCGGGATCACCGTCTGGCCCTGGGCCTCCAATGCTGCGATGCGCGCCAGGTGCGCACTGCTCAGCTCGACGCCATCGGCGCTCAGCAAGGCGCGACTGCCCACCGTCACCTCGCGCTCCGCGCAGCGCGCACGCACGCCATGGCCGCTGAGCGGCCGGAAGTCGCACGGCTCTTCAATCGGCAGATTGCACGAGCGAGCCCTGTCCAGGATCGCGCGGCCCAACGGATGTTCGCTATAGCGCTCCGCGCTGGCCGCAAAGGTCAGAATCGCGTCCGCGTGCATAGAGTCAAGCGCCACGATGCTTGCCACCTGCGACCGGCCCCAAGTGAGGGTGCCGGTCTTGTCGAACGCCACAGCGCGCACCTTGCCCAGCGCCTCCATCGCGGCGCCGCTCCTCACCACTACATTGTGCCGGGCCGCGTTGCCAATGGCCGCCGCCAGCGCGGTCGGCGTGGCCAACACCAGCGCGCAGGGACAAACGACCACGAGCACCGTGACCGCTCGAATGAGTTCGCCGGTCAAGAGGTAAGTCACGAGCGCAATGGCGAAGGTCAGCGGTACCAGGTATTGCGCGTACCGATCGGCCAGGCGCTGCACCGGCGCGCGCGTCTTCTGCGCCTCTTCCACCAATTTGATGATCGTGCCGAGGGTGGTATCGCGGCCGACCTTCTGCGCCCGTATCTGCAACGCGCCCGCGATATTGATCGCGCCTGCGAAGACCGTGTCGCCGGGCTGCACGTCTACCGGCGTAGCTTCGCCGGTGATGGCCGACTGATCTACAGCCGCCTGTCCGGCCGTGATCGTGCCATCCACGGGAATACGCTCGCCGTTGCGCACCAGCAACAGATGACCCGGATGCACCTGTTCCACAGCGATCGTCTGCTCCTGGCCATCGCTCAGCAGCGTGGCGCGGGCGGGTATCAGGCGGGCCAGTTCCTTCAGCGCGTTGTTGGCGCGCGCCATGGTGAAGTTCTCCAACATCTCGCCGAACATCATCATGAACGCGACCAACGCGGCCGCGCTGTATTCACCGATCAGCAGCGCGCCGATCATTGCCACGCTGACCATCACGCCAGCCGTGAGATCGCCCTTGCGGATGCCCCTGGCAGCCAGCAGGAAGATCGGGGAGCCGCCGACCAACGCCGAGGCGCCCCACAGGATGTTCGCGGCGGCCTGGGCGTGTAAGAGCCAACTCGCCGCGTAGCCCGCGATGAGCAATGCGGCGTTCGCGATCGTGATCAGCACGCTGGTGGAAAGCAAGAAACTGCGATAACGTTGCCAGAACGATGAGCGGCGGGTCGTCTGCGAGGTGAGCGCGGAAGCGTCTGGGGACATGAGATTCCTCTGGTCGTGATGTATCCCCCCTGGGGGGATGGTTGAATTGTATGCGATGGCTGCCCGTCTGTCAAATAGCAGGCCGGCGCGCATCCAAGAGAACCCACCGCGAGGCCACTTGACCATCTGCCGCGAGCATGGGATAATATGACAGGACTTACGCAGCCGACTTGAGTTCAGCCACGGATTCCACAGATTAGCACGGAAGAGGCTTGTAGGGGGAGAGGAGCGAGGGTCATGTATGCTACTGTGAACGGCGTGCGCCTGGCCTTTAGCGCGCGCGGCCGCGGACGTGGGCCGGCGCTGCTGCTGATCCATGGCTTTCCCCTGGATCGCCGCATGTGGGAGGCCCAGTTATCGGGGCTGTCCAGGCTGGCCCATGTGGTTGCGCCTGACTTGCGCGGGCACGGCCAGTCGGAAGCGCCCTCAGGTCCCTACAGCATGGATCGTCATGCCGACGATCTGGCCGGGTTGCTGGATCGTCTGAGCATCCAACAGGCGATCGTGACCGGCTTGAGCATGGGCGGCTACGTCGCGTTCGCTTTCTGGCGCCGGCACGCCGAGCGCGTATTGGCCTTGACGCTGCTCGACACCCGTGCGGAGCCTGACACGCCGCAGGCTCAGGCTGGCCGTGACGCCGCGGCGGCCAGGGTGCAGCAGATCGGCGCCGAGGCGTTTGCGCGAGAGATGTTGCCCAGGCTGCTGGCGCCGGCCAGCCTGACCGATCCTGACATCGCCGATCGGGCGCTGGCGATCATGGCGAGCCAGACGCCGTCTGGCATCGTCGCGGCGCTGGCCGGTCTGCGCGATCGGCCTGACAGCCGTCCCATCTTGCCGACGATCACTGCGCCGACCCTGGTGGTTGTCGGCGCGGAAGACGCCCTGACCCCGCCGGCCGACGCGGCCGCGATGGCGGCCGCTATCCCGCAGGCGCGGCTGGCGACGATCCCGGCCGCGGGTCATCTGAGCCCGCTGGAAAACCCGGCCGCGGTGAACGCGACGCTGCGCGAGTTGATTCGTCGAATCGGCCAATAGATCACCAAGCGAGGAGGTTCACGCCATGAAAGCAGCATTCTACGCCGGCGACAGCCGCATCGAGCTGCGTGATGTCCCTACCCCGACGGCAGGGCCAGGGGATGTGCTGGTGCGCATCCGCGCCTCGGTCATCTGCGGCAGCGAGTTGCACGACTACCACGCCGCGCACGGCGGCAAGGGGCCGGCCGGCCACGAAGGGGTAGGCCAGGTTGTCTCTGCGCCGGCGACAGCGGGTCTGGCGCAGGGCCAACTTGTCGCGGTCCAGGTGCTGAGCGGCTGCGGCAACTGCGAGCACTGTCTATCGGGCGACCCGGAGCATTGTGCGGCCATGCGCTTCCACGGCGGCACGCACGCCGAATACATGGCTGTGCCTGCCATGTGTTGCCGGCCTGTGCCGGCCGACATCCCAGCCGACCTGGCTGTGCTGTTGGGCGGCGACGCCATCGGCACGCCCTACCACGCGCTGAGTCGCCTGGGCATCAGCGCGGCCGACACGGCCGCGGTCTTCGGCTGTGGGCCCATCGGGTTGGGGTGCATCGCGGTGCTGCGCTTCTACGCTGCGCGCATCCTCGCGGTCGAGCCGGTCGCCTATCGCCGCGAGCTGGCGCGCCAACTCGGCGCGGAGATCGCGCTGGATCCCGCGGCAGAGGATGTCGTGCCGCGCATCCGCGAGCTGACAGGCGGCCGGGGCGCGAGCGTGACGCTGGACTGCTCGCCCGAGGCCGAGACCGTGACGATGGCGCTCGAGAGCGCCGCGATCCACGGCCGCGTGGCGCTGATCGGCGAGAAGCCGGCCGCGGGCATTCGGCCCAGCCCGCAGTTCATCCGCAAGGAGCTGACGGTCTACGGCTCCTGGTACTTCACCGGCCCAGACTACTTTCAGATCCTCGACCTGTACCGCCGCGGGCTCGACCTGACGGGCTTGATCACGCACCGCTTCCCCCTGGAAGAGGCCGATCGGGCCTTCGCCATATTCGCGTCGCGGCGTTCGGGGAAGGTGCTGTTGGTGCAGTAGGGGCGATCCCTTGCGGTCGCCCAGGTCAGGCGCAACTCGGAGGTCACCATGACACATTCCGCACTCGAGCAGGGCGAGGGAATCTTGCGGCTGGCGCCCACCTGGGTGCCGCGATCGTTCTGCATTCCGGGCAAGCGCATCAAGCTCCATCCGTCCGACACGTACGCGTTCGGCGCGCACCGCGGCGGCATAGATGAGCGCTGGCTCTCGTCCACCACGATGGCCGACAACGGCCCGCTCACCACACCCGACGAGGGGCTGAGCTACGTGGTGTGGGGCCAGGGGGAGAAGCGCACGCTGCTGCGCGATCTGGTTGCCGAGCTGGGCGCCGACCTGCTGGGCCAGGCGATGTGGCGCGCTTACGGCAAGTGGCCCATCTATTCCAAGTTCTTCGACAATCGAGGCCCGCTGCCGCATCACCTGCACCAGCGGCAGGAGCACGCGGCGCTGGTCGGCATGGACGGCAAGCCTGAAGCTTACTACTTCCCGGTGCAGCTCAACAACTACGGCGCCGAGTTCCCCTTCACCTTCTTCGGCCTGGAGCCAGGGACGACGCCTGCCCAGGTGCGGCATTGTCTGGAGATCTGGAACCAGGGCGACAATCGGATCACCGATCTGGCCAAAGCCTACCGACTGGAGCCGGGTACCGGCTGGTTCGTGCCCGCGGGGGTGCTGCACGCGCCGGGCAGCTACTGCACCTACGAGCCGCAGTGGGCCAGCGATGTCTTCGCCATGTTCCAGTCGCTGGTCAGCGAGACGCCCGTTGACTGGTCGCTGCTGGTCAAGAACGTGCCGGAGGAAAAGAAGCACGACCTGGACTACCTGGTCTCGCTGGTTGACTTCGAGGCCAACACCGTGCCCGACTTCAAGGCGCGCTACTTTCGGCCGCCGCTGCCGGTCAAACCGCTCGCCGAGATGCACGATGCGGGCTACAGCGAGCAGTGGATCGCATATGGCGCCGAGTTCTTCGCGGCCAAGGAGCTGACCGTCCTGCCGGGACGCACGGCGACGATCCGCGATGCCGGCCCGTATGGGCTGATCGTGCTCCAGGGGCATGGCGCGTTGGGCCGCTGGCCCATCGAAACGCCGTCCATCATCCGCTTCGGGCAGCTCACGCACGACGAATACTTCGTCTCGTGCGCCGCGGCGCAGGCCGGCGTGAAGATCACCAACCCCAGCACGACTGACCCGATCGTCATGCTCAAGCACTTCGGTCCTGGCGCCGGCGCGCCGCACTGAAGCTCGGGACGCGACTAGACGAACGAGTGTCCCTACCTGACAGGTCTCCAAAGACCTGTCAGGTAGGATGCTACTCTACCACAAACCCCATGGGCGCGGCATCGTGGCGCGCCTGCGGATTGTAATAGTCGTAGGCCGTGGAGGGCGGGGTCTTGGCCTTGATCGGAAAGCGGGCGCGCAGACGGTAGGTGACCTCCAATGGCGTCCTGGGCTGCAGGTTCTCGACGTAGAGGATGATCTGCCGCCCGGTCAGCTCGTACCGCTGGATGACCTTGCCCGCCACCAACCGCTCCAGATCGGCCGTCTCCACCGCGAAACCCGGCGGCACGCCCAGATCCACCAGCGCCATGACCGCCGGTGTGTTGCGATTCAGCACGATGCGGCCGCGGGCGATGATCTCGTCGTTGACCGCCAGGGTCGTGCGGTCGTACTCCACGGCGATGGACATCTCGGCGGCTCCGAGCTCCTCGGCAGGCAACTGCTCCCACGGCAGATAGTACTCGGCCGTGACCTGATACATCAGATTCGGATTAGACCCTTCGGGTCTCCGAAGACCCGAAGGGTCTGTGACCTGGAACTCCACGCGGGTCTCGCCTGCGGCGATGTCGTCGAAGATCAAGCTATGCACCACGTCGGCGTTCGCTTTGGTGATGGCGATGGCCGGCTTGGGCCGGCCGTTGAGCGAGACCGTGACCTGCGCCTCGGCATCGGCCGCGCCAGGTTGGCCCGCAGCCAGGATCAGCGCCTTGAGCGCCAGGATGGTGGCCTGGGTCGAGTACCACGTGCCGCGGGTGTCCTTCTTGCGGATCAAGTAGGTCAGCCCGCCCTGCGCCGACTGTGGGAACTGGCCCGCGCGCAGCAGCGCGTGCACGACCAGCGCGGTCGTCTCCAGGTCGCCGGTGGCGCCGTGCGACCCCATGAACGATGGCCCGCGCGCCGTCCAGTGGGTCGTATCGCCCTCGACGATCTTGAGCGATTCCAGCGCGGCGAGCACCTGGCCAACGGTTGGGTCCTTCGCCGCGGCGAGGGCGTTGGCGATCAGACCGAGGATGTACGGCTCCTGAACGGTTTGCCAGCGTGTTCGCAGCACGTCCAGCCCGCGTTGCACCTCCCGCGTGTCGTACTGGCCCGCCTCTATCAGCGCCCAGGTGACGAACGCGGTATCGAGCAGGTTGGCCCACATCCCATCGCTTCCCTGCCTTGCGCGCAGCCAGTCGGCGGTGCGCTTGATCAGCGCGGGGTCCACGGGATAGACGCGCGCCATGTCGCTGAACTCCAGCAAGCCGTAGGCGGTCAGGTTGATGATGGCAGGGGGCTTGCCAAACAGCGAAAACCCTCCGCCGGGCGCTTCGAAGGTCAACAGGCGTTGGTAGCCCAGGCCGATGTAGCGTTCAGCCTTGAGCTGCGTCTCGGGGGTCAGGCGGCCGGTCTTCTTCAGGTAGTCCAACACGAGCACATTTGGGTACGTCACCGACGTACTCTGCTCGAATCAGCCAAATGGCATCCGCAGCAGCCCGTCCAGCCCCTCGACCACCTGGCTGAGGAGCCCCGGGTAGACCTTCACCTCGATCTTGGTTGCGCCGGGGATGGCGTTGGCAGGGATGCGCACCGCGCCGGCTGTGCCGTCGCGCAGCCAGTCGCTGGTCGTGCGGCGGACTTCCTTGCCATCCGGCAGAACGCGCAGTTCGCGAGCGACCGCGTCGCTCATCTGCGCGCCCCAGGCCGTCACGGTGAGCCGTTGCCGGCCGAACTCGCGGGCGCGGATGCGGAAGTAGACCGCAGTCACATCGTTCGGGCCGATGGTCAGGGTCTTCGTCGGCTGGTCGAGCAGATCGAACCAGTTTTCCTGTTTGAGCTCCAGCCGCACCTCCTGCTTCTGGGCCAGGTAGTTGAAGACACTGACCGGCGCCGCGATCTCGTCGTTCTGCGTGAGCGCCACGGGCAGGTCGAGGTCCACGAAGAAGTCCTGGAAGACGCGCAGTCCTGTCGTTGACCCGCCGAGCGCGCCGCCCTTTGTGGACGCTTGGGCCGATACGCGCCAGGTGGTGATCGAGTCGGCCAGCGACACGTCGAGGGTCACGCGGCCGGCCGCGTCACTGATTGCCTGCGGGTTCCAATACAGGGTCTCGGGGAAGTATTGGCGCAGGCGAGGCGGCTCTTGAGCCGCGGCCGGCGACGCGGCTGCGGGCGCCTTCGTCGGTTCCGGGGCTCTCTGCACTACCTTTTCCATCGCCTTTTCGACGACCACGGTCTGCACAACCGCCCTATCGAAAGCCGCCGGCTGTGGTGCGCCGGCGCCCAGCAGAAAGCGCATGTCTCCCGTCCCTGTCACCCTGCTGAAAAGCGGCGCGAAGGTCAGCGCGACGAGCGCCGGCAGCGCCACGGCCGACAGGCCGATGGCCGACAGGCCGCCGACCAGCTGTCCTGCGCGGCGCAGCCCCAGCCCCAGCAAGTAAAGCGCCGCCACGGCGATGATGCTGGCGATGCCGACGAAGACCAACACGCCCTGTTCGGCCACGATCGGCTGCACGACCGTGATCCAGGGCAGCAGGATGAGGAGTCCCACCAGGCTTGCCAGCAGCAAGACGACCAGACCCACCGCCTGATCGCGCTGCAATATGGCGCAGACGCCCAACGCGACCAGCCCTGTCAGCCAGCTCAGAGCCAACAAGACTATTAGCATGGCGCCGCCCAGCGACGCGGACAGGAAGTACAGAATCGCACCCACCAGCGGCACGATCAGCCACGAAGCGATGACCAGGATCAGCAATGTGAGCAGGAATGCTCGCCGCGTACTGCGCAAGAGGTCGCGGCGCTTGAGGGTTGCCACTACGATTGCGGCCACAGCCAACAGTGCTGTCCCGAAGCCGATCAGCAAACCATTCGCCACAGTTCTGAACGCGGCCTGCTGTTGCCTCTTCAGGCTGGCCAACTTCTCCGGCCAGGAGTTGACGCGCAAGGTGAAATCGGAGCCGGGCGGCCGGGCCAGCGCAGCCTGAGCCTGACTATCGCGTTGGGGATCGGGCGTGGGGGCTGCCGTCGCGCCCACCGCGATGGGCGGATTCAGTAGCTCTGGCGCCAGGGTGTCTTTGATCTGATAGCGCGGCTGAAGCAGCTCCGCCTCCAGCAGGAAATAGAGGCGGGCAAAGCCGGGGTCTTGCTCCTCCACGCTGAAGACCGATTCGTCCACGATGGCGACCCCCAACGCGCCAGCCGTGGGCTGCCCCTGCCGGCTGAGCTGAAACGCCAGCCTGGCGACCTCGCCGGGGCGGTAGCTCTCCTTGTCGGCCTGCAGCGTCACCTGCACGTCTACAGGGGCGTTGACCACCACGATGCGCGTGTCGCGCACGATCGTGCCATCGCGGCCGACAGTGTAGGCGTGCAACTCCAGCGCGCCGAAGAGGTCAGGAGTCAAATCCACTGCGAAGCTTGCTCTCCCATCCGTCGCCTGGCCGGCGCGGGTGCTCAACGTCTGTCGCTCTTTGACGATGTCCAGATAGACCGTGCGCGCTGCAGAGGTGACGAACGCATCCAGGTGCATCGTGTCGCCGACACGGTAGGTCGGCCGATCAGGCCGCAACAGCACCTGCGCCGGGCCGCGGTCAGCCTCCAGGTTGAGCGTCTTGGTCGCAGTCCGGCCAGTTGCGTCCTGGGCGGAGACTTCGAGCCGCGCCGCGCCCGCGGTCGGCGTGAAGCGCACTTCCGCGACGCCGTGCGCGCCGGTCTGCGCCATCTGGGTAGCGTCGGTGTAGATCACCCGCAGAGCCGCCTGAGCCGGCGCGCCATCGGGGTAGGAGGCCATGATGTAGATGATGTTCTCGACGCCGGGCCGCAGTTGGCCGCTTTCGGGTACAGCGTCGAGCAGAAGCGGCTGTCGCGCCACCGGCAAGTCGCGCGTTGTTTCCTCGGCGTGCCCGGCCTTGTCTACAACGGTCGTCTCCAGATAGAAGGTCGCGGTCTCTTGCCCCGCCGCGCCGCCCACCAAGTAGGCCGGAACGTCGAGCGCGAAATCGAAGCCGCCGTTGGCGTCGGTCTGACCCTGTATCTCGACGATCTGCCGACGTTGTACATCATAGGCGGCGCCCGCGATCTTCACCGCGCCGCCCGCCACCGGCTTGCCGAAGAAGTAGTCAGCCTGGACGCGGCCCTTGACCACCTCTCCGGACAGGTAGAACGGCTTGTCGGTAGTGACTTCGATGCGGAACTTGGGCAGCACGTACCACTTGACCGTGACGGTCTTCTCTGATTTGGTCTCGCCCAGCTCCGCGATGATTTTGTAGCGACCCTGGTTGACCTCCTCGGCCAGGGCGAAGTCGGCTGCAACGATGCCGTAATCGGACGCGATCGGGGCCGTGCGGAAGACCTTGTTGCCCTTGGGGTCTTCGACGATCAGGCTGACCTCGGCGCCGGCTGCCGGCTTCAGATCGAGCGCGTTGAGGGCCAGGCCGCGAATATGGATGACCTGGCCAGGCTGATAGACCGGCTTGTCGCTGGTGAGGAAGAGCTTCACCTTGCGGACGACCTGGATCGGCTTGACGATCTCATCGCGGCCCGCGCGCGAGGCGGCCCGGACGATCAGTTCGGCGTCAGTGGGCGCGTTGTCCGGCACGCGAAACTGCACGTCAGCGGTCCCGTGCGGCCCGGTGCGGCCGCTGTAGAGGGTTTGCATCGCGCCGCCAGACTTGGGACGCAGGCTGACCTGCACCTGGGCGTTCGCGATGGGCTGCTCGGAGTTCAGCTCGCGGACGAGCACGCGCAGCCCGGCCGCGCTCCCCGGCGCCAACCGCGATTGGCCCAGGAGCATCGTCTGCTGTGCGCCGCCGCGGTCGGGCAGGGTGCGGGCGTACCACACCGCGGCGACGCCGGCCAGCAGGCTGACAACGATAATGAGAATGGCGAGTGGAAACGCGATGCGCCGCAGGTTGGCGCGAACCAGTGGGGATGTGAGAGGCGACATCGGAGTGTCCTCCTTTCCTCCTTGTGCACCGGACGTGACAGGTTCCCAATGACCTCTCACGTCTCTCATCTGCAGTAGGAAGACGCATGAAGAGAGCGGTCGGTTCCATTGGCCTGCATCATCATAGCCGCAATTGACAGCGACCGCGCCCTGTGATATAGTGCTGGTAACGTTACCGGAAGCGTTTGCGGCGTTGGGGGACTCTGTGGTAGTCGCCAACCGAGATTCACCCAGTCCCCTTTGGTCTATGGAGCCTCATGAGCATCAGCATTCGTGATGTCGCACAGCGCGCCGGCGTGTCCGTCAGCACGGCCTCGCGCGCGCTGAATGACAAACCTGATGTCGCCAGAGACGTGCGGGAGCGCGTGTTGCAGGCTGCCCGCGACCTCAACTACACGATCAACGTTCACGCCCGCGCCCTTGTGGGCGGCCGCAGCAAGACCCTGGGATTGATCATTCCCGACAGCGCCGAGCCGTTCTTCGCGCAAGTGGCGCGCGGGGTGACGGATGCGGCCACACGTCATGGCTACAGCATCATCGTCTGCAATACCAACGAACAGGCTGCCCCTGAGCTCCAGGCCCATCACATGCTGCGCGAGAAGCGCGTGGACGGCCTCTTGACCAGCTCGGTGCAGAGCGGCAGCGCGCCCGTGCGCCGTTTCCTGGCCGAGGGGATTCCGTGTGTGTTGTTGAACCGCTGCCTGGCCGATCTGGTCGTTGACTGTGTGCTCTCCGACTATCGCCAGGGCGCCTTGGATGCTACGGCTCATCTCTATAGCCTGGGCCACCGCGACATCGCGCATTTGACCTGGCGCGACGACCGCTACAGCGTCCGCGAGCGGGTGGCCGGCTATCGGGAGGCGCTGGAAGCGCACGGCCTGCTGTTCGATCCCACCAGAGTGCTGCGCACCACACCCGATGCCGACGCGATCTATCAGTTCGTGCGGACCGAACTGGTGAGCCTGCGGCCGCCGCCTACTGCGGTTTTCGTCTACAACGACCGCTTCAGCGTGATCGTGCTCAAGGCGTTGCACGACGCGGGTTGGCGCGTGCCAGAAGATGCGGCCCTGGTCGGCTACGACGATCTCGAATTCGCGCGTTTTCTGGAGCCGCCGCTGACTACCGTAGCCCAGCGTCCTTACGACATCGGACAGACCGGCGCCGAGATCCTGTTGGAGAGGCTACAATGGCCCGAGGAGCAGCCCTGGGCCCCGCGACGCGTGGTTCTGCGGCCTGAGTTGAGGGTGCGAGCATCCTCGGGAGTACGATGACTGCATGACATCTACGGTTGGTTGCGGCAGGAGGCCGCATTATGACTGACGCCGACTCAGCACCCGGCCGGCCGGTTTTCACCAGCGTCTCGGTCTACAACGATCCAGGCGGGCTGCTCTCGTTCTGGTACGCGCCGGAATGGCAGCTCACGGTTGCAGAGACTGCGCTGCCCGCGATCACATTGACTCCCGATCTGTCCGATCCGGCCACGCAGATCGCGATCACCGTGCGCGATCTGGCAGCGCCTCTGGCAGTGAAGGAACGCCCAGCCGTGCTGGAAGGGGTGGCCGAAGGCTTGCAGCAGCTCGACGGGTGCGTCATCGAGGCCCTGACCGAGCTCCGCGAGGAGGGACGGTGGGGCGTGGAATGGTGGTGCACCTTTCTGGCAGCCGGCCAACGTTGCCGGCGGCGGGCGCGGCTCTTCTTCAGCGATCGCTATCAGTATGCGGTGGTTCTACAAGGCTCGAACGAGGAACGTTACGCTTACTGGCAAGGCATGTTCGAGTGGACTATGCTGACCGTGGGCACGGCGCCGTTTCGGTTGAATCCCCAGAGCGCCTGTTGACAGGAAGGAGGTGAGACGATCGCTCGCATTCGTTCGGTCCAGCCATCGGTCGTTCCGTCGGTTTTCAGCCCCACACCCACAAGGAGGACGTGCATGTCTAGCGATACTCGCATGAACCGCAGGAAGTTTCTGAAGGCTTCGGCGCTGGCGGTCGCGGCCGCGACCGCCACGGCTTGCGCTGCCCCGCCCGCCACGACCCCGGTCCCGCCAACCAAGGCGCCGGTCGCGCCGACAGCCGCGCCGGTCGCCACGAAAGCTCCGGAGCCGACCAAAGCGGCCGCCCCCGCGGCCAAGTACAACGAAGCGCCGATGCTGGCTGAGCTGGTCAAGGCCGGCAAACTGCCAGCCCTCGACAAGCGTTTGCCGCCCAGCCCACAGGTGATCAAGCCCGTGCAGGAGGTCGGCCAGTACGGCGGCACCATCCGCATCGCGATCGGCAACGCCAACGCTCTCTTCGGCGATGGGCAGGCGATCATCGGCACCGAACTGGTGCTGCGCATCGCGCCCGACTTCAACGGCATCACCGGCGGCCTGTTCGAGAAGTGGGAGTTCAACAAGGACGCCACCGAGCAGACCCTCTACCTGCGCAAAGGGCTGCGCTGGTCCGATGGCGAGCCGATGACCACCAAGGACTGTCTGTTCGACTACGTGGACTGCAAGCAGGACAAGGAGTTGAGTCCGGCCGGCCCCGGCAGCGCGTGGCGCGCAGGCAAGGATCGCACACCGATGCAAATGACCGCGGTGGACGATTATACGCTCAAGCTGAAGTTCGCCGCGCCCAAACCGCTGATCATCCTTGACCAGGCGTTCTATGCCGGCTGCCAATACAACGGCATGTTTGCGCCGATGCACTACGGCAAGCAGTTCCATGCCAAGTATGCCGACGCGGCCAGCCTCGATAAGGCG
>VGOD01000058.1 GCA_016876015.1 Chloroflexota bacterium
TGGCGCACAAGCCGAGACCGCGTACTTGCACCAGTTGACCAGTCAGGTCGATCGGGCCCTGGAACGCAATCGTGTGCTCGCGCAGGACGTGGCGGCGGCGCAGGTTCAGTTACAGTGCATCGCGGATTGTTTGCGCTATCCCCCGCGCCGCGCGGCCAAGCGTGACCAGCCCAGCTTCCCGGCGACCAGCCAGCAGGTCAGCGATGAGATGGAACGGCTGTTGCAGGAGTTCAAACCGGATGTAGAGCGGCAGCCCGCCCAGGTCACGTTGGCCCAGGCTTGGCAACGGGTGTGGGCGACCTGCGGTCCAGACCTCGTGCACTGTTATGACATTCCTGGCCTGCCCCCAGACAACCTGCAACTGGAAGCTTTCTTTGGGCAACTCCGCCGCGCCCAACGCCGCATCAGTGGGCGCAAATCTACGGCGGAATTACGCGATTTTGGCCAGTACCGGACGCTTTTCACCGCCGACAATGAAGCCGGTATCTTCTCAATAATCCGGGGTAGGGGCACGGCCTTGCGCCTGCCCACCGGGGCGACCACGAGGGTGCGCCCCTACAAATTGAGAAGATACTCAGATCCCTCCTTCGCAAAATCAGATGCTGAGTCAACTCTTTGGACACCAGCCCTGCCAGGAACGCCATGCCGGTCAGCATGTCGGCCTTGTCGCTGCGAGGCAGTGGACTCTCGTAGACCAATCGCTCGGCCGTATCGGTCAACTCGACGCCCCCGCGCATCACCGGCACAAAGGGCAGCAGATTCACGATCGGCGTCGCCACTACCGGCGCAGCATCCAGTTCGTAGACGCGCACCAGGCGGTAGCGATAGCACACCTCGGCGTCTTCGAGCAGGTCGCTCGCCACGCGCGACGGCCGCAGCAGCAACACGCACGACAGCGCGTCGGTCAGCCGCTCGCGCAGGATGTGCCGGCAGCGATACTCCAACAGGCGGAACGGCACCTCCCACTCCCAGGCGCTCTGCACTTCCAGCACCACCAGGCTGCGTTGCCCGCCTGCGTCCGTCACCAGCAAGGGAAAGTCGCTGCTGCGCAAGGTGGTGGTCTGCTGCGGCAGCGGTTCGAGTAGCGTGCTCTCCACCACGGGCAGGCCCAGGAAGTGCTGCAGTATCTCGCGGTGGCTCTTCTCGATCAACACTTTGGCCGTGATGTCGTACTCCATCGGCGCCTCCACGAGCAATCGTACCCTCGGGCCATCTTTCACCCAGAGTGTAGCACACCGTCACGTCCAGGTCAACCCTTATTGCGCTGGTGAATACCCACATCTTCCGCGGCGTCATTGCGAGCGTCTTTTGCGAAGCAATCTCCCTCGCCAGGCAGGAGATTGCTTCGTCTTGAAGGATGCTGGCGCAATCGCACACTACGCTCCTCGCAATGACCGCGACGAGGAGCCCACTGCGTAACTCCTGTTATTGAGTCATCATACACCCACCACCGCGCTCCGCCGCTCCATCAGGACCACATCGCGCCAGCAGCCGTGCAACTGACCGATGCGCTCGCGGCGGCCCACGATGCGAAAGCCGCAGGCCGCGTGAAGCGCCAGGCTGGCCGTGTTCTCCGGGAAGATGCCCGCCTGCAAGGTCCAGAACCCCGCGCTCTCCGATTCGGCAATGAGCTCGCTCAAGAGGAGCCGGCCCACTCGCCGGCCACGCGCGGCCGCGGCGACGTAGATGCTGACCCCCGCGACCCCGGCGTAGCAGGGCCGGCTCGACGCCGGGCTGAGCGCAGCCCAGCCCACGACCGTCCCCGCCTCAGTCGCCGCGATCCGGCAGCGCCGCTCGTGTCCCGCGTCCCACGCTTCCCAGGTCGGCGCTTCCGTCTGGAACGTGGCCATGCCGCCCGCGATGCCCTCCAGATAGATGGCGCGCACGGCCGGCCAGTCGTCCGGTTCCAAAGGGCGCAGTTCGATGATCATGGGAATAGTCATCACCTGCCGACCGCCCCGCGCAGTTCCGCGCGCAATCGCCCCCAGTTCAGGCTGGCGTCCGAGAGGAGGGTGTCCGCGCGGAAGAAGCGCGCTGCAAGCAGCACGAACAGGTAGGTCGTGACGATCAGCCCGATCAGGCTGACGACGGGCTGCCAGAACGGCACGTGGCCAACCGCCAGCCGGGTCGCCATCGCGGTCGGCGCGGTCAGCGGGAAGAGGCTGAGCGCGGTCGCCAGCGCGCCGTCCGGCGCCTGGGTGAACGCGGCGTTCAGCCAGATCGGCACCAGCAGCGGCATGATCGCCAGGAAGGTGAACTGCGTCCCCTCACGCACGGTCGGGGCCAGCGCGCCCAACGCGCCCAACAGCGAGGCGTACAGGATGTAGCCGAACAGGAAATAGAGCACCGCCCAGATGGCAAACCCCGGGGGCAGGGTGAAGTTGGCCAGCGCGGCTGAGAAGCTCCCAGCCTGATTCAGGGCCAGCCACGCGCCCCCCATCCAGACCGCCAACTGCAACAGCGCCACCAGTCCCAGTCCCAACACCTTGCCCAACATCAGCTCCCGCGGCCGCACGCTCAGCAGCAGGATTTCGGCGGTGCGGTTCTCCTTCTCTTTGGCCACGCTCTGGAGCATGAACCCCGCGCTCATCGTGATCGCAAAGAAGAGGATGAACATGACCACGAACGGCGCGGCGAACAGGAACGGATCGTCCGGGTTTCCGCTGTTCTGGGCTGCGGCCGCGACCGACTGCATGATGACCGACGGGGTCGGATCGATCAACAGCCGGGCGAGCGCCGGGTCCCCCACCAGGTTGTAGTTGAGCACGAATTCCATCAGCCGGCCGCCGTCCATACCGGTGAAGGCCGAAAAATGGCTGTCCACCAGCGTCAGGTCGCCCGTCGCGACGAAATCGGCCGGGATCAGGTAGTACTGGCTCACCTCGCCGGCCGCCAGCGCAGCCCGCGCGCTGGCCTCGTCGGGATAGGCCCGCAGCAGCACCGGCGGGAAGCCCGGCGGTAGCGCGCGGATCACGGCGGCTGCGTCCACGTAGCCGGCGGCTCGCGGCTGGGCCGCGGCCATCAGCGCCTCCAGCCCTGTCTGCTGAAAGGTGCTCCGGGCCAGCATTTGCGGGAGCACCGAGAACGCGGTGATGAAAAGCGGGAAGAGAAAGGTCATCAGCCAAAATGACCGCTTCTCCAACGTGGTCTTGATCTCATGTTTCAGCACTAGAGCGATGTTGCGCATGACATCCGCCTTTCACGAGGGCGTGTTGCGTATGGCGTATGGCGTATTGCGTATTGCGTATTGCGTCTTCCGTGACGGGGCCGCGGAGTATGCAAGACCATCAGGACAGTATCACCCTGTCACCTTGTCACCTTGTCACCTTGTCACCCTGTCACCCTGTCACCTTGTCACCCCGTCACCTTGTCACCGCCCTCCAGGCCGCGCGCAGATCCAGCGGCTGGCCATAGCGCAGCATCCCGATGCGGAAGATGCGCGCCGCAGCCCACACGCTCAGCCCGGCCGTCGCGACCAGCAGCACCCAACTGACGGCCAGTTGCCAGACCGGCACCACCGTGGCCCCCCACCGCATCACGATCATGAGGAACGCCGTGGTGGGGAAGATCGTCAGCGCGACCATCAGCGGGCTGTCCGGTTGGCTGAAGATCAGCGGGATCAGGAACAGGGGTACCAGGAATAGCAGGTTGGCGATGCCGCTGATCTGCTGCCCCTGCTGCGTCTCCGTGACCATGCCGCCGATCGCCACCATGACACCGGCCACCAGCGCATAGGTCGGCAGGAAGTAGAGCGCGGTCACGCCGAGCAGCCCCCACGGAACCCGCACCGCGGCCACCTCGGGCCAGAAGCGCGCCGCGATCACCAGCCCCACGACCAGCGCCGCGATCCAGATCAGCAGTTGGGTCAACGCGACCGCCATCAAGCCCACCGCCTTGCCGCCCACCAGATCGAGCGGCGACAGCGAGGTGGCCATCACCTCCACCGTGCGGTTCTCCTTCTCGGTGGTCACAGCCTGCAGCAGGTAGCCGGCCGCCATCATGGTGGCGAAGGTGAAGAACATGCCGGCGATGAACGGCAGCACGATGTTCATCCAGCCGTCTTCGGTGAGCTCGCGGCGACCGTCGGCAGAGCGGAGGATCAGGTTCACGCCATCGGTGATGCGGTCGCGCACGGCCGGCGGCTGATCCGCGGCCAGATTTGTCCGCAGAAACGCGTCGAACCGCTGGCGATTCCGCTCGGTCGGGGTGTTGCGGTCGTAGACCATCTGCGCCTGGCCCGTCTGCCGATAGTCGGCCGGCAGGACGTAGTAGGCCTGGATCTCGCCGGCCTCCAGGCTGGCCCGCGCCGTAGCCTGGTCCGCAAAGCCGCGGAAGCGGACGTCCTCCTCCTCCGTCGCGGCTACGGTCAGGATCACGCCGGCCTGATCAACGTAGCCCAATGTGATCGCCTGGCCCGCGCCGGTGGCGATCAGCGTGCCGATCACGGTGATCGCGGCGATCAACAACGGCAGCCCAACCGTACTCCAGATGAAGGAGCGCTGGCGGGTCATGTTGCGGTATTCGTCCCCGGCGACCAACCAGAACTTACGCATTGCCGGCCTCCCCGGCGCCCGCGCCCTGCACGACCGAGACGAAGATATCGTCGAGCGAGGGCTCCGCGATCTCGAACCGCTCGACTTTGACATCGTCCCGCAGCGCCAGCGCACGGAAGATGTCCTGGCTGCTGACGCCCGGCGCCAAAGCCAGATGCCATGCGCCGTTTTCGCGGCGGGCCTCCAGCGCGCCGGCCACCTGGCTGAAGTCTCCCTGCCCGGTCACGACGACCGCGTTGCCTGCGAAGTTGCGCTTGATCTCGTCCACCTTGCCGTAGAGCACCGACCGGCCGCGATTGATGAGCACGATGCGGTTGCACAACGCCTCGACCTGATACATCTGGTGGGTGGACATGATGATGGTTCGGCCCGCCTGGCGCTGCTCTTCGATGATCCCCATGACCAGCCGCGTGTTCACCGGGTCCAGACCGGAGAATGGCTCATCCACCACGATCAGGTCAGGCTCGTGGATCAAGGTGGCGATGATCTGCGCCTTCTGCTGCATGCCGCGGCTGAGGTCCTGGATCTTCTTGTGGCGATGATCCCAGAGGTCGAGCCGCTGCAGCCAGCCGGTCAGCCGTTTGCGCGCGGTCGCCTCGTCCAACCCCTTCAGCGTGGCCAGGTAGACCAGCGTCGGCTCCAGCTTCAGGTCCTTGTACAAGCCCCGTTCTTCGGGCAGATAGCCGATGCGGTCCTTTTTCGCCTCGTCCAGCCGGCCGCCGAAGACCGCGATCTGCCCGCGGTCGGGCCGGTAGATGTCCAGCATCATGCGGATGGTGGTGGTCTTGCCCGCGCCGTTTGGGCCCAGCAGCCCGAAGATCTCGGCCGGATAGACCTCGAAAGAGACATCGGTCACGGCTTTGACAGGGCCGAAGCTTTTGCACAGCCCCGTCAGCGATACGGTCGGTTCACTCAACGATTCCTCCCTCCTCATTCTCCAAGCGCCTGGTGCTCCCAAGCGCCAGGCGCTTCGGAAGCGCCTGGCGCCTGGCTTGGCCGTATTCTACCAGAATATCCAGGGCCAAACCAGACAACAGCCCGACAATCACCGGCGCCGCCCTGACCCAGTATGCGCCGAAACTCCTGAGGGCGCATCAGGCGCATGCCGTCACGCAGATTGTCGAGCTGTTCTGTCTTGCCGATTGGCGTCACCAGTACTGAACCCGATTTGACATGCTCTGGGGGGGGTATCTGGGGACGTGGTCAGTGAGTTGGCCGGACCGCTTCCAAATCCTGACCCACTACTACACCGGCGTCCACGTGCGCGACGCCAACAACGGCAACGCTCTCCTCACCCCGCCGCGGCGCTTCGCCGTGCTGAGCGTCAACGGCGGACCGGCGAGCAACCCGGTTTGCGCTATCGAGACCGTCTACCTCACTGTACGCCTGCACAACACCGGCAGCGAGACCTGGCAGCCCTGGGCAGTCGGCGTCGGCTTCTGCTGGGACCAGCAGTGCCAGCGTTCCCAGTTCGTCTCCCAGGCCGTGGAACCCGGCGCAGCCTGGCCGCCGGCCGGCGAGGCCGCAGTGAGCATCCCGCCCGGCCGCGGCGAGTTGACCCTCGACATGTTCTATCAGCCCTGCGAGAACTGTGATCCCGAGTGGTTCAGCGCCAGCCAATACGCGGCCTGGCCGCGCCAATCGTTGCGCCGGGTCGTGTCGGACTGTCGCCAACGCCTGCCCTTCATCAACCAGCCCTGGCCGATCCAGTAGACAGGCTGCGAGGCGACGCCGCCCATGCCTGCCGATGGCGCCGCCAGGGATCTCTAGCGGGCCGTCTTGACCTGCCGGCGCAGCAGGAGCGGCCCCAGGCGATCGAGCAGCCAACTCAGCGCCGGCTCGACCCACGGCACGAAGCCCAACCAGCGCGGCACATAGATGACCCTCCGCGGCCGGCGCAGCAGCGCGCCGATCCGTTGCGCGACCGCCTCGGGCCGCACCGCGGCCAGGCGTTCGCCAGGGATACGCAGACCGGGAACCTGCGTCGGCGCGTCCCAGAACTCGGTGGCGACGGGGCCGGGTTTGACGATACTCACGTGCACCCCAGTTCCGGCCAGCTCACGATAGAGGGATGTGGTGAAGTTGTCCAGGAACGACTTCGTCGCGCTGTAGAGCGCGATCCCCTGGTTGGGCAGGTTGCCCGCGATCGAGCTGATGTTGACGATGTGGCCGCGGCCTCGCGCCAGCATGTCGCTCAGGAAGAGCAGCGTCAGACGCATCGCCGCCAGCGCGTTCACCTCCACCATCTGCCGCGCCAGCGGCCACGGCATCTCCGCGCCATAGCCATACCAGCCGAAGCCCGCGCTGTTGACCAACACATCTATCGCGCCGTAGGCAGCACGAACCTTGTCGAACACCTGCTGGCCCGCGGCTTCGTCTGATAGATCTGCGGCGATGACGCTGGCCTCGCCGCCGGCCGCGCGGATTTCGCCCGCGAGCGCGTGCAGCCGTTCCTCGCGGCGCGCAACCAGCGCCACCGCGTAGCCCTCAGTTGCGAGACGCCGCGCGGTCGCCGCGCCGATGCCGCTCGACGCGCCCGTGACGAGCGCGACTTTGCGCGGCCCGCGCTGGCCGGCAGAGCCGATCGCGCGCGACGCGGCGAAATAGGGAGAGCGGCCCAACAGCCAGCGGCGCACGCCCGGCCGGAACAGCCGGATCATCCGGCGCCGAAAGCCCAGCAGCGCGGCCATGTCGTGCAAGTAGTCGCTCAGGGTGCGGCGCTGATAGTCCAGCAAGCGTTGGCTCTCGGTCGTGTCCAGCCAGTCGGTTGCGAACGGCTGCGCGCCGAACGCGCGGCCGGGCAGCATGCCCACGCCCATGCCATCCAGGATCTGGCTGGCCATGTCGCGGTAGTAGAGCTGACACTGCGGGCCGCCGCCGATCAGCAGCGTCTTGCCCCAAACCTCCGGGCAAGAGAGGCCGTTGGCCAGGGCCAGTCCCACATCGCGCGTGTGGACGAACTCGATGCGGTTGTCCAGCGGCACGTCGAACATGCCCGGATCGAGCTTCATCGCGATGGGCAGGACCGCGGCGAACCGGAAGATGCTCCACGTCAACCCCGACGCCTTGATCATCTCCTCGCACTCGACTTTGTGTCGCGCATAATGCTCCAGCGGCTGCACCGGGTCGCTGGAGGTGCGGGGCGGCGGCTGCTCTTGCGTCAGACCGTAGACGTGCAGCGAGGAGGAGAAGATCAGCTTCGGCGGCTGCGGCTGAGCCTGCATTGCCTCGACCAGGTTGCGCGTGCCCCCCACATTGATCGCGGCCGCCCAATCAGGCTGCGCTTCCGACTCGATGCCTGTGGCCGACAGCTTGGGGATGATGAAGGCTAGATGGATCACCGCCTCTTGTCCCGCCACCGCGCGGCCGACATCTGCCGGCCGGCGCAGATCGCCCCACACCACTTCGAGCGCGCGGCCGAACCGCCGGCCGGCCCGTTCATTGGCCCTGGTCTTCAGATCGAAACAGCGCACTTGATGGCCTTGCTTCAACAGTTCCGTCAGCGCGCTCAGACCGACGTTGCCAAATGCTCCCGTTACCAATACTCTCACGAATCGCCTCCAGATTTCGATTCAGCGCCCAATCCCTCGAGCAACATACGCACCCCCTCTTCGGCCGCCCGCGGCCAGTCTGCGCCCTGCGGGTCGAGTACTCCTTGCAGCACCATGCCGACAGCCAGCGACACGATCACCTGGGCCGCGACGTCGGGCTCCACTGGCCGCAGGGTCCCTTCGGCGATGCCCTTGCGAATCACGCCGGCGAAAAACGCGCGATATCGCTGATAGGGCGCGATCGTCGCTTGCCAGATGGCCGGGTCGCGCACGGCCTGGGTCAGAAATTCCAGGAAGATAGGGACCTGGCCCTCGGCGGCCCGGAAAACCGGACGCACCAGGCTGGCCATGGTCAGCAGCCATTCTGGCGCGGTCCCGCCCACCGCGCGGCCCGTCGCCAGCTCATCATCCAGCCCACCCAGCCAGCCGTTCAACAGCTCGACGAAGACCGCATGCTTGCTGGGAAAATGGTGATAGAACGCGCCCTTGCTCACGCCAGCCTGCGCGCAGATCTCCGCCACGCCTGTCGCATCGTAGCCGCCGTGACCAAAGCAAGCGGCCGCCGCCTCCAGGATGCGCCAGCGTGTCTCCTCTGCTCTTTGTTGCGCCATATCGCCTCCAGATAGAAACCGACCGGTCGGTATTATTCTTACACAGAAACGACCGCTTGTCAAGAACGCGGATCGGTCCGAGAGATTGCACAGGCGGCCGCGTTCCGCTATAATCCGGCTGTTGTTCTGAAAACACGCAACGAATCGGGAAAGAAACCGCCGTCCCACATTCGTTCGACAAGGAGACGATCTTCATGGACAAGTTGTGGCCCATCGGGGCCCGGATGGACGAGGACGAAGAGCTGTGGTTGGGCGGCTGCGCGGCCTCGGAACTGGCTGAGCGTTTCGGCACGCCCCTGTATGTGTTCGATGAGGCGACGCTGCGGCAGCGCAGCCAGGCTTACCAGGCCGCGCTGAAACGGCGTTATCCCGCCTCGGCGCAGACCGCATACGCGGCCAAGGCCTATCTGTGCCTGGCCCTCGCACAGCTTTTCGCCGAGGAAGGGCTGGACATCGATGTGGTTTCGGCCGGTGAGCTCCACGTGGCGCTGCGCGGCGGTTTCCCGGCCGCGCGCGTTCACTTCCACGGCAACAACAGATCGGCCGGGGAGCTGGCCCAGGCGCTGGAGGCCGGCGTGGGGCGCATCGCGGTGGACAACTTCCACGAGCTGGAACTGTTGGCCGCGTTGACCGCCAGCCGCGGGTCCGATCGGCTGCCGATCTGGCTGCGGCTGGCGCCTGGCGTGCAGGCTCACACCCATGCACATATCCAGACCGGGCAGGTGGATACGAAGTTCGGCTTCACCATCGCCGGGGGCGACGCTGAGCGGGCGCTGCTGCGGGCCATGTCTGCGCCTGGAATCGAGGTGGTCGGCGTCCACGCGCACATCGGGTCGCAGATCTACCAGGCGGAGACGCTGGCGACCGCAGCAAGCCGGCTGATCGAGTTCGCCGCGCAGATGCGCAGCCGGCACGGCTTCATCTTGGCTGAGTTGAGTCCGGGCGGCGGCTGGGGCGTGCCGATGGTCGAGGGCGATCCAGCGGCGCCCATCGAATCCTTCGTAGCCACGCTCGCCCAGGCAGTGGTCGCCGCGTGCCGAGCGGCCGGCCTCGAGCTGCCCCACCTGGCCCTTGAGCCTGGCCGATCGCTGGTTGCGCAGGCGGCCGTCGCGCTCTATCGCGTCGGCGCGCGCAAGGAGATTCCTGGCGTGCGCACCTATGTCTCGGTGGACGGCGGTATGGCCGACAACATCCGGCCGGCGTTGTATGAAGCGAAGTATACGGCGCGGCGGGTAGTAAATCGCAAATCGCAAATCGCAGAGCGCAAATCAGACCACGAGCGGGTGACCATTGCGGGGAGGTTCTGCGAATCGGGCGACATCCTGATTCGCGACATCGTCCTGCCGCGGCTGGAGCCGGGCGACCTGCTGGCGATCCCGATGGCGGGCGCGTACACGCTGGCGATGGCCAGCAACTACAACCTGGCGCCTCGACCGGCCGTGGTTCTGGTCAGAGACGGTCAGCCGCGGCTCATGCAGCGTCGAGAGACCCTGGAAGACCTGCTGGCGCGCGACCTGCCGCGTGGCCGCCGGTTCCACAAATACCAGGCGCTGGGCAACGACTACATCGTGCTCGACCCCGCGGACTGGCCCTTGCCGCCGAGTCCTGCGGCCATCCGCCGCATCTGCGACCGGCGCTACGGCGTCGGCGCGGACGGCATCCTCTGGGGTCCGTGCGAGCCGGCCGAGGCTGCGACGCCGGCGGTTCCCCAGGGCGCCAGGCCCTTTGGCCTGCGGCTGTTCAACCCCGATGGGAGCGAGTTCGAGAAGAGCGGCAATGGGCTGCGCATCTTCGCCCGCTATCTGTGGGATCGCCGGCGGCCTCCGGGACGGCAGTTTGCCATCAGCACGGCCGGCGGCCTCGTCGTTGCGCACGTGCTGGATGAAGACGGCTCGCGCATCAGCATGGAGATGGGGCGTCTTTCGTTCGACAGCCGCGCCATCCCGGTCGCCGGCCCCCCGCGCGAGGTGATCGAGGAGCGGATCACGGTCGCCAGCCGCGAGCTGCGCATCACGGCCGCCACGATCGGCAACCCACACTGCGTGGTCTTCGTAGATGACGAGACCTTCGAGGTCTCCCAAGACCTCGAAGGTCTGGCCAAGAACCTCGGCCCGCTGCTGGAGCGCCAGCCGCTCTTCCCGAACCGGACGAACGTGCAGTTCGTCCGGCCGCTCGACCGCCACACCTTGCGCATGGCGATCTGGGAGCGGGGCGCGGGATACACTTTGGCATCCGGCACATCGGCTTGTGCGGCGGCCGGCACGGCGATCCGCACCGGCCGCTGCGCCAGCCCCGTGACGGTGCAGATGCCGGGCGGCGCGCTGCACGTAGAGGTCGCCGGCGACTGGTCTGTCAGGCTGACCGGCGCGGTCGAGCCGGTGTGCCGCGGAGAGGTGAGTGAGGGGTTGGCTGGCGAATGCCCTATGCCGGCCGGCGGCCGCTCACCCGGCTCATGCAATAGATCGCCGCGATCATGAAGACCGCGGTGAACACCCAGATGACGCTGTGGTTCGTCAGATCAATCAGCCAGCCTGCGACAATCGGCCCGGTGATGGCGGCCAGGGATGATGAGAAGGGGAACGGTTGGGCGGTCATAGGCAATCCTTCCTCTGTGTGGGGGTGATGTGCAACGCGCCTGAGAGACAAGGTTATACCACGGGTCAAACGACCCGCAAAACGGAGCGTGAGCCATGAAGTCAACTTCTTATCTCGAGCAGGAGATCTACGAACAGCCGGAGGTGATTGGCCGCTTGCTGGAGGCCGAACTGGAGAACGCCCGGCGATTGGCCGCTGCGATCCGCGCGCGGGGGGTGCAGTACGCGATGATCGCGGGCCGCGGGACCTCCGACAACGCCGGGCGCTACGGCCAATATCTGTTTGGCGCGATGAATCGGCTGCCGGTGGGCCTTGCGACGCCGTCCCTTTTCTCGATCTACGCCGCGCCTCCGCGTTTCGGGGATGCGCTGGTGTTGGGCATCTCGCAGTCGGGCCAGTCACCCGACATCGTGAGCGTGCTGGCTGAGGCGCGGCGGCAGGGCGCGCTGACGGCCGCCATCACCAACGAGCCGGACTCGCCGCTGGCGGCCGAAGCTGATCATGTGATCTGCCTGCACGCGGGCGTCGAGCGCAGCGTGGCCGCCACCAAGACCTACACCGCCCAGTTGGCGGCCGTGGCGCTGCTCAATGCTGCGCTCAGCAGCGATCCCGCGCACCTGACCGCGCTCCAGGCCGTTCCCGCCGCCACGCGCCAGACTCTCGCGCTCGCGCCAGAGGTCAGGCGCATCGCGCAACGCTATCGCTTCGTGGATCGGTGCGTGATCCTGGGGCGCGGGTTCAACTATGCCACCGCCTTCGAGATCGCGCTGAAGCTGAAGGAGACCAACTACATCGCCTCGGAGCCGTACTCGCCGGCCGACTTCATCCACGGGCCGCTGGCGGTGCTGGATGAGAGCTATGCGGTGCTGGTGATCGCCGCATCGGGCGCGCTGCTGGCCGAAATGCGTTCGGCCATCGGCCGCATCGCCGAGCGCGAGGCCGAGATCCTCGTCATCTCCGACGACGACGCGACGCTGGCTGCGGGAAAGCTGCGCCTGCGCCTGCCCGTCACACTGCCCGAGTGGCTCTCGCCGATGGT
The DNA here is from genome assembly GCA_016876015.1 of Chloroflexota bacterium. Classification (GTDB taxonomy): domain Bacteria; phylum Chloroflexota; class Anaerolineae; order CG2-30-64-16; family CG2-30-64-16; genus VGOD01. The sequence continues at coordinate 12,350 of VGOD01000058.1, forward strand.
CGCCGTCATCCCCGGCCAACTGCTGGCGCTGCACATGGTCCTCGAACGCGGGCATGACCCCGACCGGCCGCGGGGCCTGCAAAAGGTAACGCTGACCCTATAGGCCGCGACCCGATACGCTACCCTCGTATGACCGTCACCCGCCGGCCCGCCGGGGTGACGGTCTCCTCCGTTGATCCACGGCGCCAATGGCGCATCATGCCATGGCAGGCATGAGCGGCTTTGCAGGCGGCGCCTATGCGGGTCGCCCCTTTTCCGTCTTGATTGACACGGCCACACGTCCAGGCTATAATCCATTCCCATTGGTATCGTATCAGACCCAAACGAACACGAGACACGGAGAGACAGGCCGGTGGACGCCGATCAAACTGTCACGCCCCCAGACCTGCGCATCCACCTCCTGGGGCGCTTCGCTGCAACGGTCCACAACGAGACCCTTGGCAGCCTGGCGCCAGCGCGCCTGCAAATCCTGCTGGCCTATCTTGTGCTGCACCGCGGCATCCCCATCTCGCGCCAGCAACTGGCTTTTGCCTTTTGGCCTGAGACCTCGGATGATCAGGCGCGCAGCAATCTGCGCACGTTGCTCCACCGCCTGCGTGAGGCGCTGTCCGACAGCGAGCGTTTTCTTGATCTCGACCGGCACACAATCCTCTGGCGCGCGGACGCGGCCATCTCGTTGGATGTGGCCGACTTCGAGGCGGCGCGGGCGCGGGCGCAACAAGCGCAACGGGCCGCCAATCACGACGCGGAACGATTGGCGCTGCAGGAAGCAGTCGAAACGTATACGGGCGATCTCCTCCCCGACTGCTACGACGACTGGATCGCGCCAATCCGCGAGCGGTTGAGCCAGGCCGCGCAGCAGGCCACCGAGCGACTGATCCTGTTGCTGGAGCAAGCCAGCGACTATCCGGCTGCGCTGCAAGCCACCCAACGCCTGCTGCGCCACGATCCGCTGCGCGAAGCCACCTATCGTCACCTGATGCGCCTCCATGCGCTGAGCGGCGATCGCACCGGCGTCGTGCGCGCGTTCCATGCCTGCGAGTCGGTTCTGCGCCGCGAGCTGGATGAGCCGCCCGCGGCCGAAACACACGCCGCCTATCGGGCCGGCCTGAAATTGGCCGCGGCCCTGGCAGCCAAACCCGGCTCGCGACCGCCCGTCCCCGTCCGCCAACGAAGCAACCTGCCGCTCCAATTGACCGGCTTCATCGGCCGGGAGCGCGAGATCGCGCACGTGGCCGGACTCCTGGCGGCCCAGCGCCTGGTCACGCTGACCGGTTCGGGTGGGGTGGGCAAGACGCGGCTGGCGCTGCGCGTGGCGGCCGATCTGTTGCCCGCGTGCCCCGACGGCGTCTGGTGGGTTGACCTGGAACCGATCGCCGATCCGGCATTCGTGGCGCAAGCCATCGCGGAGACGTTGGGCGTCGAAGAAGCCGTCGGCCGCTCGCTGACCCAGGCGTTGATCAGCCACCTGGCCGACAAACGCCTGCTGCTCGTGCTGGACAACTGCGAGCACCTGACCGGCCGCGTGGGCCAACTCGGCCAGGCGCTGCTGCGATCCTCGCCCCAGTTGCGCCTCCTGGTCACCAGCCAGCGGCCGTTGAGCATCCCCGGCGAGACGGTCTGGCGCGTGCCTTCGCTGACTCTGCCCGCACTCACGCTCCCCCAGACGTCAGACGGCGACGGCGCAGCGAGCGCGCTGCTGGCCGAGCTGCGACAAGCCGAGAGCGTCCAACTCTTCGTGGCGCGCGCCCAGGCGGCCCTCCCCTCCTTCACCCTGGCCGAGAGCAACGCCCGCGCGGTCGGCCTGATCTGCCGGCGACTCGACGGCATCCCGCTGGCGATCGAGCTAGCCGCGGCGCGCATACGCACCCTCACCGCGCCGCAGATCGCAGGCCGTCTCGACGACGCCTTCGGGCTGCTGGCCCATGAAGCCAACGGCGGCCTGGCGCGTCACCGCACCCTCGAGGCCACCGTCGCGTGGAGCCACGGCTTGCTCTTGCAGAACGAACGGATCTTGTTTCGCCGGCTGGCGGTCTTTGCCAGCAGCTTCACCGTAGAAGCCGTCGAAGCGATCTGCTCGGGTCACGGCATCCCGGCGACGGCGATCGTCGAGCTGCTGGCTGGTCTGGCCGACAAGTCGCTGCTGGAATCGGAAACGACGCCGGCGTGGGCGCGTTTTCGCCTGCACGAGGTGATCCGCCAGTTTGCCCAGGCCCGGCTGGCCGATGCGGGTGAGGCCGACCGCGCGCGCAGCCACCACCTGGATTTCTACGCGGCCCTGGTGGCCGAAGCACGATCAGGACTGACCGGCCCCCAACAGCCAGTCCTGCTCGATCGGCTCGAAGCCGGGCTGGACGATCTGCGCGCCGCCCTGGCGTACAGCCAGACCCAGGCAGGCTTGCACGAGCCGGGGCTGAAGATGATCGGCGGGCTGGCCCGCTTCTGGGCGACGCGGGGCTACCTGAGTGAGGGGCGCCGGTGGGCCAAAGCGCTGCTCGCCGCCTCTGCGGCCGCTGCGGTCACGCCGAGCCGGCTGGAGGGGCTGCACGCGGCCGCCTACCTGGCCTATTATCAGGGGGACTATGCCGAGGCGGAAGCCTTCTATCAGCAGGCGTTGGCTGCGGCGCAGGCGTTGGGCGACAAGGCGGCTATCGCGGCCATCACCCGCGGGCTGGGCGCCATCGCGCACGCGCAGGGCCACTGTGAGACGGCATTTCAGTGTTACGAAACGAGCCTGGCCGCGTGCTGCGAGATCGGCGATCGTTGGGGCGAGGGGACCGCGCGGGCCAACCTGGGGCTGGCGAGTTGGCATCACGGCGACCCTGTGGCGGCGCGCAGCCACCTGGAGGCCAGCCTCGATTTGCGTCGCGAGCTGGGAGATGCGGTCGGCATCGCCTACGTCCTCAACATCCTGGGCGATGTGGCCTGGTCCGAGAGCCAGCCGGTGGAAGCGCTGCGACTCAACGAGGAAAGCCTGGTCATGCGGCGCCGGCTGGGCGACAAGTGGGGGATCGCCTACTCGCTGGACAGCCTGGGGCAGATCGCCCGCGGCCAACGCGACTGGCCCCGCAGCCGCGCCTGCTTCGCCGAGGGGCTGTTGCTGTTCCACGAGCTGGGCAGCCAGCGCGCCGCGGCCGACACGCTCGATCATATCGCGGGGCTGCTGGCCGACGAGGGCAACCCGCGAGCGGCCGGTCAACTGATGGCCGCGGCCGCCGTCCGTCGCGAAGTCCTGGCCGCGGTCCTGCCGCCGAGCGAGCGCGTGGGCTACGACGCGCAGCTCAGGCGCGTCCAGGCGCAGCTCGGCGCCGAGGAATTCCGCGCGGCCTGGACCCTGGGCCGCGCGATGTCGCTGGAGCAGGCGGTGCGGTTGGCGCTGGAGCTGCTGGCGCTATAATTCTATCCCCGAATGACCATCACACGCCGGCATGCGGGCGTGACGGCCTCCTCGACTGACGTCCGCTCGCTGATTGGCGGCAGACCGGGCCGCTGATCGAAGATCACCAGCCACCCCGTCGGCAACCCCAGGCCCGTAAGGTATTCGTCCAACTGCGCCAACCCCTGCGCCAGCGGATCGCGCTCGCCCGGCCGCCAGGTCTTCAGTTCGATTGCCAGCCGAACATCCCCGTAGCGCAGCAACAAATCTATCCGACCGCTGCCGATAGCATACTCCCGTTCCAGCACCCCACCGGCATTCGCCACGCGGTGCAAGAAGGCCATCATCACCAGGTGCGGCGCGATCTCGTGATAGGGTGCGCTCTTGAGCAGCGGTTGGCCGTGCTGGCGCCAAAAAGCGAGGAAGGCGTCCAGCAGACGGGATGGATCGAGCTTCCCGCCAACCGTCAGCCAGGTGGGACGGAGCAGTGGGAGAGAATCGCGGGCGCTGCTCGCCAGTACACGTGGAATGACCTCTCGGTAGATCGGATTGGCGATCACCAGCCCGCCGGATGGATCGCGCCGACACAGCCCAAGATCGAGCACGAAGCGGATGTCGTCGGTGGGCACATCTCCCAACGCCTGGCCGGCCAGCATCGGCTCAATGATCTGGCGCACGCGCGGCTCGCGCAGCCGTTCGGCCAGGCTGTCCAGGTGAGTTTCCTGGCGCTGAATCAAAACTTCTTTGGCCTCCAGGATGATGTCGGTCGTGAGGGGCTGCGCCGGGTCGGGTGCCAGCTCCTCGGCGGCGACCTTCGCCAGCGCGTTGACCAGCCACGGTTGGCCCTGGGTCAACGCGTTCGCCAGCGACACTGCCTCCGCCGTAAAGACCTGGCCGGCGTCGGCCGTGTGCTGGCCGTAGAGCGCCGCCACCTCTTCCAGGGAAAAGTTGCCGAGGGTGAGAGAACGGGTCTTGATGTTGAACGGGCTGGCGGTGTTGAGCCGCTCGCTGCCGCCTGAGGCTGTTTTGTAGTCTCGCACGTCGCGCATACCGATCAGGGCGACCGACCAGGGAAAGCCGCGCGGCCGATCGGCGTGGCCTGAGCGCAACTGCCGCAGCACCGAGATCAGCGTGACGTCTTGCAGCGCATCAATCTCATCCATGAACAGCACGAGCGGCCGCGGCGCGGCCTGCGCCCAGCGCTGCAACGCCGCGCGGATGCGCTGCCCCTCAGCTTCCGCAGGCCAAACCGGCGGCTGGAGTTCGGCCGGCAGGCGCACGCTGGCCGCATTCCGCCATTCCCCCAGGATCGCCAGCTCGGCCGTGCCCGGCTCGGTGTTGAACGCCGCGCCGACCTCCACCGAGAGCAGGACCGCCACGTAGCGGCCGCTGGCGGTTAGCTCGGCTGCCAGCGCCATCATCGTCGTCGTCTTGCCGGTCTGTCGCGGGGCATGGATCACGAAATAGGCCTGCTGCTCGATCAGCGGCCGCGCCTGGGGCACGCGGGCCGCGGCGGGCAACATGTAGTGGATGTCGGGTTTGCACGGCCCGGCCGTGTTGAACCAGCGTGACATGATCGTACCCTCCTGTGGCTGCGCTCACGCACCACCGCGCTATTATAGTCCACCCACGGCAGGTGGGCAAACGGCTCAGCCTGGAACAAGGCAGACGAGTTTCTTATGAAATTTTACATGAAACGGTTTTGAAGCGGTAGTTGTGTTATGATAGTTCCATGATAATCCGAAGACGCGACATAGCGCCGATCCCGGAATGACCCGATGACGACTCCAGCGCCAGAATCCGCCGACGTGAGCTACCGGTCGCACCTCTTCACCCTCCGCCTGTGGGCGGAGGCGCTGGGCGATGGCCAGCACACATGGCGCGGGAAGGTGACGCACGTGCTGAGCGGCGAGACGCACTACTTTCGGGAGTGGCGCGAGTTGATGGGGTTCCTGTGGGATGCCCTGCAGTCGTCACGCGCAGAGGCAGCGAGCGAGGAATGAGAGAGGCCATGACCTCAACAGCCAATTGGAACTTGAGCCGCCTGACAGGAGGAGACGGATGACTACAACCCTCTACCACCCGCCCGCGGAGACGCTGGCCTGCACTCCACCACGCGCCCATCCCTGGCGTATGGCGCTGCAGATCTGGTTCCGACCGCGGCGAACCCTGGTTGCCATCGCCGCCGGCCCTGGCTGGCTATGGGCCATTCCGATGGGCTGTGCGCTGGCGCTTTTCTATATCCGATTATTCACCACCGCGCTGCTCGGCGCACCTCCGAGCGCTGGCGCGCTGATCGGCGGGCTAAGCGGTATCCTGGCGGGATGGCTTCTCCGTGCGCTGCTCTTGCAAATGATCTGCGGCGCCCTGGGCGGCCGCCCTGACTTCGGCGCGCTCTACCGCGCGACCGCCTGGGCCGTCTTCCCGCTGATCTTGCGTGACGTGGTCCAGACAAGCTACATGGCCCTGACAGGTCGCCTCATCGCTGATCCAGGCCTGGCCTATCTGGTCACAGCGAGCAGTGTGCTGGTCGGAGGAGGGGTTTCATCGGCTGATGGCTTGATGACAGCCATGTGGCGTTCTGTGCTTGGCCGGATCGACCTCTATGCGATCTGGTATCTGGCCTTGCTCGTGTTGTCGTTGCAGATCACGGCCGCGCTTCCACGTGGGAAAGCGACTCTGGCGGCGGTGATCTACATCCTGGCCGGCCTGGCGGCAGGCTTATCGTCGTCTCTGCTGACCGGGCTCCTGGGCCTATCGTGAGCACAACGAGGATTCACCATGATTCAGCATTACTATCCCCAGCTCAGTTTTGTCCGGCGTGTGGTTTGGTTCATCCTGGTGGGGTTGGCGCTCGGTTTGCCAGCCGCTGCCGCACAAGCGGCCGACGGGGCGACCGTGACACCGACAGCCGCCTCGACGCCCATCCCGCCAGGCGCCACAGTCCCCCAGCCGTCTACGACGTCCACCCCATCGCCGACTGCAACCATCACTCCATCGCCGACTGCAACCATCACCCCGCCACCAACCACTGCAGCTCCGACCGCGGCCGCGGTCAACGCGGTAGTGGACACTGCGACCCCGACGGCCACTCCCGATTGCCCCGATGCCTACGAGGTGGATGACGATCGCATGACCCAGGCCAAACTACTGGTTACCGATGGTCAACCGCAACTGCACAGTTTTCACCGGCCAGACGATAGAGATTACGTCAAGTTCGTGGGGCAGACGGGGCAAGTCGTCTCGCTCTACACCTACAACCCGGCCCCTGGCCTGGATACTTTTCTCACTCTGTTCAACTCGCATGGCATCACATTGACGACGAACGACACCGATCCAGCCAACCCGGCCGGCAGCCGGATCAATCACGCGTTTACCGAGACGGCCACCTACTACCTGGAAGTCAAACACGTCAACCCGGCGGCCGGCGGCTGCGCCTTCACCTACTACCTGGCCGCGACTGCGGCTCAGGCCACGCCGACGCCAGTTCCGACTGCACCGGCCGGCGAACCGAAGCTCGAGGTGTTCAGCTTCTACACGACGCCAGAAGTGGTGCGCTTCTACGAACCTTTCGAGTTATTCGTGACGATTCGCAATGCGGGCGCGGCGCCGGCCCAAGACGTCGTCGTCAGGTCTGAACGGGTGGCCAATCAGCAGAGCGGCTTCATGGCGGACGACAATTCAACCCGCAGCCTGGGGCGTTTGGAGATCGGTCAGCAGGCCACAACATCACGACGCTACCGCTACATCCCTGCCACCGCGGACGAATCCAGCGACAGCGGCGCGCCGCGGCCGCTCACGATATCGCTGGAACAGAGCGGCCGGCCGACCGCCAGCCTGGACCTCTACATGCGCGTGTTCAAGGGGCTCAACAGGATCTCGGACCCGACCGTAGCCTTCACGCGCACGCTTACCAAGCCTGATATCATCGTGCGCAAAAACTGGACAGGTCCCGCCCATAAGCTGGACGAAGAACGGCCGGTCAATCCGAGTGAACCCTTTGAACTGGTGGTAGAGCTCCACAACATCGGCCAGGTGGAGGCGCACAATATCTACATAGACTTCTTGGCCGAGCATAGCAACGACTTCTTTCCGGTCGGCTCCACGGCTCAGAAATACGTGCCCGGCAGTCTGCGGCCCGATGGTCACGCCTTTGCGTCACAGACCTTGCGCTTCAAGGACGCTAAGCAGGATGCTGGCTCCACCAGATGGTTCACACTGGCGATCTTCTACGACTTTCTGTATGCTGGACAGAGGGTGCAGGAGAGGATCACGCCCAGGATCGCTATCTCGATCGTCAGGCCGACGCCGACGCCGACATCTACACCGGACAAGAGGACAGGCTCAGGTCAAGGAGACAGGGGTGGTTATGCGCCGCCGGATACAGGACTCGCCATGCGCTCGCCAGTCCCGGAAGCCGGGCCGTCTGCCTCAGCCGCTGCGTCGCCGGCAGCGCCCCAGGTGATCGTTCCAAGCTACACCACCGACCCGGCCCTCCCGCGGCCCGGCGAGCCATTCGTGCTGACGCTGATCGTACTGAACGCCGGCGAGGCTGCGGTCCGCAATCTGTTGCTCACATGGCAGGCCGGCGACCTGTTGGCGCCCGCCAACCCTGGCGCCGCATCCCAACTGCTGGCCTACCTGGGGCCGCAGCAGGCGCAGCCAGTGGCGCTTCGGCTGATCACCAACGATCACGCGGCGGCCGGCCCGCGCACCTATCCGGTGCGGCTGGAATACGACAGCAGTCAAGGCGGCCGGACCAGCAGCCTGCAGAACCTCGACATTGCGCTGGCCGCAGCCGGGCGCGGCAGATCGCCGACCGAAATGGCGACCGCCGACCGCACAGAGATATTGGTGGTGGTGGACAACTACACCACAGAGCCGACTCTGGTCGCCGCAGGCCAGCCCTTTGTCTTGAACCTGGTGTTGCGCAACCTGGGCCTGACGGACGCCCGACAGGTGACGATCGAGTGGCAGGGCGACGCGCTGGCGCCCCTCAGCTCGGGGCAGACGCAATATCTGGCCGCGCTGCCCGCGGGGCAGACGGCCACACTGACCGGCCGATTCTACATGCAGAACCGGGGCAAGGATGGGATCGAACGCGTGCCCGTGCAAATCGAGTTCGAGGATGCCGCAGGCCGCGCGTTCCAGCGCCAGGAACAGATCAGCCTGCTGATAGCGAGCTCGGCCAGGCAAGAGACAGGCGAGGTTCGTGCAGTTCAGCCGACGCCAACCAGCCAGCCCGCGGCCATGCCGACCGCGGCTCCCGCTGCGCTGCCCAAGACCCAGCCGGATGGCCAGCCCTTCCTGCTCCGGCTGCTGTTGGCCCTCTTGGGCCTGGGGGGGCAGCCATGAATCACGGGTTTGGAAATGTCATTGCGAGGGGCGGTTTTTGCCCCGAAGCAATCTCCTTCAATGCGGGGGATTGCTTCGGCCCACACAACGGGCCTCGCAATGACGGCCGCCAGGTCGTTTTCAGGGCAGACGCCCATGCCGGCCGCGGCGCCACGGCCAGTGAAAATCCCGTTCTTGCACGCTGCTTGCGCAATAAGCCCCAAGTGCGGCACGGGATTTACAGGACAGTTGCTCATGCCGCGGCCGCCGCCACGGCGGATGAAAATGTCATGCTGAGCGGGTCGACGAGTCTACTTTCGCCGCGGCGCGATTCCAGCGAAGCATCCGTTTCGGCACGCCGGACAAGTTCTCGCGTCGTAGCGGATTCTTCGCTGGAATCACGCCGTAGCGTACTCCACGGGGCCGACCCGCTCAGAATGACAGCGAAGGGCATTTTCAGGACAGTTGTTCTGGCGCTGCTGATCGTCGTCTGGTCGTTCGCCCAGCGACCACAACTGGCGGTCGCCCAGACCACGCCGGCCACAAGCACGCCGACGCCGGTCGTCAGCCTGGTGCGGCTCCGGCAGTCATACACGATCCCCGGCGAGGTCGTTGCGGGCAACGCGTTTGAGTTGTATGTGGCGCTGGAGAACATCAGCGCCTTCGGGCTAGAAAACATGAGCGTCACCTTTGGGCTGGACCCCTACGGAACCGGCCCGGAGCCGATCGCGTCCTCCAACGTCAGGCAGATCGGCGCCCTGCAGCCGGGCGAGCAGACATCAGTGTATCAGCGCCTGCGCTACGCCAACAACGTGGCGGGGCGCCAGACACTCGACCTGCGCTTCGAGTACCGCTATTGGTCGGGGAGCGCCTGGGTCACGCGCGCCGAGGGAGCAAGCGCGGCCATCGTTGTGACGCCGCCAACAGCCACGCCGACGGCCACCTCGACAGCCACGCCGACGCCGACGGCCACCCCCACACCGACGCCGACTGTCACCTCGACGCCCACCGTTACCCCGACGCCCACCGTCACTCCGACGCCGACGGCTGCGCCTCCGCCGACAGCCACGCCGCCCAGTCCGACCAGCGTCGCCAGCCCGCCAGCGACGCTGGCCCCGACTCCAGAGAGTGGACGCGAACCATCTATGGGGTCACTCGGCCGAGGCACGCCGACTGTGACCAGGCCCGCGGTCCCACAGCCCCTCGTGGTGGTGGAGACCTATCATACCAGTCAAACGCCCCTGGCGGTCGGCCAGCCGTTCTCCCTGGCCGTGACGCTGCGCAACATTGGCGCTGCGGACGCCTACCGGGTGCTGATCGAGTGGAGCGACGCCAGCATCGTCCCCCTGGGATCAGGCATGACCCGATACATTCCCAGCGTGCCGGCCAACACGACGACCCGGCTCGAAGGCCGGTTTTTCGTGAGGGAGCGGATCGCAGTTGGCCTCTACGAGCTGGCGCTCCGCATCACCTGCGAACGGGCTGACGGGACCGTCGCCACGCGCACCGAGAAGCTCTACTTCCTGATAGCCGCAGCGCCCCAGGGGAACGGCGTGTCGCCAGCGCCGCCGACCGTGAGCGCACAGCCATCGCAGACCGTGATCGCCCAGCCGTCGCCGACTCCCACGCACAAGCCGGTGCAGCCGGTCAGCCCGACGCCAACGCCAGAGCCCTGGCTGTTGCGCCTGCTGCGTGCACTGTTCGGCGACTGGTCGCGCTAGTTTTTGCGGAGGATTCCAATGACCCCACCCACACCGGCTTGCAGGGCCGTCATCGGACATGATGACCGCCTGGAAGTGACAGATACGCGCGATTACCCTTATCGCTGCATCTGTTTTCTGTATGTCACTGGCGCCGACAGCGGTCACTGGACCGGCACCGGCTGGCTGTGCGGGCCGCGCACCCTGTTGACCGCCGGCCACGTCGTCTTCGTCCACGAACGCGGCGGCTGGGCCAGGCAGGTCGAGGTGATACCCGGACGCCAGGGCGACCTCTGGCCCTTCGGGTCATGCCTGGCCGCCGCCCTGTGGGCAGCCGAAGGCTGGATCATGCGCCGCGATACGCGCCACGACTACGGCGCTATCACCCTGCCGGCCGACCGGCCCTACGGCGACGAGTTGGGCTGGTTCGGTTACGGCGTCCGCCCTGATGCGGCGCTGCGCCAGGCCCAGCTCACCGTCTGTGGCTATCCAGAGGACAAACCGGCCGGCACGCAGTGGCGTCACGCAAACACCCTGGCCGCGCTGGACGAGCAGGCGCTCACCTACACCATGGACACGGCCGGCGGGCAGAGCGGCGCGCCCGTCTGGCTCGAAGAGAGAGGCATGCCGTATGGCGTGGGCATCCACGCCTACGGCGCGGGCACGGGCAACAGCGCCACCCGCATTAACCGCGCGGTGCTGGCCGATCTCGAGAGGTGGCAGGCCAGCTAGACTCGGCAGGTCTTTGACTTCGAGTCTGACAGGTTCTGTAGTTTCCTGAAGGCAATGCGCCAAGACCAACCCAGTCTCCAACGGCTGATAGCAGGCTGCCAGCACTGCTCAGCAGAACGTCTACCACATACACCATCCAACCAGGAGCAGCAGACCATGAAACCAGGTAAATACATCATCTTGCGGGCGACCGAGTCGGTGAATCTGCGCGATCCATTCTCTGGATCGGCTGCCAGGAGCAGAGGACTTGCCATTCCAGGAGCGGTCAGCGCTCGGGTAGAGGTTGAGACGCTGAACAGACGGGACATCGCCGATCTGACGCGCGATCCTGATGTGGCCGCGATCGCGCCTCCTGTGCCGGTCCAGCTCATCGCACCGGAGGCGACCGAGTCGGCCGAGGCCCCGGCCGCGGGGGGCGCCACGTGGGGTGTGACGGCCACGAGAGCGCATAGGAGCCGCTATTCAGGCAAGGGCATCGCCGTGGCCATCCTGGACACGGGGATTGACGCCGACCACCCGGCATTCCATGGCGTTCACCTCGTGCAGCAGGACTTCACCGGCGAAGGCAATGGCGACGGGCAGGGACATGGCACCCACGTCGCAGGCACCATCTTCGGTCAGGACGTAGGAGGGTTCAGGTTCGGCATCGCGCGCGGCATAGAGCGCGGGCTGATTGGCAAGGTCCTAAACTCCCAAGGACAGGGCTCCACCGAGCAGATCTACCGGGCAATCCTCTGGGCGTTGGAGAGCGGAGCGCACATCATTTCGATGTCGCTCGGCATGGACTTCCCTGGACTGGTCGCCTACCTGGTTCAGGAAGGTTATCCAGCCGACCTGGCCACCTCCTTTGCGCTCGAAGGCTACCGGGCAAATGTGCGTCTCTTCGACAGACTCACGGATCTGGTGTATGCCCAGGCCATGATGTCGCACGGTGTACTGCTGGTGGCGGCCGCGGGCAACGAGAGCCAGCGCGATGTCCACCCCGACTACGAGCTCGCGGTGGCGCCGCCAGCCGCGGCAGATGGCATCATCTCTGTGGGCGCCCTGGAACAGACTGACGACGGACGTCACTTGAAGGTCGCGGCGTTCTCGAACACCGGTCCCAATATCTCTGGGCCGGGCGTAGGGGTGTTCTCAGCGTGGCCGGGCGGAAGGTATGCCAATCTCAGCGGCACCAGCATGGCGACCCCGCATGTCAGCGGCATCGCGGCCCTATGGGCTGAGCAACTCTTGACATCCACGGGCCGGCTGAATACCGCGCAGTTTGCCGCCAAGCTGATGGGCTCGGCCAAGACAACCGCGCTGGCCCGCGGCTATGACCCAACGGACGTGGGCGCTGGCTTGGTACAGGCGCCATGAAGACAGACTCTGCCGACTTCCTGCTTCAAGGATAGGAGGCCAGTATGAAGAAACCGACCCAACCGCCAGTTGATCCAGAAGGGGTGTGATCTTCGCGGCGGCGGACTGCGAACGCACCCCGGCCCTGCGCCTGGCGCCGCTGCTGAAGCTGCGCCAGGCGCAGGCTGGCGAGCGCTATCGCGATGAGTTGGCGCGTCCCGGCTTCGACTATCAGCCTGGCGACTCGAAGCTGACCTGGCTGCGGCGCAACGGCGGCGCGCCCGGCCCGGTGGACCCGCGCAAGCTGCCCTACTACCTGTTGATCGTCGGCGACCCGCAGCAGATCCCGTTCAGCTTTCAGGATCAGCTCGATCTGGCCCACGCTGTGGGCCGCATCCACTTCGACACGCTGGCCGAGTACGCCAGCTACGCCCAAAGCGTGGCCGCGGCCGAAGAGACGACCCGCCCGCTGACCCTGCCGCGCCAGGCGGCCTTCTTCGCCGCGGTGAACGGCGCCGACCCGGCTACCCAGCTCAGCGCCGGCCAGCTCGTCGCGCCGCTGGCTCAGGCCTTCGCGGCCCGGCTGCAGGGCTGGCAGGTGAGCCATTGGGAGCAAGCCGCAGCCACCAAAGCGCGCCTGGCGGCCCTGCTGGGGGGCGACAGCACGCCCGCCTTTCTCTTCTCAGCCATGCACGGGCTGGGGCTGGAGCCGAGCGGGCATCTCCGCCAGCGCACCGAGCAGGGGGCGCTGGTGTGCAGCGATTGGCGCGGCCAGGGCGCGCCGGAGGCGAACCACTGCCTGGCGGCCGCCGACATCGGCGACGACGCCCGGCTGGCCGGGCTGATCGCCTTCTTCTTTGCCTGTTACGGCGCCGGCACGCCGCAATGCGACGATTTCACCATCGCCACCCGCCAGGAGCTGGAGGGGGTGCAACTGGGCGGCCTGGAGACGCTTGACCCCATCCGCATCGCCCCGGCGCCGTTCGTCGCCCGCCTGCCGCAGCGCTTGCTCGGCCATCCGCGCGGCGGCGCGCTGGCCGTGGTCGGACACATAGACCGGGCCTGGGGCAGCGCCTTCCTGTGGGAAGGGGTCCAGCAGTCGGCGACGTTCGAGAGCGCCCTCACGCGGCTGTTCGGGGGCGACCGCCTGGGGGTCGTCGTCGAGGATTTCAGCGACCGCGACGCCGAGCTATCCGCCGAAGTCGCCGCAGCGCATCTGGATGCTCAAAGTGCGCCAGTCCGCGCCGCCCGACGAGCTGGCGCGGCTGTGGACCGCCAGCAACGACGCCCGGAACACGATCATCCTGGGCGACCCGGCGGTGCGGCTGGCAGCGCCGGCGGACGTCCTGGCCGGCCCTGGCTGGTGGCGGGCCGGGACCGTTATGACTTCGTTGGAGGCGGCTGAGCCGGCCTTCACCCTACGACCTAACCAAGAGGAGAAACCCGTGCAAGCCGCTCAACCTACCCGCACCATCTACGCCCTCTTCGTCGGCGTTGACGCCTATCCGGCGCCGGTCAACCCGCTGGACGGCTGCG
>VGOD01000059.1 GCA_016876015.1 Chloroflexota bacterium
CGCAGCATCATGTCGAGATAGCCGCCGCTGGGACACATGAACTGCCAGGAGCCCCCCGGCTTGCGATCCTCCGGTTTGGCGTTGTCATCCCAGTTCGTCGCGGCGATGCCGCCGTCCGCCCGGCGCACGCACCATTCGGGATGGGTCTCGGCATCATGCACCGACCAGCCGACCGTGTAATAGATGGGCGCGCGCACGCCGATCTCGTGACACGCCTCGATCTGGCTGCCCAGCAGGTCGAACCCCAGGGTGGGGTGGATCGCGCCGATCTGCGACAGATAGTAGCTCCAGCCGTGGTGACATTTGGCGAAGATGTTGATCCAGTTGACGCGGCCGAGCTTGAGCGCCGCTTGCCACTGCGCTTTGTCGAAACGGCTGCCCACATTGGGGATGTGCTCGGAGGTGTGGAAGTCCAGATGGATCTGACGGGCGAGAATGGGAAGCATATTCACTCTCCTTCGGATTGAAGTATGCACGATGAGCGCCGCGTTGGGCCGGCGGCCTCTTTACATCCCTTGCGCGAGTCGTGCAGTTTGACAGCCGGGCGGCAGAGCGCCTATAATCGGCGTTGATCCACGTATGAATCCTGAGCTATCAGAAGGAGAGACATCTATGCACCGCGGAGCACTCACCAGTCGGGGGACCATCACAACGGTCTTGATCCTTCAGTTCATCCCACTGATCTTGTTCCCGCCAGAGTCCTTCTCGCCCACAACCCAGGAGTGGTGGTTGCCGATCTTGCTGGCCGTCCTGGTATTGATCGCCGACTTCCAGTTGCTCGTCCGGCGCAGCAGCGCAGCCTGGCCATGGTATCTGAGCTCGTTCTCGCAGGGCTTCAACATCATCAGCCGGCTGATGATGCTCTGGTCTCATGCGACCAAGATGGTGGGCAAGGAGAGTGTGGTGAACTGGCCGTACATCCTGCTGACTGGGATAGCCATCGCGCTCTCGGTTGGCGTGCTCTGGTACAACGAACTGCCCGAGGTGAGACAGGCCTTGCTGCGGACGAAACCGGTGGCTCAAGTCCCACCTGCTGAATCAGGGAAGGCCGCGCAGAGCTCACCGTGAGCGGCTGAGCGCCAGTTCTGAGAACCCCACCTGAGCCCCCACACGTATCTTCTCGATCTGGAGAGGCGTACCCTTGCGGTCGCCCACGCGGGCAGGCGCAAGGCCATGCCCCTACCCCGGATTATTGAGAAGATACCCTCACACCCGTTCTGTTCGCGTCAGGTCTCCTGACCGAGCGGTCAGTACTTACGCTGGCGTTTGCTGCGCAGCTGGGGTCTCTACCGGTATCTCTGCCTCCACTTGAGGCTGCGTAGCGAGCAGCGCCTCTGGCTCGCCTGCCCCTTGCATCACCAACTCGCCCTGGAAGTGGGCGCCTTCGTCCAGCAAGAACGAGCGCACATTGATCGTGCCCCATAGCCGGCCGCCCTCCAACAGCTCCACGCGTTCGGCGTTGATGACGCCCTTGTACGCGCCGGCGATGGAGACCGTCTTCGCCTTGATGTCGCACATGACGCGTGCGCCTTCGGTGATGAGAACGTTGCCCGGCGTCTCGATCAAACCGCTTTCAACAGCCCCATCCAATCGAATCGAGCCATCCGTCCGTAGTTGCCCGCTGAAGGTGGCTCGCGGCCCGATGATGGCATCAATCTGGTCCGGCGCGGGGCGGGAATCTCGTCTAAACACAGCCGCGTATCTCCTGTTTCACGATTGTCGCGCGCGCGCAATCGCCCGTTGCTCCTCGTCCGTCAACTGATAGCTCGTGGTCCAGCCCGCCAACGGCTTTGCGTACACGCGCGTCACGTCGCGACTGTGCAGGCTGCTGACGACCACACCGTTGCCTTCTCCATCGGCCAACGCCAGCGCGAAGCTCTGGTCGCCGCCGGTGTCGCGAAACGGGTTGAAGCGCAGAAAACCGATGTGCTGAACATGGGCCCGACTGGCGCGTTCGGCATGGCGCACCAAGGTATCCAGCTCGGCCACGCGAGCCGCGGCAGCAGCCACCTGGCTCACGTGAGCTTCCAGCACTGCGGACAGGTTGCCGCCATCGGTGCCAGCGGTCAAGCGCCGGTAGCGTTCCTCCATCCGGCGCAACCGGAGCGCGAGCCAGGTCGCCAGGCCGGCCAACGCCAGGATGAGGATGAGCAGGACCGCGAGGATGGGGCCGAGTGAAGCGGCCAGCCAGCTATTCACGTCTTGCAAGCCTCATTCCTTCTCGATCAAGTCGCTGATGGATGCACCGCTGTGGATGCGCCAGGTCACCTTCGCCAACAGCTCGGCGACTGACACGATGGCGATCTTCGGATGGCTTTGCACGGCCGGGGGCTGCTCGATGGTGTCCGAGATGACCAGGCGCCTGATGAGCGGATTCGCCAGCGCATCGAGCGCCTTGGGCAGCAGAACCCCGTGCGTGATGGCCAGGTAGACCTCGGGCCGGGCGCCGACGCGTACAAGTTCATCCAACTGGGTCAACACACTGCCGCCAGCGATGACATCGTCAATCACGATCGGGATCTTGTCCTTGATGTCGCCGACGACGTGCGTCACCTTCGTCTTGCCGTCGTCCTCGCGGCGTTTGTGCATGACCACCAGCGGTAGCTTGAGGTATTCGGCATAGCGGCTGGCGAACTTCGCCCGTCCAACGTCGGGCGCAACGATTGCCGCATCCTGGAACTCCGGCTTCATGAAATAGCCGGCCAGGGCCGGCAGGGCCGTCAAAGGGTCCACAGGCACGTTGAAGAACCCTTGCGTCGCGGCCACATGCACGTCGAAGTAGATGACCCGGCCAACCCTCAGCGCCTCTAGCATGGTGGCGACCACTCTGGCGCTGATCGCCTCGCGGCTTTTGGCCATCCGCTCTTGCCGGGCATAGGGAAAGTACGGGATGACCGCGGTGATCTCGTGCGCCGACGCCCGCCGGAACGCATCCACGTATAGCAGCAGCTCCATCAGATGGTTATTGACAGGGGGCGAGCAAGGCTGGATAATATAGACGTCCTGATCGCGCACCACCTGGTCAATCGTTACGTGAGTCTCGGTGTCGGGGAAGCATTTCGTCGTGCAGCGGCCTAGCGTCACCGGCTCGTTGATGCCGATCGAGTCGTCTTCCGGGTGCGCGGCCTTGTGCGCAACGCGCAGCGTCTCCAGGTGTTGGACGACTTGTCCCGCCAGTGTGCGATTCGCCGAGCCTGAGAAGACCCGCAGCGGATGATGCGTGCCCACGGCTTCCTCCATTTGCTTGCGTGTTCGACCCTATGATAACATCGAGTAGACAAGTAGACAAGTAGACCAGGTATCGCCGATCAAACGCCCATGGCAGCCATACCCCCCAAGCTTCTCATTGCGACGCATAACCTCGGCAAAGTCCGAGAGTACCGCGAGCTGTTGGTTGGACCCCCGGTGGAGACGACCTACCTGGACGCGGCCGGCATTACTCTGGAAGTCGAGGAGACGGGCGCGTCCTTTGCGGAGAACACCCGCTTGAAAGCGACCGCCTATGCGGCCGCCAGCGGGTTGCTCACCTGGGCCGACGACTCTGGTCTGGAGGTAGACGCGTTGGACGGCGCGCCGGGCGTCTACTCGGCGCGCTACGCGGGCCACGGTGCGTCGGACGCGGACCGCTATCGCAAACTGCTGAACAGGCTGGCCGGCGTGCCGTGGGACCGGCGAACTGCGCGCTTTCGCTGCGTGGTCGCCATCGCTGCGCCCCATGGCGCCGTGTCCATGGCCGAGGGGGTCTGCGAAGGGATCATCGCATTCGGCCCGGCGGGCGAGCACGGTTTCGGCTACGACCCCGTCTTCTACCTGCCCGACCTGGCCGCCACCCTGGCCCAACTGCCGGCCGAGGTGAAGAACCAGATCAGCCATCGGGGCCGCGCGGCGCGCGCGGCCGTGCAGATGCTAGGAGGGATGCTGGATGGAAGACCTGCGCCTCGATGAGATCGTCGAATACGGCCAGAACGTCGGTCGGGGCAACCTGCTGGGCGTGGAGCCCTACATGTCGGCTGCGGACTACGCTTCGCAAGAGACGTTCCAGACCCGGCTGGCTGGCTACCTGAGCGTCGCGGCCCAACGCGGCTGGCTGGGCGACCGCACGGTCGTCGTCTGGCCCGAATACATCGCCGCGTGGCTGGTGGCCGCGGCCGAGAAAGGCGCAGTCTACCGGGCGCCGACCCTCAAAGCCGCCATGCAGTCGCTCATCCTCAGCCACCCGCTGCGGTTTGCGCGCCACGCGCTGGCGGCCGTCGAACGGGATCGAATCGTCGCCAGCCTGTTTCGGATGAAGGCAGCCGCGATGGCGACCATCTACCAGGCGACCTTTGGGGGACTGGCGCGGAAATACAGCGCGACGATCGTCGCGGGTTCCATCGTGCTCCCCTCCCCGCGGGTCCGAGACGGGCAGGTGACGGCGTCCGACGGGCCGCTCTACAACGTCACCGCGGTCTATCGGCCCGACGGCCTGGCCCACGCGACCCTGGTGCGCAAAGCCTTCCCCATCGGCATCGAGCTGCCCTTCACCGCCGCGGCGGCCATGGCCGAGCTGCCAGCGTTCGATACGCCGGCCGGCAGGCTGGGCGTGCTCATCTGCGCGGATTCGTGGTACCCCGCGGCCTATGACCGGCTGCGCGAGCACGGCGTGGCGCTGATCGCCGTGCCTTCGGATGGCATGACGCCGCAACAATGGGCCAGCCCCTGGCGCGGCTACGACGGCGCGTCCGCACCGCCTGATGTTGACCCAGCCGATGTCGGCCGGCTCACCGAGGCGCAGGCGTGGCGCAAATACGCGTTGGCCGGCCGGATCGCGCTTGCCGGCGCGCGACATGGCATCAACGTTTTTCTGCGCGGGGAATTGTGGGATCTCGCCGCGCACGGCGGGTGCGCGACGGTTGTGGATGGGGATCTGGTCAGCGAGGGCAAGGGCAGCGGGGCGGCTCTCCTGAACCTTTGGCTGTAGGTCGGCGCTTGTCGGTCACGCGTTAGAATCATTGACACATAGGAGTCCAACCATGCAATGGGAACATCTGACATCGGCTGATTTCGCCCAGGCCGTGCGACAGACAGGCGTCTGCGTCATCGCCCTGGGCGTGATCGAGAAGCACAGCGACCACCTGCCGCTGGGCACCGACTTCCTCAACGGGCACAGGCTGGCGTGCCTGGCCGCCGAGGTGGAGCCGGCCGTGGTCTTTCCGCCCTTCTACTTCGGCCAGATCTACGAAGCGCGCTGCTTTCCGGGCACGCTGACCATCAGCCCGACCTTGCTGATCGAGCTGATCCAGGGCGTGCTCGACGAGATCGGCCGCAACGGCTTCGGGAAGATCATCCTCTTGAACGCGCACGGCGGCAACACGCACCTGCTCTCGTTCCTGGCGCAGTGTACGCTGTGGGAAGAGAAGCCATACAGTGTCTATCTGTACACAGGCAAGATGACGCCGGAACGCCAGGCAGCCTGGAAGTCCATCCTCGAGACCACCCTGCACGGCCACGCGTGCGAGTGCGAGACCAGCATCTCGCTGGCCAATCATCCCGCGCTGGTCAAGATGGCCGCGCTGCCGGCCGACCCGGCTGAGCCTCTGGGCCGGCTGAACGACCTGCCCCCCAACCTCAGCGGCATCAGTTGGTACAGCAACTTCCCCGATCACTACGCAGGCGACGCCCGGCTGGCCTCGGCCGAAAAAGGGCGGGCGCTGCAACAGATTCAGGCGGCTGCCTTTGCGGAGTTCATCGCCGCAGTCAAGGCAGACCAGGTTGCGCCCACGCTGGAGCGCGAGTTCTTCGGCCGCGTGCAGCAGGTCAGTCAGAACGCGGCATGAACCGGATAGCCCACATGCGCAAAGAAACCCACTACTTCGACATCCAGCCGCAGATCGTCCGCGCGGGTCGCGAGGCGACGATCACCGTGCGGCCGCGTTTCGATGGCCGCTGGTTCCGCGCCGGCGACGCGCTGCGCGTCAGCGTGATCCCGATGGAGGGCCGCCCGTGGCAGAGCATCCATCCAGCCAGCGAGCAGAGGCTGGTTCATCCGGTCGAGGGCGCGCTCCAGGTGCGATACGCTTTCGAGGGCGAGGGGGAGCACGTCCTTCTGATCGAAACGACCGGCGAGGAGAAGCCCCACCTGCTGGCCGACCTGCGGCTGTTCGCGCTGGAGGATGATTTGTTTGGCCGCCTGCCCTTCAAGGGGGACCTGCACATCCACAGCGCCTATTCCGATGGGCTGGAGCCGCCCGCTTATGTCGCGGCCGCGTGCCGGCGGATCGGGCTGGACTTCATGGCAGTCACCGATCACCGGAAATACACGCCGTCCCTGGAAGCGATGGCCGCGTTCGAGGGCGTGGCCCATGACCTGCGCATCTATGGGGGCGAAGAAGTCCATCCGCCCGACAATCCCGTGCACATCGTCAACTTCGGCGGCCGCTTCAGCATCAACGATCTGTTTGCGTCCGCCGCGTATCGTGCAGAGGTCAAAGCCATCGCAGCGACGCTGGCCGATCTCCCGGCTGGCGCCGACCCCTATCCGCTCGCCTCGTGTATCTGGTGCTTCGACAAGATTCGCGCAGCCGGCGGCCTGGGGGTCTTTTGTCATCCCGACTGGTTCTCCCGCTATCGCTATGATGTGCCCGGCTACCTGGCGTCGCTCCTCTTCGAGCGCCAGCCGTTCGACGCGGTGGAGCTGCTCGGCGGCTACCCGTTGCACGAAATCGAGTCGAACCGGCTGCAGGCGGCGCATTATCACGAGGCGAGGGCGAGCGGGAAGCGCATCCCCATCGTCGGGGTGAGCGATGCGCACGGCTGCGAGCGGGGTGATCTCTTCGGCTGGTACTACACCGTCGTCTTCGCCCCCTCGTCTGACCTGGCCGATCTGATCCAGAGCATCAAAGACCTCTACTCGGTGGCGGTCGAGGCCATGTCGGCCGAGATGCCTCGTGCGCACGGGCCGTATCGCCTGGTCAAATATGCCCAGTTCCTCCTGCGCGAGATCTTCCCGCAGCACGACGAGCTGTGCGTCGAAGAAGGCCGCCTGATGCTGGCGCACCTCGCCGGCGATCGGGCCGCGGCCGGGGCGCTGGCCGGCCTCCAGGGCCGCACCGCGGCGCTGTATCGCCGGTTGTGGGATGGTTGAGGAGCAGAGCATCGTATGGTAGAATTGGCCGGAAGAAGGCAGAGGTGATCCCATGTCAGCTCAACCACAACCCAAACCCTACCTGACGCCGGAGGAATACCTGGCGCTGGAACGTCAGGCTGAGACCAAGAGCGAGTACTGGCGGGGCGAAACGTACTTGATGGCCGGGGCCAGCACCCGTCACACCATCATCGGTGCAAACACGCTGGCGGAACTGGTAGTGCAGCTCAAAGGTCGGCCCTGCACAGCGCACACCAATGATCTTCGGGTGAAAGCCGCCCGCGCCGGGCTCTACACCTACTCCGACGTGACCGTGGTCTGCGGCAAAGCGGAATTCGAGGATCGCAACGAAGATACCCTGCTCAATCCGACCGTGCTGATCGAGGTGCTTTCGCCGTCCACCGAGGCGTATGATCGAGGCGCCAAGTTCGAGTTCTACCGCACGTTGGAGTCGCTCTCCGACTATCTGCTGATCTCGCAGAGCAAGCCTCTCATCGAGCACTTCGCGCGCCAGCCCGACGACCGCTGGCTCCTGAGCACGTACGAAGGGCTCGATGCCGTGGCGCCGATCCCGTCCATCGGTTGTGAGCTGCGCCTGGCCGAGGTCTACGACAAGGTGACCTGGCCCGCCGAAGAGACCAGGCCGCAAGGCCTCCGCATGGTGAAGGAACCAGGCGAGGGCTATACGCCGCGGTGATTCGCCTGATCCAGCGCACCCGCGATCGGTGCACCTTTCGCAGGATGCGATTCTGAAAGCCTTCTTGCGCGACTTCATGCCGTGTGGTACTATCGGCGCATGACTCACGCGACGCCTAAACATTCGAGATGGCGCGTGCACGGTCCGACCTGGGCCGTGCTCGGCCTTTTCGTCGTGCTGACCCTGGCGCTGAGCTGGCCGGTGGTCGCACACCTCAGCTCTCGGCTGCCCGGCACAGCCACCTGGGCTTTTGACGAATCCACTTTCGCCTGGAACCTCTGGTATTTCCAGCACGCGCTGCTCGACCTGCGCACCAGTCCGTTGCACTCGGAGCTGATCTGGTATCCGCTTGGCATTGACCTGATCCTCTACACCTACAACTTCTTCAACGCGCTGATCGCGTTGCCGTTGTTGGTCGCTTTCAACCTGCCCCTGGCGAGCAACGTGACATTGCTGCTTGCCACGCTGCTCAGTGGCTTCGGAACCTACCTGTTGGCGTACTACGTATTGCGTATTGCGTATTCCGTAAGCGGTCTGGCCGGCGAAAAACGCACTACGCACTACGCACTACGCAACACGCACTACGCACTACGCAATCCACAGTTTGTTCGCCTCGCCGCGCTTCTCGCCGGTCTCATCTATGCCTTCGCCGCCAACCGGGCCATCTATGCCGCGCTCGGTCACTATGATATGGCGACGACCCAGTGGCTCCCGTTCTACGCCCTCTACCTGTTGAAGACCTTGCGGGAGCCGAGGCTGAAGAACGCGGTCCTGACCGGCCTTTTCTTCGCGTTGGCTGCGCTGGCCGAGATGATCTTCGCCTCGTTCCTGGCGTTGCTGACGCTGGTGATCCTCCTGGCCTCGTGGCGCGAGTTGCGGTCGCGCTGGGCCGCATTGCGCCGGCTGGCGCTGGTCGGGCTGATCGCTGCGCTGATCTGGCTGCCGGTTCTGGTTCCCATCGGCCGGGAGTTTCTGGCTGGCGACTATGCCCTGACCGGTTGGGGCGAGAGCCTGAAGCTCAGCGCGGACCTGGCCGGGCTGGCGACCCCCACCGAGCTGAACCCGCTGTGGCGGTCAGTCGCCTCGACGCCTGGCCGCGCGGGGTCCGCAGCGGATGGGTGGACCGCGGCGCTGCGGGCCGTGGAAGAGGGCAAGGGCCGGTTCGGGGACATCAACACCGTTTTTCTGGGCTATGTCACGCTGGCGCTGGCGCTGATCGGCGTCTGGCGGGGACGGCGCCAGGTCGCCGCATGGGGTTGGAGCGCGCTGGTCTTTGGCGTGCTCTGCCTGGGACCTCTCCTGCAAGTCAATGGCCGCTATCGCTTCAGCCTGGACAACCTGCTGCCAGAGGGCGTGACCATTCCCCTGCCGTTCACGCTGCTCCATTTCATCCCGTTCGTCAATGCCAACCGCGCGCCGAACCGCAACAGCGTGATCCTGATGCTGGCGCTGGCCGTGCTCGCGGCCTATGGCGCAGCGTGGCTGTTGGGGCGAATCGGGAAGCTGGTAAACAAGGAAACAAGGAGACCAGTAGACAAGGGAGCGTCCCTATCTCCTTGTTTCCTTGTCTCCTTGTCTATCAATCTACCAATCTACCTCTTCGCCTTTCTACTGGCCACCCTCCTTCTTCTCGAACACCTGGCCATCCCCCTCCCCACCACCGACGGCCGCGTGCCAGAGGTTTACCGCCGAATTGGGCAGGAGCCGGGCCAATTTGCGATCATGCAGTTGCCGTTGGGCTGGCGCAACAGCTTCGGCGTGTTGGGCAGCGAGCAGACCAACCTTCAGTATTTCCAGGCGGCGCACGGTAAGCCGATGCTGGGCGGCAACATCAGCCGCGCGCCCGCGTTCAAGATGGCCTATTTCGAGCGCATTCCCCTCTTCAGGGCGCTGACCGATCTAGAGATGTATCGCGTGGTGTCGCCGGAGACCGACGCCGCCGCGCGCGGCCAGGCGGCCGCGCTGATGGCGCTGTACGACGTGCGCTACTTCATCACCACGCCGCCGATCCCGGGCCGCTATCCCTACCAGGACACCTGGCGGCGGACCGAGGCATACGCCCTGGATGTTCTGCCGCTGGAAAAGCCGCCGCTTTGGGAGGCGGACGGCTATCGCGTCTACCGGGTGGTTCAGCCGCCCGCAGCGTTCCCGTTTCGCCTGGATCTGGGCGCGGCCGGCGTCGAACCCTATGTGGGCGACGGTTGGGACACGGGATTTCAGATGTCCGATTTCGGATTTCGGATTGACCAGACCAACGCGCTCTGGGCCACGGAACGAGAAGCCGATCTGTACCTGCCCCTCGACGGGCCGCGCGATGTCACGCTGCGGCTGGCCATCGCGCCCCTGACCTATCCTGGCGCGCCGCCGCAGCGGTTGTCGCTGAGCGTTAACGGCGTGGCGATGGACGGCCGGGGGGCGGAGGTGCTGCAAGATCGCGTCCTGGCGGCGGGTTGGCAGGTGATCGAGGCGCGCGTGCCCGCGAGCGCGACCAGGCGCGGGCCGAATCGCGTGCGGCTGAGCTTTGCATGGACGGCCAGCCCGCGGCGCGCCTTCCCCGACGCGGCGAGCCGCGCCATGATTGGCTCGACGGGCGTTGCCAGCCCTGTCAACCTGGACGTTCACAGCTTCAGCGAGGCGTTCATCAGTGCATTCGACGCCGCAGGCCGCGAGACCAAGGCGTCGGCCGGCCGTCGCGGGTACAACGTGACCGTGCTCGATGCGCGCAGCGCCGCCGTGTTGGAGATGCGCGGGTTCGATACCGCGGCCAACACCTATGAAGCGGACGCGCTGGCCGCCTACCTGACAGGCATTTCCCACGGCCGGATCGTCGTGCTGGCCACCAAACAGGACGCGACGCGCCACCTGACGCCGGCGGCGATCGCGGCCATGCGCAGGCTCGGCTCGCGCGTCCAGTCGCCGGCCGACCTGGCCGGGCAGGCGCACGCGCTGATCGGTGTGCAGGGCGCGGCGGCGGGCGCGGCGGCCGAAGCGATCGGGGCCGACGATGTGTTCCTACGCGTGGCCGGCGATTTTCGGACGCTGGCCGCGGCCGTAGATTGGGTCGAGCTGGGGCCGTGATGGGCGAGCTGAACCGCGAACGAGACAACCCGCCTGTCTTGCGGCTGGCGTCTGTCGCCAGGACCGACGCTCTGTTGGCGTTGCTCGTTGCTGTATCCGCCTTCGCTCTCTACCTTCGCACCCTTGCGCCGGGTCTGTTGGGCGGCGATAGCGGCGAGTTGCAGTTCGCGGCGTGGCTGGCTGGCCTGGCCCATCCCACGGGGTATCCTCTCTACCTGGCGCTCGGCCATGTCTGGTCGCGGCTGCTGCCCTTTGGCGATTCCGCGTGGCGCATGAATCTCTTCTCTGCGCTGTGGGGCGCGCTGGCCGTGGGGTTGGTGTATCTGTTGGCGCTGAGGATACTACGTGTCACGCGCCGCCGTGCCGACCTCCCCTGCCTGCGCCGCACCGACCAGGCCCCGGCCGGCGCCATGGGGGATGAAAAACAGCCGGGGTGGATTCGAGGCTTTGGCCGGTTTGGTGATCAGCGGCAGAAACCGGCTGATCCTGAAAGGAGGCTTCGCACAGCCTCGAGACCAGAGCGGTGGCCGACCATTTTCAGGACAGCTTCCAGCGACTGGAACGCGCGCCTGAGCGCCCTGTTTGCCGCGCTCACCTTTGCCGTCACTCCCACCTTTTGGTCGCAAGCGCTGATCGCCGAGGTCTACACCCTCCATGCGGCGTTCGTGGCTGCGCTGCTGCTTAGCCTGGTCGCCTGGGCCGATCGGCCGGCCGAGCGACGCACGGTCCGCAGGCTGTACTGGATCGCGGCGCTCTATGGCCTTAGCCTGACGCATCATCGGACCATGCTCTTGCTCTTGCCCGCCATCGGCGTCTGTTTGTGGTGGGCCGGCTCCGCCCTATCGGGCCGCCGCTGGCCCGATAGGCTGAGAGGGTCGCCGGCCGTCCTCCCGCTCATCGCGATTGCCTGTCTGCCGTTGCTGCTCTATCTCTACATCCCCCTCCGCGCGGGGCACTCGCCCTATCTGCGTGTGGCGGTGAGTCCGGCGCAGACGCTGGAACTCTATCAGCCCACGCTGGCGGGCTTCATCCACTACGTCACCGGCCAGGTCTTTCAATCGTCGCTGAGTACTCCCGCGCAGGCGGCCGGCCGGCTCTTCCCGGCCCTCCGGCTCTTGGCGCTGGAGGCGACCTGGGTTGGCATCGCCTTCGGCCTCTTGGGATTGGCCGAACTGGCGCGGCGCGGCCGGCCGCTGTTGGCGCTTACCGGGCTGACCTGGCTCGCGATCGTCGCCTTCAACCTGTTCTATGGCATCGGCGACATCCGCGTGTTCTACATCCCCGCGTTCCTTATCTGGGCGCTCTGGATGGCGGTTGGCGTGAACGCAATCGGTCGCCGCGTACGTGCGGGGGCATGGTTGACTGGCGTGCTCGCTCTCGTCCTGCCCGCCTGGCTGTTGTGGGCGCAGCTTCCATCGCTTGACCAGAGCCGCAACGATCAGGCGCGCGCGGGCTGGGAGGCGCTCCTGGCTCAACCGCTTCCGGCCGCGGCGGTCCTGGTGACGAACGACCGCGACGAGATGATGCCGCTCTGGTATCTCCAGCAGGTGGAAGGCGTGCGCGGTGACCTGACCGGCCTCTTCCCGCTCATCCGGCCAGAGCCAGTCTGGGCGGATGTGGGCATGACGGTCGAGCAGGCGCTGCGTTCCGGCCGGCCAACCTTTCTCATCAAGCCGATGCCGGGGCTGGAGGTGAAGTTTCGGCTGGAGCCTGGCGCGGCCACCGGCGGCGGAACAGCGGCGACCATCATGCGGGTGACCGGACCGGCGGCCCTCCTTCTGGCCGAGCATCCGGCATCAGTGGTCTACGCCGACGTCATCCGGCTGGCCGGCTACGACCTGCGGCCCGCGGCCCTGAAACCGGGCAGCCCGATGACCGTCACGCTGCATTGGCAGCCGCTCCGCCGCCTGGATGCGGATTACACGACGTTCGTGCATCTGCTCGATGCGGATGGCGTGAAGATCGCGCAGAGCGACCGCGTGCCCGGCGGCGTCTACTACCCGACCTCGTTGTGGAAACCAGGCGAAACCCTCGTAGATGTACATAATATGACGTTGCCAGTCTCCCTCGGCCGATCGCCCCACACGATCGTGGTCGGTCTCTACACCGGCACGACCGGGCTGCGACACCTGGCCGCGCCTCAACCCGCCGGCCTGATCGCCGGGCCAAGCGGTTAGCGTGACCCAGTAGATCACAGATTCCTGCTTTCCGCTCTGGCCGGTCTCCGACCGAGCCAGTTCGGGATCTGCCGCAGACCTGTCAGGTCTGCGGCGAGAGAAGGCGTCTTTGCGCGCGGCATCGGCCATGTGGTATACTGATTCTGCCATGCGTCGAAGCGCACTCGAAGAGGAGGTTGCTGCATGAAATACATCGTCTGCGTCGTACTCACACCCGACACCGAACAGTTGAGCGAAGTCCAGCCCCAAGACGTGGTGAGCGGCGATCTGGGGGTGACGATGGTGCTCAATCCCTGGGATGAATTCGCAGTAGAAGAGGCGTTGCAGCTCCAGGAGCAGGTCGAGGGCGAGACGGTGGCCCTTGCCCTGGGCAGCCAGGAGTCAGTCGAAGCTCTCCGCCGTGCGATCGCCATGGGCATCGAGTCCGCGGTCTTGCTGTCCGATCCGGCGTTTGACGGCAGCGATGCCTGGGGTACCGCGCATGTTCTCGCCCAGGCTATCCAGGCGCAGGGCGACTATGGGTTGATCCTCGCCGGCAAGCAGTCGGTAGATGGCGCCAGCGGTCTGGTGGCTGCTGGCATCGCCGTCCACCTGGGCGTGCCGTTCCTCTCGCAGGTGGCCAAAGTCGTCGAGATCACGGAGGACAGCATCACAGTCCGCCGCGTGCTGGATGAAGGGGTGCAGACCGTGCGCACGTCGCTGCCCGCGGTGATCTCCGTGAGCAAGGAGATCAACGAGCCGCGCTACCCCAACTTCATGGGGGTCCGCAAGGCGGCGCGCATGGCCTACCCCGCCGCCACGCTCAAAGACCTGCCGAGCCTGGATGCCGGCCGCATTGGGTCACGCGCTGCCTTGATCGAGTGGACGAATCTGCGCAAGCCGCCAGCGCGCAAGAGCGAATGCCAGTTCATCGAGGGCGCGACGGCCGCCGACCAGGCCGCGACGTTGGTGGATCGGTTGATTGCGGAGAAGGTCATCTGATGACCGCCACCGGAAAGGACACTCCCATGAGCATCCTGGTTTACATTGATCATGCGGCGGGCGTCGGCAAGCCAATATCTTGGGAGGTGCTGGGCAAGGCGCGCAGCCTGGCAGACAGGCTGGCGGTGGAGCTGATCGGCTTTGTCGCCGGCAAACAGGTGAGCGCCGTCGCGACTGACGCCATCGCCTACGGCGCGGACCGCGTGTTGGTCGCCGATGATGCCGCGCTGGCCCAATTTCGGGCAGGGGCCTGCACCGCGGCGTTCAAGGCCGCCATCGCCGCGGCCGCGCCGCGCATCATCCTGGCGCCCGCGGTCGCGGGCGTGCGCGATGTGACCGCCCTGGCCGCATGCGAGCTGGGCATCGGGCTGGCTGCGGATTGCCAGAGCCTGGAACTGGACGATGACGGCAACCTGCGCGCCGATCGGCCGATCTTCGCCGGCAACATCCTGACCACTGTGACCTTCAAGGCTGCGCCGCAGATGGCCACGGTTCGGCCGCGCAGCTTCGCGCTGCCGGCCCGAGACGGCGCGCGCGCAGGCGTGGTGGAGCCGCTGGCGTTCGCATCGGACACGCGGGCTGAACAGGAAGAAGTGTTGGGCTTCGAGAGCGCGCAGACCGGCGCGGTGAGCGTGGAGAATGCCAGCATCATCGTCTCGGGCGGCCGCGGGGTGAAAGGCGCGGAAGGCTTTGCGCCCATCCGGGAGTTGGCGCAGACCCTCGGCGCGGCGGTGGGCGCCTCGCGCGCAGCCGTGGACGCGGGCTGGATTCCCTATGCGCACCAGGTGGGGCAGACCGGCAAGACCGTCCGCCCTGATCTCTATATCGCGTGCGGCATCTCCGGCGCGATTCAGCACCTGGCCGGCATGAGCAACGCCAGGGTGATCGTCGCCATCAACAAAGACAAGGACGCGCCGATCTTCAATGTGGCGCAGTACGGCATCGTCGGCGACCTGTTCGTGGTGGCGCCGGCGTTGACCGCGGCCTTCAAGGCCAGGCTGGGGCGATAGTATAGCCACAACTGATGGCTGTTACGCTACACCGCACAGGTCATTTTTCGATGCGCGGCGCGTTGACAACTAGAGCGTCCCGCGTTATAATACAGTTGGCGTAGATAACCCGGTCAGATGCACGTGCGATCGCTACCCAGATCGCGCGGCTTGGCAAGCAGTAGATCGGATCGTGATCGAAAGCCCGGCTGCCATGCCAGAAGACTCACGGTGAGACAGCCGGGTCTTTTTTCGCCCCGGAGGTCTTGCTCCGGCAACCGTCATCCAATTCGTTCGGAGGTTCCTTTCCCATGAGTACCAGTTTGCCGCCTATCAAACCCCCCGCCGAAGTTCATCCGATGCAGGCGCTGCTCGAACAAGGGGGATACGACATGCCCCAGCGCGGGGATATTCGCGAGGGGACGATCCTCTCCGTCACGCCTCAAGAGGTCATCATAGATCTGGGACTGAAGCGCGAGGGGGTTGTGCCGGCCAATGACCTGACCAGGCTGGACAAAGACACCCTTGCGGAGGTCAAAGAAGGCGCAGTCCTGCCGGTTTACATCCTGCAATCGTCAGATCGGGACGGGAACCTGATCGTTTCGCTCTCGCGCGCTGTGCAAGAGAAGGACTGGTTTGTGGCGCAGCAGACCATGGAGCGCAACGAGATGATCGAGACCAAAGTCAGTGGGCACAATGCCGGCGGCCTCGAGGTGATCTTCGGCAAGATCCGTGGGTTCGTGCCAGCGTCTCACATCTCGTCCTTGCCGCGCAATATGACGTCCGAAGAGCGCAAGGCCGCCCTCGCCGCCTATGTTGACCAGGTGATTCCGGTCAAAGTCGTCGAGGTAGATCGGCGTCGGCGTCGCCTGATCATGTCGGAACGCGCTGCGCATCGCCGCTGGCAGCGTGAGCATCGCAAGCAACTGCTCGAAGACCTGCGGACGGGCGATGTGCGTTCGGGCATCGTGCGCAGCCTGGCCAATTTCGGCGTTTTCATTGACCTGGGCGGCGCAGACGGCCTGGTACACATCTCGGAGCTGGCCTGGTTCCCAGTCGGCCATCCCAGCGAAGTGGTCAGGGTTGGCCAGCAGGTGGATGTCAAGGTCCTGCGCGTGGACAAGCAGCGCGAACGCATCGGCCTGAGCATCAAGCGCGTACTGCCAGACCCGTGGACCCGCGTCACCGAAGACTATCGGGTTGGCGAGTTGGTCGAGGCGGTCGTCACTCGTGTGGTGGACTTCGGCTCGTTCGTTCGACTGCGCACCGGCGTCGAGGGCCTGCTGCACGTGACCGAGATGGCCGACATCCGGCCGGATCATCCACAAAGCCTGGTATCGCCCGGCGACTTGCTCCTGTTGCGCGTGCTGCGTATTGAGCCAGAGCGCCGCCGCATCGGTCTGAGCCTGCGCCAGGTCTCGGAAGCCGAGTGGGCGGAATGGGCTGCCAGCTATCGGGAGAAGCATGCGGCCGAAGCGCGGGCCGCAGCCGAAAAGGCCGATGAGACGGCGCCCATCGAAGAGCCGGTCGGGGCCGAAGAAGAAGCCGCAGCCGTCGCGGTCGAAGAGTTCGTTGAGCCGATCGTGGTCGAGGCCGTAGCCGAACAGGCCGTCGAGACGGTGACTGTCGAAGAGCCGGTCGGGGCCGAAGAAGAGGTCGCAGCCGTCGCCTCCGAGGAGCCGCCGGCCGAGGCCGTGGAACAGGCTGAACTCGCGATAGCTGAGCCGGTCGCCTGATCCGACAAGCCGGCTGTGATTGGCGGCCGAGCGTTCGCCCAGTTCTCCAACTGTGGCGTTGATAGACAACGGAAAACCCATGACAACCCAGGATCATTCCATCGCCGAGGCGCGCGAACGGTTGCTGGCCGAGCGCGCCCAAGTGCAGAGCGAGCTTGAGCAGCTACGCGCCCGCTTGGAGACGAAGGGCGACTACGGGCTGGGCGAGGGGGACCCCATGATCTACCAGTGGGAGCTGAACCTTGCCCTGGCTGAACGCGCCGAGCAACACCTGGCTGAGATCGAACAGGCGCTGGAGCAACTGCAACTGGGAGTTTATGGACGCTGCGAGCGATGTGGCAAGCCCATCGAACCGGAGCGGTTGGCCGTGCTTTCCCATACTACGGTGTGCAGCCAATGCGCCCAACGCCGGCGTTGACTCAGAATCATCGCGCCAATTCACCCAACGCCCGGCGACGAGCCGGGCGTTTCTGTATCTGACGGTGATCGTCATGCCCGCTATCAGCACGTCTCATGCGGTCGTTCTCACGCACGAGCACACCGATTTCGATGCGCTCGCCAGCATGTTGGCTGCAGCCCGGCTCTACCCTGCGGCTGCGCCAGTCCTGCCGCGGCGCCTGAATCGCAACCTGGAAGCCTTTCTCGCCGTCTATCGTGACCTGTTGCCTTTCGTGCGTCTGGAAGACCTGCCGCGGCGACGCGTGGATCATGTCGTCCTGGTTGATACGCAGACGGTGCAGCCGATCCGCGGTATGAGCGCGGCCGCCACCGGTCACATCATTGACCATCATCCCCAGATGCGCGATCTGCCGGACGGCTGGACCTTCTATGGCGAGGAGACAGGCGCGACAACGACGCTGCTGGTGGAGAAGCTGGCTGAACAGGGCATCTCGGTGAGCGCCATCGAGGCCACGCTGCTGATGCTGGGGATCTACGAGGATACCGGCGGACTCAGCTTCGAGACCACCACTTCGCGCGATGTCCGGGCGGCTGGCTGGCTGCTGGAGCGCGGGGCCAACCTGCTGATCGTCAACAAGTTCTTGCACCACCCCCTCACCGATGAACAGCGCGCCCTGTACCAGCAGTTGACCGAGAACAGCCAGCCCTTTCAGTTTCACGGCCATTCGGTGATCATCGCCACCGCGACCGTGCCTGAGCCGGTAGAGGAGATCTCGACCCTCGCCCATAAACTGCACGACCTCTACGAGCCGGACGCGCTCTTCATGCTTGTCCAGATGCGCGACTACATTCAGGTCGTCGCCCGCAGCACCGTGGATGCGATTGACGTGGGCAAGATCGCAACAGCCCTGGGAGGCGGCGGTCATGGCCGCGCCGCGGCCGCGCTGGTTCGCGATGCCAACCTGCACAGCGCCTACGAGACGCTGGTCTATCTGCTGCAGAGCCACGTCAAACCCGCCTTCACCGTAGGCCAGATCATGTCCTACGGCGCGCCGCAGACCCTGACGCCGCAAACGACCATCGCGGAAGCCGGCGAGCGGGTGCGCCGCTATGGTTTCGAGGGCTTCCCCGTTGTCGAAGGCGGTCGCATCGTGGGCATGTTGACGCGCCGCGAGATTGATCGCGCCCTGCACCACGGGCTGGATCGCCATCCGGTCAGCCGCTACATGCGCGCCGGCGAGATTTACGTGACCCCTGACGACTCGGTCGAGACGTTGCGCAAGGTGATGACTGAGCAGGATTGGGGCCAGGTGCCGGTGCTCGATGCACACACGAGCGCGCTCCTGGGCATCGTCACCCGCACCGATCTGATCAAGCAGTGGGCGGCGGCCGCGCCCGCGCGTGCAGAGTCGCTGGCCGCCAAGATGGAAACCACGCTGCCTGCGGCGCTGCTTGACCTGCTTCGCCAGGCAGGCGCGTGCGCCGGCGAGTTGGGCTATCCTTTGTACGCGGTCGGCGGCTTCGTGCGCGACCTGCTGCTGGACCAGCCCACCTCTGATGTGGATCTGGTGGTGGAGGGGGATGCCATCACGCTGGCCCAGGCGTTGGCCAGGCGCCTGGGGGGGCGCGTGCGCAGCCATCGGCGATTCGGCACGGCGAAATGGATCCTGCCGCCAGACCTGGCGGACGTCCCCAACCAGATAGGCGTACCTGTGGCCCTGGACTTCGTCACCGCGCGCACTGAGTTTTACGAGCACCCCACCGCCTTGCCCACGGTTGAGCGTAGCAGCATCAAGCAAGACCTGCACCGCCGCGACTTCACGATCAACACCCTGGCTATCCGGCTGACTCCCGATCGCTGGGGTGAGCTGTTGGACTTCTATGGCGGTCGCAAAGACCTGGACGACGGCCTCATGCGCGTGTTGCACAGCTTGAGCTTCGTCGAGGATCCCACGCGCATCCTGCGCGCCGCGCGTTTCGAGCAGCGTTTCGGCTTCAAGATCGAGCCGCGCAGCGAGCGGTTGATCGCCGATGCGCTGGACCTGCTTGACCGCGTGAGCGCCGAACGCGTGCGCCACGAGCTAGAGCTGATCCTGGCCGAGGCGGAGCCGGAACGCGTCGTCTGCCGGTTGGCGGACCTGGGCGTGTTGGCCAAACTTCACGCCGAGCTGCGCTGCGATACGTGGCTGCTTGAAAAAGCCGCGGAGCTGCGTGGCCAACTGGCTGAAGTGCGCAATCCGCAGAGCGAGACCCCGCCGGCCATGGCGCTGACCTTCAATGATGCGCCGCCCCTGTATCTGGCGCTCCTGGTTTATCGGCTGCCCGAGGCCAGCCAGCACGAGCTGCTGCAGCGATTTCACATCCGGAAGGACTACCGCGACCTTCTGGAGGAGATAGCCAGGCTGCGTAAGCGGCTCGACGCGCTGAGCCGCAATAGCGTCAAACCAAGTGAAATCCTGGCCGCTCTGACCGAGTCGAGCGATGCGGCCCGGCTGCTCTTGCGGGTCGTCAGCGACTCGTGGCTGGTGCGCCAGCGCCTCGATCTCTATCAGCGCCGGCTGCGTCACATCCGGCCGCTCCTCGACGGCGACGACCTGCGGCGCATGGGCATTCCAGCCGGCCGCATCTATACCGAAATCCTGCAGCGCCTGGCCGCCGGTCGAGCAGACGCGGAGATCAGCACGCGCGCCGACGAGGAGGCGCTGGCGCGGGAGATGGCAGCGCGCCCGCGCTCGCCCTGACCCGCACGAACTCGAACCATATAGTACGCACCACCGAATACGCACTACGCACTACGCCAACCGGCCGCCCGTATCCTCGTCCTGCTTCCAGCGTTTATCTCATCAGCATGGCCATGCAACCGGCGATAGCCGACGAACAGATCACGTCGCTTCTACCTCGGTGTCAACGCGGTGAGGCGGCCGCAATCGAGGCGCTGTACGACCTCTACGCGGATCGCATCTATCGCTATCTGCTGGCGCGCCTGGGAGACGCCGACGCGGCCGCCGATCTGACGACGGAGGTTTTCCTGCGCGTGATCAAGTCCATCGCGGGCTTCCGGCTGGATCAGCGCCGGCCCGCGGCGTCGTTCAGCGCCTGGCTCTATCGCATCGCGGCTAACTTGGTAGCCGATCACTTTCGCGGCCGGCGCCGCGGGGTCCAGATCAGCCTGGACGATGGTCTGTCGCTCGCGGCGGCCGAGCCGGGTCCGCAGCGCGTGGCCGAACAGCGCGAAACTGCAGCCTGGATCGCGCGGGGGCTGGCTCGGTTGAGCGAAGATCAGCGGCTGGTCATCATCGGCAAGTTCGGCGAAGAGATGAGCAATGCCCAAGTCGCGGCCTGGCTGGGCAAGACCGAGGGCGCAGTCAAGTCGCTTCAACATCGGGCCCTGGCCGCGCTGGGGCGGTTGTTGGGTGCTGGCGAACACGACGCGGAGAAGGCGATCTTCTCCTCTGCTCACCGGTAAGGGTCGGTAAGTATTACTTCCTGCTTTGGCCGGTCTCGGACCGAGCCAACGGCGGCAGTTGCTTTACGAGTCTCAAGAGATCTGTGGTTTGAGGTAGACATGGAACTGGCCACCATCCTGGACGACTGCCTGCAACGGATGCGCGGCGGAGACGCGGCTCAGGCGAGCCTGGCCTCATACGGAGACCAGGCCGCCGAGTTAGCGCCGATGCTGGCGGTCGCCGCGCGCCTGCAGGGCCTGGCCAGTTATCGTCTAGCGAGCGCGCAGAAGTTGCGCGCCAAGATGACTCTGCGCGCAGCCCTGGCCAAGCGGTCTGAACGGCGATCATGGCTGAGCTGGGCTGGCCTGGCGGCCCCGGCGCGCGGCTTTGCTGCGGCCGCGATCGTCGCGCTCGTGCTGTTCGCAGTGGCCGCGGTCACCACGGTCGCAGCCAGCCGGCCGGGCGACCTGTCCTATCGTGTGCGCGTTGTCGCAGAGCGCGCGCCGGTCTGGCTCCAGCCGGGGCCCGAGAACCGGGCCGAGATGGAGCTGAACGTGGCCGACCGCCGGCTGGTGGATGTGCGCAACCGTCTGCGGGCCTCCGGCCAGGCCGATCCCATCGCGCTGGCCGCGCTGCTCGCCAGCGATGAGGCGGCGGCCGATCATGCCAGCCGTCTGCCCGCAGCCAACCGCGCGGCGCTGGCGCTGCGGGTCGAACGCCACGCGAACGCGCTCACCGCGCTGGCAGAAGCCGCCCCACGACCGCGCGCGGCGCTGGCGTTGACAGTCGCGACCGAACGCGCGCGCGCGATCGCCGATCGCGTGCGCGAGGGTCGGCCACGCCGCGATCCTGGATCCGATCCGCGGCCGCAGCCCTCCGCAACCAATGTCGTGAGGCCAACCCCAACGCCGACGCCTACCTCGACCCGGGAAGCGACGGTTCGGGCCGCAGCCACGGACGCGCCGACCGCGACGGCGACTCCCGCGGCCACGCCAGGCGCACGCGGTCCTGCCGCAACGCCTGCGGAGCATCCCACGGCCGGCGAACAGCCAACCAGAGAGCCGCCGCGCACGGCCCTGGCCACGCGCCGGCCGCCCGAGCGCACCTTCGAGCCTGGGCGTCTGGCCACTGCCATCGCGCAGACCGTCACCGCGCTGCCGACCCGCATGGGGCCGCCCGCCATTGCTACCAGGCAGCCTCGACCGCCGGAGGTCACGTGGACGCCTGGCCGCCGCGCCACAGAGATCGTCGCGACGCTCACGGCGTTGCCGCCAGTCGCCACCCGGCCCCCGCGCCCGCCCGAGGCGACGCCGCGCGGACACGGCGATGAACAACCGGCCGGGTCGCCGGGGCCCGGCGGCGCTCTCGATCCGCCAGGCAATCCACCCGGCGCTGCAGCCACGCCAGCCATGGGGCCGGCCGGCTCGATTGAGGATCCGCCGCTCTCTGGCCGTCGCAGGCCATGAAACCAAGAAGGCGCTGAGGTCCATCCATGCGGAATCGTTGGATCGCTATGCTTCTCGGTCTCGCCTTGCCGTTGGCGGCGCTGCTCGCGCCGGCCGGCCAGCGGTCCGACGCGCTCGGCGCGGCTGCGGGATGCGCTGAGCTGATCGCCGACGGCGGCTTCGAGGCCGGCGGGCAGGGCTGGATCCAGAGCAGCGCCGGAGGGTACGACCTGATCAGCGATTTCAACCCCTATGCGGGCCGGTGGGGCGCTTTTCTGGCCGGCGATGACAACGCCGATGATCGTTTGAGCCAGACCATCGTTCTGCCGGCCAGCGCCGCGAGCATCGGTCTCGCCCTTCGATGGCAGATGAGCACCCTGGAGAGCGGCGCAGGTGTGGATACGTTGGCGGCTGCGCTGATCCGGCCCGACGAGACGATCATCGCGACGTTGCTCCAGGCAGACAATACCGCCGCAGTCGATCTGTGGCAAGAGGCGACTGCGGACCTGACATCGTACGCGGGACAAAGCGTGACGTTGCGCTTTGCAGCCCGCACCGACGCCAGCCGCGCGACGAGTTTCTTCGTGGACGAGGTAAGCGTGCTCGCCTGTGCTGCGGGGGGCGGCACGCCCACCGTCACGCCGGGCGCGACAGCCTCTCTCACAGGGACGCCCACGCGCACTGCGACGCCGCCGGCGAAGGCGACGCTCACACCGACTCCGACCGCGACGCGCGCGCCAGCCGCGCGTTCGGGCTATCTGCCGTTCATCAGAAATCGGTGAGCGGCCCCTTGCGGTCGCCCAGGGGCAGGCGCAAGGCGCTGCCTCACGAATCTTACACAAGGAGCAAAAACCATGAACCCGAAACGCGTTTCTCTTGCTGTGGCCCGGCTGCTGGTTGTGCTGGTCATGGTAGTCGTGGCCCTGGTTCCCGCCGCGTCGGTCCTGGCCGACACGGGCGGCGGCGACGGCAATGACGGTCGCCGGCCCGACGTCAAGTTCACCGGCGTTGTGAGCCAGGTCCCGGCCGCTGCCGGCCAGCCGTGGATCATCGGCGGGCAGACGGTGGCTGTGGATGGTCGCACCCGCATCGTGCTCAGCCGCGGGCCGGCGGCCGCTGGCCAATGGGCTGATGTGGACGCCGTGCGGCAGAGCGGCGGCGCGCTCCTGGCGATCAGGATCGTCGTCAAGCCGCCCGAAGTGCGCATCAAAGGCCCCATCTCGGCCAAACCTGCGAATCCCGATGGCATCGGCGATTGGACCATCGCAGGTCAGAAGGTCGCGGCAACGGCTGACACGCGCTTCAACACCCGGCAGGCGCCTCTGGAAGTGGGCGGCTGGGCCGAGGTGATCGCGCTGGAGGAGCCGGCCGGCTCGCTTGAGGCGCTGCGCATGGCCGGCATCCGGCCCCTGCCCGAAGTCGAGGTCGTCGGCGCGATCCAGGCGTTCAGCGCCACGGCCTGGACCCTCAGCAGCATCCCGCTGGCCCTCGACGACGATACCCTCGTGTTGGGCGCGCCGCAGGTCGGCTTGATCGCGCACGCCGCGGCCGAGCAACAGGAGGATGGTTCGTTGCTGGCGCTGCGCCTGCGCGTGCTATGGAACGAGCCGGGCAGCGGCCGCGACCCTGTCGAGCTGGCGGGCGCCATCGAGGCGCTGCCGCGGGTCGGCCTGATCGGCGCGTGGCAGGTGGCGGGCAGGCAAGTGATGGTCACGGCCGCCACGGCCATCAACCAGGAGAAGGGGCTGGCCGTGGTCGGCGCCCAGGTGAAGGTCGTCGGCTGGCAGATCGGCGGCCGTCTCATGGCCGCACGCATCGTGGTGCTCTCCAGCCCCTTGCCGGGCGGACAGCACGCGCGCTTCGCTGGCCGCATCGAGGCGCTGCCGACCGGCGGCCTGATCGGCGTCTGGACGATCGCCGGCCAATCGGTGCAGGTCACCGATCGCACGCGCATCGGCGGCGCGCAGAACGCCAAAGTCGGCGCCTGGGCGACCGGCGAAGGGATCCTCCAGGCCGGCGGGACGCTCGTCGCGGCCTGGATTCAGGTCCGGCCTCTGCGGCCGGCCCCGCCGACGCAGGAAAAAGAGAAGTAGTACTCGCCCCGGGATTTCCCTCCACAATCCCTCTCGTCTGACGCCCCGCCGAGACCGACCGTCTTGGCGGGGCTTTTGTGGCGACCGGCAAACTCGATGCGCACTCTTGCCGCCAGGCCGTATCCCGGCGATCGTTTTTGCATTCTAATGAGTGAGCATGGCCATGCAACAAGCGATCAACGACAGTCTCATTGCAGACCTGGTGATGGGTTGCCAGCGCGGGGAGACGGCGGCGGTAGAGCGGTTGTACGATCTCTATGCCGATCGGCTCTTCCGCTATCTGCTCGTGCGCGTGGGTGATCGGGACACTGCGGCCGATTTGACCACCGAGCTGTTCCTCCGGGTGCTCCAGCACATCGGCAGTTTCAAGCTCAATCGGGAGCGACCGGCAGCCACGGTCAGCGCGTGGCTCTATCGCATCGCCGCCAATCTCGCGGCCGAGCACCATCGATCACAGTGGCGCAGGCCGTGGATCAGTCTGGAAAACCTGGGGTTGCGCCCCATCCAGGAGCCAGGGCCAGACAGCCTGGCTGAACGCCACGAGGAGTTGGGCCAACTGGCCGATGCGATGAGCGCCCTGAGTGAAGAGCAACGCCTGGTGGTGATCGCCAAGTTCGTGGAGGCGATGAGCAATTCGGAGATTGCGATCTGGATGGGCAAGACCGAAGGCGCGATCAAGTCGCTGCAACACCGCGCTTTGAGAACCCTGGCGCGCACCCTGCGCAGCCAAACCCAGCAGCCGAGGCAAACATGGCTCAGCTACGCCCGGAAATGATTCTGGCTGACTGCCTGGACCGGCTACAGTCCGGCGCAACGATCGCCGACTGTCTGGCGCGGGCCGGCGATCGGGCGGATGACCTGGCGCCCATGTTAGAGAGCGCCGCGCAACTCCAGGCGGTGAGGCGTCTCGGTCTGTCGGTCGAGGAGCGCGCTCACGCAAAGGCAGCCTTGCGGGCAACCCTGGCGCGCAACCGCCGCAACGCGCTGGCCTCGCAAGACCGGCGGCAGCGGCCGGCATGGAACGCTTGGTGGGGTCAGGCGCGGGGGCTGGCCCTGGCAGGGATGCTGGTCGCCATCCTCTTTGTCGGCGCGGGCGTGACATCGGTCGCGGCCAGCCGGCCCGGCGATGTGACCTATCCGCTCCGCACCACGCTGGAACGTGCGCCGGCGCTGTGGCAAACCTCACCTGCTGGTCGGGCCCAAACCGAGCTGAATGTGGCTGAACGCCGGCTGGCCGATGTGACCAATCGTCTGCAGGCCACGGGCCAGGTCGAGCCGGCCGCGGTGAACGCGCTGTTGGCGGGCGATGAGGCGGCCGCCAGGCACGTGATAGCTTTGCCGGATAGCGAGCGCGCAGCCGTAAGCCAGCGGCTGGCGACTCACGCGGAGACGTTGTCGGCGTTGGCGCGCTCGGTCGCCCAGCCAGGCTCAGGCCAGACTCTGGAAGAGGCAGCCGGCCGGGCCTCGGCGCTCGCCGAGCGGCTTGCGGCCGGCGCCGAGCGGCCAATTGGCAGCCCTACGCCATCGCCAACACCCTCCCCATCGCCGGCGGCAGCCGGGCCTGATCGTGTCCTACCGTCTGTTACGCCGACCGCTACCGCGGCCCCGACGCCAACCCCGGCGCCCGCTGCTGATGTCGAGCGGGAGCCTCCATCACCGCAGCCCACGCCGGCTGGCCGCGTGATCGCGCCCGGCCAACGAGCTACTGCGCTCTCGCAGACCGCCACGGCCGCGGCGTCGCCGTCGAGCACGGCGACGGCAACTGCCACGCGCGCCGCGCCGGCTGCAACGGCTTCATCGCCGATCGGCGGGCCGTCTGGAACAGTTCTACCGGGCTTGCGTGCGACTGCTCTGGCGCAAACCGCCACAGCCCAGCCGCCTTCACCCCCATAGGCATCAAGCTAAGCCTTTCGGCAGCTCACCGCCGGTCTGTGACCGGCGGTCGGGGCGCGGCAACTGCTCGCGGTAGGCAGTGTACTTCCCGGTCGAGCAGCGCCGACGCCCC
>VGOD01000060.1 GCA_016876015.1 Chloroflexota bacterium
GCAGCCGCGCCTCCTGCGCCCGCACACCGGGGTTGGCCTCGATGACGGGCTTGATCTGCCCGCGGTCGGTCAGGGTGGGGAGGAAGTCGTAGTAAACCTCACCCCCCTGCCCCCCTCTCCTGCTAGGAGAGGGGGGAGCAAGTGCCAGGACGGCCGATACGTTCAACCCATGCGCCTGCAATAACTCAGCCTTAGCCTCGACCTCGACCTGGGGAATGCCGCCCAGCAGATGCGCCCGCACGTCGTGCAGCTCCGGCGGCGGGGCGTTGTCGGCGTAACGGCGGATGTTCAGGTTCCAGTCGTTGGCCGCCAGCTCCGCCACGCTGACCACCGCGGCGTAGCGCGGCACATCGCGGAATGCGTCGAACGTCGAGACGATCTTTTCCACGTGCTCCGGGCGCAGGTAGTTTTGGGCGCGGCCGGCGTGGTACTCGGCGTCGGCGTTGATGAAGAGCACTTTGCCCCGGCGCTCCGGTGGCCTGACACCCTTCGCCCGCAGCACCAGAATGCAGGCAGGGATGCCGGTACCGTAGAACAGGTTCGGCGGCAGGCCGATCACAGCCTCCAGCAGGTCGTCCTCGATGAAGCCCTGGCGGATCGTCTTCTCGACGCCGCCGCGGAACAGCACGCCGTGCGGCATCACGGTCGCCATCATCCCGCCGGGCCGCAGCACCGCCAGCATGTGCTGGGCGAACATCAGGTCGGCCTTCTTGCCGGTCTCCGGGCAGAAGCCGTAGCGGAATCGCTCCGGGAACTTCAGGCCCTCCCGTGTGTAGTTCTGGCTGAAGGGCGGGTTGCTGATCACCCGGTCGAAGCGCATCAGCTCGCCGCCGTCCAGGTGCAGCGGGTTCAGCAGGGTGTCGTCGTTCTCGATGCGGGCGTCGGGAATGTCGTGCAGGATCATGTTCATCTTGCAGATGGCCCAGACCCCGCCGTTGTTGTCCTGGCCGTGCAGGCTCAGATTGCGGGCGTTGCCACCGTGCTCGGCCACGTACTCCTTGGAGAGGATCAGCATGCCGCCCGACCCCACGCACGGATCGTACACGCGCATCCCTTCGGCCGGCTTGAGGACGCGCACCATCAGCCGGACGACGTCGCGGGGCGTGTAGAACTCGCCGCCCTTCTTGCCCGCCGAATCAGCGAACTGGCCGATCAGGTATTCATAGGCCGCGCCCAACAAGTCAGGGAACTCGAAGTCCTCGTTACGCAGCCGGTATTTGGAGAAGTGGCGGATCAGATCGCGCAGCTTTTGGTCGGGGATGCGGGTCTTGCCGACGCGGCGGTTGAAGTCAATGTGCTGGAGGACGCCTTCCAGCGCGGAGTTAGCGTCCTCCAGCGCGCCCAGCGCCTTGTTCAATCCGTCGCCCACGTCGCGGTGCAGCTCATCGCGCAAGTGATCCCAACGCGCTGCTTCTGGCACGAAGAAGGTGTCCTTGTAGAAGGCCGGCGATTCGTAGCGCGCCCGCGCCTCGGCCACCGACCGGCCGCGCGCCAGGTTGGTCTGCTCGATCTGGCCGCGGCGCTCGTCGAATACGTCGGAGCAGCGCTTGAGGAACAACATCCCGAAGATATATTCCTTGAACTCAGAGGCGTCCATCTTGCCGCGCAGGATGTCGGCCGCGGCGAAGAGGTGGCGTTCGAGTTGGGGGAGGGTAAGCTTGGGCATGGGCGATCTTCAGTGTGAACAGGATAGGCGCCGATCGGTCGGTCTTCAGTCTATCATAAGGGGGTGAAAAGCACAACGATTCACGGGTCTATCAGGAACGTTGACAAACTGCGCCCCTCCATGTATCATCACATCGTCGCTACCAGAGGCGGCGTCATGAAGAGAGTATCTTCTCAATTTGTAGGGGCGCACCCTCGCGGTCGCCCCGGTGGGCAGGCGCAAGGCCGTGCCCCTACCCCGGATTATTGAGAAGATACGAGACCAAGAAGGCGCTGGATTTCGTGGCCGATATCAAGCGAGCCGGCAAGTCCTGCATCTTCATTGACCATAACATCTTCCACGACGATCCGGTCGCCGACCGGATCGTCGTGTTGGACCGCGGAGCTGTGGCCGGCGAGTTCATGAAGGGCGAGCTGACTCTTGATGAACTGCTCGACCGGCTCTATCTAGTGGCGCGGACTGGCGGGCTTGGCGCGAGAAGGGGAGGGGCGAGCGATGGGCGCGGAAGCTGAAGTCGCACAGGCAGTGGGCAGGACTCGCCGAGCTATGGGAGCTCTCGGTCGCACGTTCAGACGCTTCGGGCTGCAGATCGGCATCGGTGTCGTGGCTCTGGTTGTCTGGCTGCTCTTCTTGATCGGGTCGCCGGTCACGTTCCTATCCTACCCGATCTATAATGCGTTCATGTCCACCACTCCCTACTTCGCGCTGATGGCGATACCGTTGACCCTGGTCGTCATCACCGCAGAGATTGATCTATCGTTCCCTTCTATCATGGCATGGGGCATGGTCGTCTATGCGCTGGCGTATTCGCTCACGCATAGCCCGTTCATTGCCTTTGTTGCCTGCCTGGCTGCGGGCGTCCTGACCGGTTGGCTCAACGGTCTGATCATCACCAAGATCGGCATCCCCTCCCTGGTGGCCACTCTGGGCACGCAGTTCTTCTGGCGTGGAGTGGTGTTGGTGATTCGCGGCGGCAACGGCGAATCGCTGGTGCCCTCGAAAAACACCTGGCTAGACGGTCTTCTCGTCGGCCGGTTCTTTGATCTTATCCCGGCGCAATTCATCTGGACGATCGTGATCGCTGTTCTGATCTGGTTTTTCCTCAACCGGCACAGGTTCGGCGCACACGTTTATCTGACGGGCGACAATCTGGACAGCGCGCGGCTGATGGGCGTGAATGTGGACGGGGTGAAGATGCGCTGCTTTGCCATCGTCGGCATGTTTGCGGCGTTTGCCGGCCTGGTTCAGAGCCTGGATGTCTCTTACTTCTGGCCGACGGTGGGCGAGGGACAACTGCTCAATACGCTCGCCTCGGTTTTTCTTGGGGGCACTTCGGTGTTCGGCGGCGCGGGCACGATCTTCGGAACCTTCGTCGCCTCCTTCATCATCGGCGCCATCAACGCCGGCATCGTGGCGGCCGGCCTCACCGGCTTTTGGACGCAGTTGATCTACGGGCTGATCGTTGTCACCTCGGTAGGCATCCAGACGGTGTTGAGCCGGCGGCTCAGATAGGCTATCTCAAGGAGCTAATTCATGAAACCAACTACACTGGGTTTGATCGTGGGCAACCGGGGCTTTTTCCCGGCTCACCTGTGCGAGAGCGGCCGCCAGACCGTGTTGAAGGCGCTGGCCGAAGAGGGCATCAACGTCATCGCCCTCGGGCCTGAAGACACGAAATTTGGCAGCGTGGAGAGCGTGAGCGACGCGGAGAAGTGCGCGGCGCTCTTCAAGCGCCACGCCGATGAGATCAGCGGGGTGCTGGTGACGCTGCCCAACTTCGGCGACGAGCGCGCAGTGGCCAACGTCATGCGCTGGAGCGGGCTGGATGTGCCGGTGCTCATCCAGGCCTTTCCCGATGCGGCGGGCCAGATGACCGTGGCGGACCGCCGCGATTCCTTCTGCGGCAAGATGTCGGTCTGCAACAACCTGCGCCAGTACGGGATCAAGTATTCTCTGACCACCCTCCACACCGTGGATCCCACAAGCGCCGGCTTCCGGGTTGACCTGCGCAGCTTCGTGGCCACCTGCCGTGTGGTGCGTGGGCTGCGCGGCGCGCGCGTCGGCGTGATCGGCGCGCGGCCGGCCGCGTTCATCACCGTGCGCTACAGCGAGAAGCTGCTGGAGCGCGCTGGCATCTCGGTCGAGAGCGTTGACCTCTCGGAGATCTTCGGCCGTGCGCACAAGCTGACCGAGACCGATCCGAAGGTCAAGGCCAAGGTTGAGCAGATTCGCGCCTATGTGTCTGTGAAGGATACGCCGGTGGCTGCCCTGAACAAGATGGCGCGGCTGGGCGTGGTCATTGACGATTGGATGGCCGAGAACAAGCTGGTCGCCAGTGCGGTGCAGTGCTGGACCTCGATGGAGGAGTTCTACGGCGTGGTGCCTTGCACGCTCATGAGCATGATGAGCAACGACCTGTTGCCCTCGGCGTGCGAGACCGATATCGCGGGTCTGATCGGCATGTGCGCGATGGCGCTCGCGTCTGGCAAGCCCAGCGCGCTTGTGGACTGGAACAACAACTACGGCGAAGACCCCGACAAGTGCGTGGTTTTCCACTGCTCCAACTTGCCCAAAGACGTCTTCGCGCCAGCGCCGATCAAGCCG
This sequence comes from Chloroflexota bacterium, assembly GCA_016876015.1. Taxonomy (GTDB): domain Bacteria; phylum Chloroflexota; class Anaerolineae; order CG2-30-64-16; family CG2-30-64-16; genus VGOD01. Next base: position 4,271 of record VGOD01000060.1, read on the forward strand.
GAGGATGTCATGGTGATGGACTACCAGGCGATCATCGCGGGCACGGTGGGCAAGGAGAACACCTTCGGCACGGTCGTCGGCCGCGTCAAGGCCGAGCCGTTCACCTATTGCCGCGTCTCAACTGATGACTATTCCGGCCGCATCCTGGCCTACCTGGGCGAGGGCGAGCTGACGAACGACCCGCTGAATACCTTCGGCGGCTTCGGCGTGGCCCGTATCCCTAACCTCCAGGGGCTGCTGCAACACATCTGCGAGCAGGGCTACGAGCATCACACCGCGATCAACCTATCCCAAGTGGCCGGCGCGGTGAATGAGGCGCTGGGGAAGTATATGGGGTGGAGTGTGTATTGGCATCGGTAGATTGGTAGGTTGGTAGGTTGGTAGATTGGTAGGTTGGTGGACGGGGCGGTGGTGAGTACCAATCTACCAAGTTACCAAGTTACCAATCTACCAAGTAACCAATTTACCCATCTACCCCCAAGGAGTGACCCACATGGCAAAATACGCGATCGGCGTGGATTTCGGTACGGAATCGGGGCGGGCGCTGCTGGTGGATGTGGCCGACGGCCGCGAGGTGGCGTCGGCCGTCCACGCCTATGCGAACGGCGTCATAGACGACCGGTTGCCTGGCAGCGGTCTGCGGCTGCCGCCCGACTGGGCGCTGCAAGACCCCAACGACTACCTGGAAGTGCTCAAACACGCTGTCCCGGCCGTGCTGAGAGAGAGCGGCGTCTCGGCTGACGATGTGATCGGCCTGGGCATTGACTTCACTGCCTGCACCATGATGCCGGTCAAGGCCAGCGGCGCGCCGCTCTGCTTCTTGCCGGAATGGCGCGACAACCCTCATGCCTGGATCAAGCTTTGGAAGCATCACGCGGCCCAGCCGGAAGCCGACAGGATCAACGAAACCGCGCGCCGCATGGGCGAGGCGTGGCTCGATCGCTATGGCAGCAAGATTTCGTCCGAATGGTTCTTCTCCAAAACGCTGCAGATCCTCGACGAGTCGCCGGAGATCTACGAGGCGGCCGATCGGCTGATCGAGGCGGCAGACTGGGTCATCTGGCAACTGACCGGCGTGGAGACGCGCAATTCCTGCACGGCCGGCTACAAGGCCATGTGGTCGAAGCGTGAAGGCTTTCCGAGCAACGACTACTTCCGGACGCTCGATCCGCGGCTGGAGAACGTCGTGGACGAAAAGATGTCGCGCGACATCGCGGCGCTGGGCGGCAAGGCCGGCGGGCTAACCGCAGAGGCGGCGAAGTGGACGGGCCTGAAGCCGGGCACGGCCGTCGCGGTGGCCAACGTGGATGCGCATGTGGCCGTGCCGGCGTCCACCGTGGTGGAGCCAGGCCGCATGGTCATCATCATGGGCACCTCCAACTGCCACATGGTGCTCGGCGTCGAAGAACGCACTGTGCCGGGCATGTGCGGCTATGTGGAAGATGGCATCATCCCCGGCTTCTTCGGCTATGAGGCGGGGCAGTCGTGCGTGGGCGACCACTTCGCTTGGTTCACCGAGAACTGCGTGCCGGCGGCCTATGCGCGGGGAGCGGCGCAGCGCGGGGTCAGCGTCCACCAACTGCTGGAGGAACGGGCCGCGGCGCTGAAGCCGGGCGAGAGCGGGCTGCTGGCGCTCGATTGGTGGAACGGCAATCGCAGCGTGCTGGTGGACGTGGACCTGACCGGCATGTTGCTCGGCGCGACGCTGGCGACCAGGGCCGAGGAGATCTATCGCGCGCTGATCGAGGCGACCGCCTATGGCACGCGCATGATCATCGAGACATTCCAGGCGAACGGCGTGCCGGTGCACGAAATCGTCGCTACCGGCGGCCTGCCCGACCGCAACAAACTGCTGATGCAGATCTACGCGGACGTGACCGGCCGGCCGATCAAAGTCGCGGGCACACACCAGAGCGGCGCGCTTGGCTCCGCGATGCACGGCGCCGTCGCGGCGGGCGCGGCCGCGGGCGGCTACGCCTCCATCGTGGATGCGGCGAAGAAGATGGCTCATCTCCGCGCCGACGCCTACACCCCGAACCCGGCCGCAAAAGCGGTCTACGACCGGCTCTACGCCGAGTACGCGACGCTCCATGACTATTTCGGCCGCGGCGCCAACGATGTGATGAAGCGGCTGAAGACGTTGAAGGCGGCGATGCGGGGGTAACGAGGTAGACAAGGAAACAGGGTAGACAAGTAGACAAGGATACCCTCCCTTGTTTCCCGGTCCACTTGTTTCCTTGTTTCCCCGTCTCAAAGGATCGAATTTATGACCAAACTTGCGGGCATCATCCCGCCCCTGGTCACGCCCTTTACCGCCGATGAGGAAGTGGACGAGGCCGCGCTGCGCGCCGATGTGCGCTACATGATCGAGCAAGCCGGCGTCCATGGGCTGGTGGTGGGCGGGAGCACGGGCGAGGGGCATACGTTGACCACCGATGAGCTGCGCTGCGTGGTCGGCGCGGCGGTGGAGGAGGCAGCCGGTCGCGTGCCGGTGCTGGCCGGGCTGATCGTGGACAGCACGCGGCAGGCGGTCGAACGGGTGCGCGCGTTGGCCGACCTGAAGGTGGCTGCGCTGCAAGTGACGCCGGTACACTACCTGTTTCGGCCCTTGGACGACATGATGGTGCGCCACTTCGCGGCGATCGCCCAGGCCGGCCGCGCGGCAGTGATGATCTACAATGTCGTGCCGTGGTCGTATTGTGCGCCGGCGCTGCTGGTTCGCATCATGACCGAGGTGGACGGCGTGATCGGCGTCAAGCAGAGCGCGGGCGATCTTAAACTGATGGCCGATCTGCTGCTGATGCTCGACGGCCGCGGGCTGGTGATGTCGGCGGTGGATGCGCTGCTCTATCCGTCCTTCGTCCTCGGCGCGCACGGCGCCATCGCCGCGCTCCTGACTGCCGCGCCGATCCAGTGCGTGCAGCTTTGGGATGCCGTGCAGCGCGGGGATCACGCGACGGCGCTCGACCTCCACAAGCGGTTGCTGCGCCTCTGGAACACGCTGGTCGGCGACAATCTGCCGGCCAATGTCAAGTATGCGATGTCGCTCCAGGGTCGCGATGGCGGGTTCCCGCGTGCGCCGATGGCGCCGAGCTCCGAGACGCAGCAGGTGGCGATTCGGGCGGCGATGACGGAGACCATACTCCTCAAGCCGCTACGCGTGGTATCCGTAGGACAATCCCGAGATGCAAAAGAAGAACATATGGTTACCGGCATTGCGCCGACGGAGGAAAGCATGGTGGTAGTATTCGTCAACGACGATACTGATAACTTCGCCTAGCTGGATGGGCACCCCAACGGCTTTGTTCTGAACCTTGGCGTCCATCCTCACACAAGCCCGGATCCACGGATAAACCAGATGCTTCACCGGGCAACATGTAGGAGTATCAATAACAACAGAACCACCACGGGACCTGTATGGAAGAAAGTGTGTTCCACGAACAAGCAAGCACTGGTACAGTACAGAATAAAACAGGAAGGCATAGCCACCTCATTTTGTATGAAGTGCCAACCATAGCGCGGCCTTCCGCCGCAGCCTGCGCAGATACGTGTGCAGAATTGACGTCTGACCAAAACCCGTGTACAATCGTATACGAATTTTGGTCAAGAGAGACGTGCGATGTTGGAGCTTTTGTTTTCCTCTGCGGCCAGAGTTAAGGTGCTGGCGCTGTTCCTGTTGAATCCCGACACCAGCTTCTACCAGCGCCAGATCAGCAGCCTGACCGGATTGCCGATCCATGCCGTCCAGCGCCAGGTTGAGCGGCTATGTAACCTGGGGCTGCTTGCCAGTTTTGCGCGCGGCAACCAGGTGCACTTCCAGGTGAAACGAAACTTCTTCCTGTTTCCCGAGCTGAAAGGCATCTTCTTGAAGACAACTGGCCTCGCCGCTCTCGTCGGCGCGGCCTTGCGAAAGTCCGAAGGGATCAGTCTGAGTTTTGTGTATGGCTCCTATGCCGCGGATCGCGAGACCGCCGCGAGCGACATTGACCTGCTAGTGGTCGGATACCTGTCGAGCCGCGCCCTCCACGCCACGATACAGGAGGCCAGAAGTGTGGCGCATCGCGAGATCAATTATGTGCTCTTCAGCCCGGAGGAGTTTCGGATGAAAGCCCAGGCGCAAGACGGGTTTCTGCAGAATGTGTTAGCCAGCCCCAGACTATTCCTGGTCGGAGATGAAGATGCCCTACGAACGCTTATTGCGTGAAGGACGCATTCGCCCCCATCGCACGAACCGCCAGGAGGTGGCCGGCTTGTTCCAGGTCGTGAAGCGCGACCTGGCCGATGCTGCAATCACCGTGCTTTCGGCCGACCGTCGGTTCGCCATCGCTTACAATGCCGCTCTCCAAGCCGCCACGGCGGTTATGTACAGCGAGGGTTATCGAGCGCACAGCGTCGGACATCACTCCAGCGTCTTCGCGTTCCTCGGCGAGGCGATGGGAAATGACACATCTCAACTGGCCGACTACTTCGATGACTGCCGCCGTAAGCGTAACCGGGCTGACTACGTAGGCGCGGGGGGCATCTCCATCACAGAGGTGGAGGATTTGCTCAAGGAGGCCCGCGCATTCGCTGCGCTGGCGCGGCAGTGGATAGATGCTCATCACCCTGAGCTGACCTGATCTGAGGACAACTTGCTCGAAACCATACGCGAACAACTCTACCACCTTCACCTTGAGCTGCCCAAGAACAACCTCGTCACCTGGACCGGCGGCAACGTCAGCGCGCGCGACCCCGAGACCGGCCTGGTGGCGATCAAGCCTTCGGGCGTGCGCTATGAAGATCTGCGGCCCGAACACATGGTGATCGTGGATTTGGACGGCAGGATCATGGAAGGCGACCTCAAGGTGTCGTCCGACACGGCCAGCCACCTGTACATCTACCGCCGCCGGCCCGACGTGGGGGGCGTGGTTCACACCCATTCGCCCTATGCCACCGCGTTCGCTGCGCTGGGCCGGCCCATTCCGGTCTACCTGACCGCGATGGCCGACGAGTTCGGCGGGCCGATCCCCTGCGGCGGCTTTGCGCTCATCGGCGGCGAGGAGATCGGCAAGGTGGTGGTGGAATCTATCGGCCGCTCGCGGGCGTGTCTGCTGAAGAATCACGGCATCTTCACCATCGGCGCGGATGCCGAAGCCGCGGTGAAAGCCGCGGTGATGGTCGAAGATGTGGCGCGCACGGTCTGGCTGGCGCTTCAGCTCGGCCAGCCCGAGGAGATCGCGCCAGAGAACGTCGCCAGGCTGCACTACCGATACACGCACGTGTACGGGCAGAAATGAGAATCACCCGTGAAACGTTCCGAGATCAACGCGCTCATGCGTGACGCCAAGGCTTTCCTGACCCGCCGCCGGTTCCACCTGCCGCCTTTCGCCCGCTGGACGCCGGCGGACTGGGCCGCCAAAGGCCCGGAGGTTCGCGAGATCGTGGAGAACAAGCTCGGCTGGGACATCACCGACTTCGGCCGCGGCGACTACCGCGAGTGCGGGCTGCTGCTCTTCACCATCCGCAACGGCAGCCTGGCGAACCTGCGGTCGGGCCAGGGCAAAACCTATTGCGAGAAGGTGATGCTGGTGGATGTGGGCCAGGTGACGCCGATGCACTTCCACTGGGGCAAGACCGAGGACATCATCGTGCGCGGGGGCGGCGCGCTGATGATCCAGTTGTACAACGCCACGCCGGATGACGGTCTGGCTGAAAGCGATGTGACGGTGAGCGTGGACGGCGTGAGGCGCACCGTGCGGGCCGGCGCCACGCTCCGGCTCCGGCCTGGCGAAAGCATCACCCTGCCCAGCCGTCTCTACCACGAGTTTTGGGGCGCCGAGAGCCGCGTGCTGGTCGGCGAGGTTTCACTGGTCAACGACGACGAGCACGACAACCGGTTCTATGGCCAGGTGGGCCGCTTCCCTGCCATCGTGGAGGATGAACCGCCGTTGCACCTGTTGGTCACCGACGACGAGCACGACAACCGGTTCTATGGCCAGGTGGGCCGCTTCCCTGCCATCGTGGAGGATGAACCGCCGTTGCACCTGTTGGTCACCGACTATGGCCGGTACTATCGGCCGGAAGCTAGCTGAGGAACATCAGTTTTCCCAGACGCCTGCTGGGATTCTTCGACGCAGAGATCCAACGAAAGAAACAGAACAGATGGACGCCCTTAACCACCCCAGCGTGATCGCCTGGAGCCTGGCCAATGAGCCGCACTCCAACCGTCCGGCGGCCAGGGATTTCTTCCGCAACCTGTTTGATCTGGCCAGGTCGCTCGATAGCACCCGGCCAGTCACATTGGTCAGCATGTTGGGCCTGGCCGAGGAGTCGTTCGAGTTCTGCGATTTTCTGTGCCTGAACCGTTACAGCGGCTGGTATACGGAGTCGGGCCGGTTGGATCAAGGCGTGGCCAGGCTATCGGCCGAGCTGGATGCGCTGCACGCCAGGTTCGGCAAGCCGCTGGTCTTGAGCGAATTCGGAGCGGACACGATCGCCGGTATGCACGCCCAACCGCCAGAGATGTTCTCGGAAGAGTATCAGGCCGAGATGTTGACACGCTACATCGAAATGCTGCGCAGCAAGCCCTATGTCGTGGGCGAGCATGTGTGGAACATGTGCGATTTCAAGACCGGCCAGGCGGTGTTCCGCATGGGCGGCATGAACCTGAAGGGCGTCTTCACTCGCGATCGGCGGCCGAAACTCGCTGCCCACCGGTTGCGCGAGCTGTGGCGCAGGGCAGGATAGCAGCAGACGAGGAGGGTTCACATGGCTGGCGAGACCATTGCCATCATCGGCGCGGGACTGGCAGGGCTGGCGGCCGGCGTCTATGCGCAGATGAACGGTTACCGGGCGCACATCTTCGAGCACCACAGCCAGCCGGGAGGGGTCGCGGCCACCTGGCGCCGCGGGGCCTACACCATCGAGGGCGGCATCCACTTTCTGATGGGTCATCGCCCAGGGAATCCCATGTACGACCTGTACCGGCAGTTGGGCACGGCCGCGCCGGGCAGCGTGGTAAACATGGAGGATTACGGTCGTTTCGTTGACGAGACAAGCGGCCGGATCATCACCCTTTCCTCCGATCTCGACCGGCTGGGGGCCGACCTCAAGGCGTTTTCACCTGCCGACGCAGGGGCGATCGAAGACCTGGTCGCGTGCGGCAAGGCTATGCGCGGCCCGGAGCTCTGGTCGCTGGGGATGGGCGACCCGCCGGAACTCAGCCCCTGGTGGGGTCAGATCAAGCAATTGTGGGCCTTGCGCCGCGTCTTCCGCTTCTATGGCGGGAAATTCGGCCGGCCGGTCGTCGAGTTCAGCAAGTCATTTCACGATCGCTGGTTGCAGCAGGTCGTGAACAACCTCTTCATGCCCGAAGTGCCGGTCTGGTTCGTGGGCATGCTGCTTGGCCTGCTGGCCGACCGCCAGATGGGGTTGCTGGTCGAGGGATCGCACGGCTTCGTCCAGCCGATCGTCCACAAGTTCAAGAGCCTGGGCGGCCAGATCAGCTACAACGCCACGGTGGAGGAAATCGTGGTGGAGGACGCCGCGGCTGCCGGGGTGCGCCTGGCGGACGGAGCGGTTCATCGCAGCGATGTGGTCATCTCGGCGGCCGACGGCCACAGCACCATCTTCAAGCTGCTCGGCGGCCATTACGCGGATGCAAAGACCAAAGCACGCTTCCGCGATTGGCGTCTGGTGCGGCCGTTCGTGATGCTCAGCTTCGGCGTCGCGCGCGAGTTTCCCGGTGAGCCGCACTTCACGGCCTTCCTGCTGAAGGAGCCTCTCCAGGTGGGGCGACAGACGATCGGCGGCCTGGGGCTGCGCATCTTCAATTACACCGACCGCTTCGCGCCGGCCGGCAAGTCGGTCATCCAGGCCAGTTTCGAGTCGGAGTGGGATCACTGGAACGCTCTGCAGAACCGTGACCGGTCAGCCTACGACGCGGAAAAAGCACGCTGCGCCCAGGAAGTCCTGCGCCGGCTGGATGCACGCTTTCCTGGCATCGCGTCGCAGGTCGAGGTCACCGATGTCGCCACGCCCTACACGACCTGGCGCTACACCCGCAACTGGCAGGGCGCGTATGAGGGTTGGCTGCCGACCGCGCGCCAGATCATGACCCCGGTGACGCGCACATTGCCCGGCCTGCGCAGCTTCGTCATGGCCGGCCAGTGGGTGATGCCCGGCGGCGGCGTGCCGCCGTGCCTGGTCTCCGGCAAACAGGCGATTCAGATTCTGTGCAAATGGCATCGAAAGTCATTTGTGACCGGCTGAAAGGAACCCATGCGCATCATTGACGCCCACAATCACCCCGACTGGCATCGCCATGATCTGGCGGCCTTTCTGCGCAACATGGCCCAGTACGGCATCGAGAAGACCTGGCTGCATTCCTGGGAGTGTCCGGCCGGCGAATACGATCCCAGCTACAATAACGTGATGCTCCTGGATTCCCAGGGCTATCCGCTCCCCTTTGCGCGGTGTCTCGACTACAAACGCCAGGCGCCCGACAAGTTCGTGTTGGGCTACGCGCCCGACCCGCGACGGCCCGAAGCCATTGACCAACTGGAGGCGGCGATCGCGCTGCACGGGGTCCAGGTCTACGGCGAGCTGAAGCTGCGCATGATGTACGACAACCTTGACGCGCTGCGCGTTTTCCGCTTCTGCGCCGCGGCGAAGCTGCCGGTGACCGTGCACATTGACTACGAATTCGACGCCGGCCGCAAGTATCCGCGGCCCAACTGGTGGTATGGCGGGGGGATCGAGCCGTTCGAGCGCGCGGTGCGGGCCTGTCCCGACACGATCTTCATCGGACATGCGCCCGGCTTCTGGGCGCACATCTCGGGCGACGATCAGTATAACAAGGCGCTCTATCCGACCGGGCCGGTGCTGGCAGGCGGCAAGCTGATTCAGATGTTCCGCGCCTATCCCAACCTCTGGGCGGACCTCTCGGCCGGCTCGGCCTACACGGCGCTGACCCGCGATCCGGCCTTTGCGGTGGACTTCCTGCTCGAGTTCCAGGACCGCCTGCTCTATGGCCGCGACTACTTCGACAACCGGATGCAGGAGTTCCTGAACTCGTTGAACTTGCCGGAAGAGGCGCTGACCAAGATCTATGCCGGGAATGCGTTAAGGCTGGCGCCGGATCGGTCCCGCTAGTCTCAGTAGATCCCAGATTCATGCTCCAAGCGGGTCCATGACCCGCCGGATCACGGATCCGGCCTGAGCAATTGTGATCTACTGAGTCTGGCAGGGTTTCATCCGTGGTTCGGTCGCGCCAGCCGCTTCGCTGCCGCAAGCAGTCCCATCGCCTCGTCCACGCGCATCAGCCGCAGCGCGGCCAGATAGAGGATGCAGCCCAGCCCCGCGGACAGCCCAACCACGCCGAACTCGCCCAGCTTGTTGGCCGGCAGCCACCCTGCCAGCCAACCGGCCAGCCGCCAAACGACCAGGCCCATGACGAGCGCGGCGGCCGCGGCTTTCAGCAGGGTCTGCACGATCCGTTCTCCAGTCAGCCGGCCCAATGAACGCAACAGCAGAAGCGTCATGATGGCGGCATGGCCGGCCTGTTTCACCGAATCGGCCAGCACCAGACCCAGAAAACCGAAGATGGGCAGCAAGTTCACCGCGGCGACCAGGTAGAAGCCCACCGCGAGCATTCCGACGATGGCAGGCGTGCGCGTGTCCTGCCGCGCATAGAAGGTGTAGTTCAGCAAGAAGTCCACGCCTGCAAACAGCAACCCGAACAGATAGAGGCGCAGAGCGATCGCGGTCTTCGCGGTGTCGGCTGCGCTGAAGACGCCGTGCTCGAACAGCAGCCGGATCACCGGTTCGGCCAACGCCCACAGCCCCGCGGCCGCCGGGATCAGCAGCACCAGCACCAGACGCAGCCCGCGGCCGAAGATGCTGCGGAAGCCGGCCCAATCGCCCGCCGCGGCCCGCTGCGACAGGCTGGGCAGCGCAGCCAGCGAAACAGCCACCGGCGCCAACCCCAGGGGCAACTGGATGAGCGTCGTGGCATACTTCATCCAACTGACGCTCTCTGGCCCTGTGGCCGAGGCCCATCGCCGATCGAGCACGATTTGGACCTGGGTGACGATCAGGCCCAGCGCGATCGGCAGATAGAGCCGCAAAATCCGGCGCACGGCCGGGTGATGCCATGCCGCCGAGAGACGCAGCCTGACATCGCGCAGGCCGGGCAGCATGATCGCCAGTTGCAGCAGGCTGCCGCCGACGATCCCTATCGGCAGCGCATAGACGCCGATCCGCTGCGCCAGCAACGGCGCGGCGATGACGATCCCCAGGTTGAACACTGCGCCGCCAGCCGCGGTGTAGTTGAATCGCTTGAGCGAATAGAGCAGGCCCGTCACGCCGCCCGAGAGACCGAACAGCAGCACAGCCGGCGAGAGAAGACGCAGTGAGCGCACGAGGACCTGCTGCAAGGCGGGATCGGCAAAATCGCCTAGCAGACGAGCCACGGGTTCGGCCAGGATCAACAGCGCCAGCGCGCACAGCCCCAAGACGCACGCGGCCAACGTCAGCACGGCGCTGGCGATCTGCGCGAGCTCGTCGCGGCGCTCGGGATCGGTGTAGGAGCTGAAAACCGGCACCAGCGCCGCGCTGAGCATCCCGCCCACCAACAGATCATAGATCATCGTGGGCACGTTGCTCGCCACGACGAACGCGCTGAGCGCGCCGCTCGACCCGAAGTAGTACGACGTGATCGTATCGCGCGCCAGGCCGATCAGCCGGCTGGCGATGTTGCCGATGCCCAGGATGCCCGCCGAGCGCGCCAGGCGCGGATTTTCGATTTGCGATTGCGGATTGGCGATTGCGGATTGCGGATTGGCGACTGGCGACCGGCGATTCACGACTGGCGATTCGCCATCCGCAATCTGCATTTTACCATTCTCGATTGGCGGTTGCGGGGTGTTCATGAGCCGATTTGAGATTTTAGATTTCGGATTTCGGATTGCCGATTTGCCGCCTGCACTTTGCAGCTTGACGCTTGACGTTTCCCGCTTCACGCTTCACGCTTGACGTTTCCCGCTTCCCGCTTCACGTTTCACGTTTGACATTTGCAGCACCGCCCAGGCGAAGCGCGGCAGGGCAAGCTGACGCCGCCAGCGCCACGGTTGGGTGATAAGCCGGTAGAGCCATTCCAGGTTCAGCCGCTGCACCCAGCGCGGCGCGCGTGAACGCACTCCCGCGATATGGTCGAATGCGCCCCCAACCCCCATCATCACCGGCACGCCGAGCGCCGCGCTGTGTCGGGCGATCCACAGATCCTGCTTCGGCGCGCCGTAGGCCACGAAGAGCACATCGGGCCGGGCCTGGCGGATGCGGCCGATGATCTCCGGCGCTTCGACGTCGGCCGGCGAGCCAGCATACGCCCCGACGATCTGCACGCCCCCATAGCGACTGCGCAGGATGCCAGCCGTGCGCTCGGCCACGCCAGGAGCTGCGCCCAGCAGAAAGAGCCGCCAACCGGTCTGCGCTGCACGTTCGGCGACAAGCGGCACGGCATCCGAACCGGTCACCCGCTCTGGCAGACGGCTGCCCAGCCTCCGGGCCGCCCACAACAGGCCCACCCCATCGGCCAGGCACAAATCCGCACGCTCCAGAACGGCCCTGAACTCCGCATTATGTCGAGCCTCCATCACGAACTCAGGATTGACAGTCGCCACCTGCCGCGGTGCACCCGCGGCGATGAAATCAGCTATGCGCGCCAGTAGTTCATCGTAGCTGAGGGCATCGACGCGGACGCCCAAAATACGAACAGCCGGCCGGTGATGGAGGTTGGGTGGCATATGGTAGAGAGATAGAGATAGAGATAGAGATAGAGATAGAGATAGAGATAGAGATAGAGATCAGTCAAACGGCAATCCAAAATCGGCAATCCAAAATCCAAAATCGGCAATCCAAATCCAAAATCGGCAATCCAAAATCCAAAATCGGCAATCCAAAATCCAAAATCGGCAATCCAAAATCCAAAATCGGCAATCCAAAATCCAAAATCGGCAATCGGCAATCCAAAATCAGCATCGGCCGGCTTGTTCGAGCACTGCAAGCGTTTCCCGCGCGCACTTTTCCCAGGAGAAACGCTTGACGTTTTCGGCGCCGCGGCGCGTCAGCTCGGCGCGCAGCGCCTCATCGGTGACGAGCCGGTACATGGCATCGGCGATGGCGTCAACGTCGTGGGGATCCACGAGCAAGGCTGCGTCGCCGGCAACTTCGGGCAACGACGAGGTGTTACTGGTGATGACAGGCACGCCGCACGCTCCTGCTTCGAGCACCGGGATGCCGAAGCCTTCGTAGAGGGACGGATAGACAAACGCCAACGCTCCGCTCAACAAGGCGGGCAGATCAGACTCGGGGATGTAGCCGGGGAAGAGCACCCGGCCGGCCAGACCCAGGCGCGCAACCTGGGTGAAGAGGTCCTCGTACAGCCAACCGCGCTTGCCGGCCAGAACGAGCTGCACATCGGTCAGCGCGGGGGCGCTCGCCAATTGCGAAAACGCCGAGATCACGCGTGCCAGGTTCTTGCGCGGTTGCAGCGTGCCGACATAGAGCAGATAGCGCCCCCCGATGCCGTATCTGGCCTGCGCGTTGGCCACTGCCAGCCCATCGCGCACGAGCGCCAACGCCTCATCTCGGCCCAGGTAGACCACGCGCACCCTGGCAGAATCCACCCCGTGCGCGGCCGTCAGATCGGCGGCGGTGGCGGCCGAATCGGCCAGGATCACACTCGCGCGCCGCGCATTCCAGCCGGTGGACCAGGCCAGGTAGCGCCGATCGGCCGGCCGGTGCGCCTCTGGATGGCGCAGATACCCCAGGTCGTGCACGGTGACGACGCTCCGCCGGGGATGGATCAGCGGCAGGACGTGCGCCGGCACGAAGAGAAGATCTGGCGGCCGCAGCGCCATCTCCACACTCAGGCGCAGGTGCGTCCAGAGCCGCGGCCACGGCATGGAACAGACTTCAACGCCGGTCGGGGCCGCGCCATCCCAAAACAGATGGGCAGGCGGCTGGCCGTTCGTATACAGCCGCAGCCGATGGCCGGCGCAGAGCGGAACCAACGCCCGAATCAGGCGCAGCGAGTAGGTCTCGGTGCCGGTGCGCCGAGTCGCGACAGCTCTGCTGGCGTCAATCCCGATGAGCATCGCGCACCACCGCAGACGCTCCTGGCAATTCGCTCGCTTCCACGATCTGCTCCAGGCTGATCGGTCCTGGCCGCAAGATGACGGGTTGCGGTCCCGAAACGTCTACGACTGTTGACGGCACGCCGCCAGGACACGGCCCGCCGTCGAGGATCAGGGCCACACGTCCGCGGAGCTGAGCTTCCACATCCTGCGCAGTGACGGGGCTGGGCTGGCCCGACAGGTTGGCGCTCGTAGTGGCCACGGGCGCGCCGGCCGCGCGAATCAACGCGCGCGCCAGGGGGTGATCTGGCACACGCACCGCCACGGTGACGCCGCCGGACGTCACTTCAGCGGGAACCCGCTCACCCTTCGGCACGACCAGCGTCAACGGGCCGGGCCAGAACCTCTCAGCAATGCGCAGGACAGCGGCAGGCAGGTCGCCGGCGACCAACGTCACGTCATCGGGATCGGCCAACAGAACAGGAATGGCCTTGTCGAGCGAGCGCAGCTTGGCCGTGTACAGCTTCGCCACGGCCGCGGCGTCCCACACCACCGCGCCGACGCCATAGACGGTGTCAGTGGGAAACGCGACTAACTCACCACGGCGCAACAGTTCCGCGGCGTGAGCCAGCACAGCTGCGTGAGGATCGCCGCGCCTAGTCACGACTTCTGTCTCCCCTGGTCCCCACCGGGCGGCCGGGGTGGCCGGGCGTCTAGACGTGTCCATCGTTCAGCCAGCAGGTGGCCTGCGGCCAAATGAACCGCTCGATCACGGCCGCAACGCCGTCTTCGGTTACCGGCGGCGCGACCCAGTCGGCCGCGGCCAGCACATCGGCCGTGGCGTTGCCCATCGCGACCCCCAAGCCCGCCCACTGCACCATGCTCAGATCGTTACCTGAATCGCCGACCGCGATCGTCGCGGCCTGGGGAATGCCATACCGCCTGGCCAGGAACGCCAGCGCGGCGCCTTTGGAGACGTTGGGCGAGAGCACTTCGACGAACAACGGATGGGAACGCACGACCGTCAGGCAATGGTCGAAGGCTGCGTGCAGCTCGGCCGAGAGCCGGTCAATATCGGCCGGCTCGCCGATGAACAGCCCCTTGAGCGGCGCCAGCCCGCGCTCCTGCATCATGACCAGCGCATCGGTCAGACGGGTCACGCGCTGACACGGCAAGCCAAACCACAGCTCGTAGAAGTCGGCCGGACGCGACGTGGTGGTGTAGTAGAGCGTGTCGGCGCTGTAGAGGGTCAACTCCAACCCGCGCTCCTCGGCCAGCGCGATCACCTGGGTCAGGGGAGCTGTGGGCGTGGATTCCATGAAGAGGATCTGCTGGCTGCCGACCGGCTCCTGGATCAGCGCGCCCTGGTAGCACACCAGCGGCGTCTGCAAGCCGAACGCCTCGGCCCAGCGCAGGGCCGATGTATAGCCGCGACCGGTAGCCAGAACAACTCGCGCCCCGCGATGCACGGCCGCAGCCACGGCCTGGCGCACGGCCGGCCGCGGCATCTGGCCGCCGATGATGGCGGTGCCGTCAAGGTCAAGAGCGATCAAACGATAGAGCATGACAGATCTCAGATAGGGATTTGCTTCGCACAAATCGCTCGCAATGACAGGCGACGCAGATGTCAGCCATCGGCGTCAGGCGTCACCACGACCATCCGGTCCAACCCCGCGTAGTCGGTCGCCAGCTCGACCTGGGCGGCCGGCAAGATCGTCTGCGCCAACGCGCAGACGGCTTCGCCCTGCTGGGCGCCGATCTCCAGGCAGATTTGACAGCGTGGGCGCAGCTTGCTGCGTCCCGCGGCCGTCGCCAACGTCTCGAGCAACGCCCGGATGGGACCCAGGCCATCGGGTCCGCCATCCAGGGCCAGAAGCGGCTCATAGCTGCGGACTTGCGCGGGCAAGCTGGCCAGCTCGGCGGTCGCCACGTAGGGCAGGTTGGCGACGATGACATCCACCGGTTCTGGCACGGGCGTCAGCAGGCTGCCGGGCAAGAGTTGCACCTGCTCGCCCACGCCATAGCGCCAGACATTCTGCGCAGCCACGGCAAGGGCGTCGTCCGAGACATCGGTGGCGTAGATGATCGCCTCGGCCGCATTGACGGCCAGCGCCACCGCGATCGCGCCGCTGCCGGTTCCCAGGTCCGCCACGCGCGGGGCGCGGCCCTGGCCGATCAAACGCTTCAGGCGCGCCAGGGTACGCTCGACCAGCAACTCGGTTTCGGGACGCGGGATCAGCACGCGGCGATCCACGGTGATGTCGAGGCCGTAGAACGACTTGTATCCCACCAGGTAGGCCACTGGCTCCTGAGCAATGCGCCGCCGCGCCAGCGCCTCGAAGCGTGTGATCTCGTCTTCGGATAGCCGGCGGCCCGGATAGGCATACAGCCAGGCCTTGCTGACGCCGAGCACGTGCGCCATGAGCAGGGCGCTGTCCAACTGGGGCGTGTTGCAGCCCGCCTCCTGCAATCGCCGGCCGGCCGCGAGCAGAGCGCGGCCGACATCGCTGGAGCGATCCAGCGACCACGTGAACCGCGGCGGCGCATCAGCCGATCGCGATCGCGTCGCGGTTGGCCCGGACGTCTGAGGCCGCAGGCCATCTGCCGACTTGCCTGCGCCATCGCCGGCCCACGCCGCTGCTGGACCGACCGCAGGCAAGGGGTTCTTCAGTTGTCTGGCGTCCACTCAATCCTCATCCGTCACTCTGGCCGCAGCGTCTCTCCCCAATCTTTCAGCCTGTTCGGCGGCGGCCAGCTCCTCGATGAACTCATCCAAATCGCCGTTCAACACCTCGCCCAAACGATGCACGGTCTTGCCAACCCGATGGTCTGTGACGCGATTCTGGGGGAAGTTGTAGGTGCGGATCTTCTCGCTGCGCTCGCCGCCGCCGATCTGGCTGCGCCGCGCCTCGCTGCGTTCGGCCGCCTGGCGCTCCTGCTCCATCTGGTAGAGGCGTGCGCGCAGGATGGCCAGGGCTTTCGTGCGATTCTGAAGCTGTGATTTCTCGTCCTGGCAACTGACCACGATGCCGGTCGGCAGGTGGGTCACGCGCACGGCCGAATCGGTGGTGTTCACGCTCTGTCCGCCCGGCCCGGTGGCGCGAAAGACATCAATCCGCACGTCTTCGGGGCTGACCTGGATATCCACCTCATTCGCTTCGGGCAACACCGCCACCGTGGCCGTCGAGGTGTGGATGCGGCCCTGCGCCTCGGTGACCGGCACACGCTGCACCCGATGGACGCCGCTCTCGAACTTGAGCTGCGAATAGGCCCCGCGGCCTCGCACCTGGAAGATGACCTCTTTGAAGCCGCCGATTCCGGTCTCGTGATGGCTCATCAGGTCGGTCTTGTAGCCATGCACATCGGCCCA
The DNA here is from genome assembly GCA_016876015.1 of Chloroflexota bacterium. GTDB lineage: Bacteria > Chloroflexota > Anaerolineae > CG2-30-64-16 > CG2-30-64-16 > VGOD01. Next base: position 20,756 of record VGOD01000060.1, read on the forward strand.
ACGCGTATACATGCGAAACAGGTCAGCCGCGAACAAGCCGGCCTCGTCGCCGCCGGTCCCCGCCCGAATCTCGACGATGACGTTCTTCTCGTCATGGGGGTCCTTAGGCAACAGCAAGATGCGGAGGCGCTCCAGTCGCGCCTCTTGCTCTGGCTCCAGCCGCGCGATCTCGGCCTCGGCCAGCTCCGCCAGCTCCGGTTCGCTGTCGTCATCGGCCAACTGGCGCGCGCCCTCCAGCTCGGCCTGGGCCGTGCGATAGGCGCGATAAGCTTCCACGGTCTCACTGAGCTCGGCCTGCTCGCGCGCGAGCGCGGCCAGCCGCGCCGGATCGGCGGTGATGGCCGGATCCGCCAACTGCCGATGGATTTCTTCGTAGCGCCGCTCGACGGCTGCAGCTTTATCGAGTACCATAACCTCTGACATCCAGAGCGCGATTCGGCGCGCGCCTCATCCGATGAACACTGGCAGGTTGCCGGCTGCGATGATGTGCTTCCATTTGTCGGGAGCGTTGCCTTCAGTGAAGGCGGCCGCTTCGGCGATCACGACGCCGCCCGAGGTTTCGACCAGCTTGCGCATCCCGGCCAGGGTGCTGCCGGTGCTGATCACATCGTCTACCAGGACGATGCGCTTACCCTGTACCAGGCTCAGGTCTTTGCCGTCCAGCCAGAGAGTCTGCGGCGCGCCGGTGGTGATGGACAACACCTCGACGCTGGTCGCGCCGATCATGTAGGGCTTCCGCGTCTTGCGCGCCACGATGTAGGGCAGCTTGACGCGCACTGCAAGCGCATGGGCCAGCGGAATGCTCTTGACCTCGGCGGTCATCAAGGCATCGCCCTCCTTGGGCAACCGCGGGGCCAGCCAGTCGGCGAGGGCCTCGACCACCTCGGTATCGCCGAGCATGTTGAAGATGGCGATGCGCACCTTCGGCGCCACCTCGAAATAGGGCAGGTGACGCGTGAGGCCGCAAATCTCTATCGTGTAGTGCTCCTGAGACATGGGAACTCCTTTGCTTCGACAGTCGCCGCGCAACGCCGGACGCAACTGCGCCCGGCGTGACAGTATTCTACCACAGGAGGCTGAAAGAGAATAATGCGACGAGAGGATGTTGCAGCTCAGAACTGGCGCCAGTCCTTGCAGAGGGACCCAGAGCGGGTGTCTGAGGTTCGCGCTTGCCGACCTCAGACCACCTCGGCGCGGCACGGATTGGTCAGCGACCCGATCCCTTCGACTTCCACCGTCACCACGTCGCCATCCTGCAGGAAAACCGGTGGGTTGCGGAAAGCGCCGACGCCAGGCGGCGTGCCGGTCAGGATCACATCGCCGGGCAGCAACGTGAATGCGCGGGAGAGGAACTCGATCAGCATCGGCACGCGGAAGATGAGCTGGTCGGTGTGCGAGTTCTGCATGACCTGGCCGTTGACATGGGTGCGAATCGGCAAGCCGTGCGGCTCGGGAATTTCGTCGCGGGTGACGATCCATGGCCCAAGCGGACAAAAGGTGTCCAGCGATTTGCCGCGCACCCATTGGCCGTCCGCGCGCTGGATATCGCGAGCGGTCACGTCATTGGCGACGGTGTAGCCGAAGACGTAGCCATAGGCGTCTTCGCTGCGCACACGGCGGGCGGTCCGGCCGATCACCACGGCCAGCTCCGCTTCCCAGTCAATCTTGTCGGACAGGGCCGGCTCCCAGCGGATTTCATCGCCAGGGCCGATGATCGTGGTCGGGAACTTGGTGAAGACGATCGGCCGGTCGGGCATGGCCGCGTTCTGCTCGCGCACGTGGTCATAGTAGTTCTGGCCGATGGCGATGATCTTGGATGGCCGCACCGGCGCATCCAGCTTCAGGCGATCGAGCTGGCGCGCGAAAAAGGTCAAATCGGTTCGCGCCAGGGCAGCATCCAGCCTACTCCAGAACTCTGGCCCCTGTTCGATCAGCTCGCGCATGTCGCTGAAGAGGCGCGCACCAGGGCGCTCGGCCGCCAGGAGCGCGGCCAAGTCTATCACCTGCGCGCCGACCAGCGCGCCCAATCTTCGCTCGTCGTTCTCGATGAAGGTCAACAAACGCATGGATTCCTCCTGATGAGTCAGGTATTAGAAGTGGACCCAGGTGGATCGGTGAACACCAGTTTCTGTCGCACGATGCGCCGGCTGGCCGACTCGTAGCCCAGTTCGGCCAGCAGCTCGTCAGGCCGACCGGTCGCGCCTGGCTCCGCGGCCAGCGTTACGTCAAATGCCTGGCCCAGGGCGCAATCGCCCTGGTGTGTCAGGGCGAGCACGAGCGGCCGCAGGTCATAGGCCGACTCCTCTTTGCCCCGACGACGCACGCGCACGGCCTCGCCACGGGCCAGGAAAGCCGACAGCCTGGCTGCGAATGCTTCAGATGGTTCGGCGGTGGCCACCTCGACGCGGTAGTGGGTGGCCGTCACCGTCGCCTGGAGCGCCGGCAGCTCGCGCGGGACAGGTTGGGCCGAGATCAACCGGATGCCGCGGGGCATGGCTGCCTGCAGCGGCGCGAGAAACTCCGCAGGTTCGAGCGCCTCGTTGAGGAACACATCGGCCACCTCAGCCTGGCCCGTGAAGCCCACTGGCAGCGCGGCCGCGAAGTGCAGCCGCGGCTGGGGATTGAAGCCCTGGGTATAGGCCAGCGGCAGGCGCGCCCGCCGGATGGCCCGTTCCCATGCGCGCGCCATGTCCAGGTGGCCGACGTATTTCACCGAATCGTCGGTGGCGAAGATGACGCGCATCCGTTGGGTGTAGGTTTCGCTCATGGGTGGATTTGGTAGATTGGTAGATTGGTAGACAGCAGGATGGCAGATCCGCATCGCTGCATCACTTAGTCCCCGCGTCCTCTCCCATCACTACCGCCGGCTCGAACACCTCTGGTCCCTGCGGCACGATGCGATCTACTTGCAGATAGCCGGCATCCATGAACTCCCAGATCACCTGGAAGGGCGCTTTACCCGTTTACCCGCCGCCCACTTCTCGACGACGAAGATGCCGTGCGTCGGCAAGATCGTGAAGACAACCTGCCGCGGGTCGGCCGGGTTTTGCAGCGCGGCGCTCCGGCTGAACGCAGCCTTGAGACCGCGCGCCTGGGCGTATGTCCCGCAGGTGACGGGGTAAGCGAAAAACGCTTGCGCCATCGGGATATACTCAACGTGACGCGGATCGTAGGCGGCGATGCCGCGATGTCCGTGCAGTTTCGATCGCGCGACCGGCACGCGCGCGCTGGCCTCGGTCCGACCGTTGAGCCACATGGCCGGCAGGACCTCGTCCATATCGTACATCTCGAGCCCCTCCGATGAAGGCGGATCGTTACGCAAGCCTTCCACCTGGCGCACGATCGGGCCAAGCCCCCCCGGCTGCAGGCCAACCACAACAGCCAGGTCGTTGTCCGTGATGTTACCCTTATCCACGGGCCGCGCGCTGCCGGTGGTCGTGGTGACCAATGCGTTGAGGTCCGGCTCCCAGGTGGCAAAGCATCCTTCGCTGTATTGCGTGGCGATGGCGTCGCCCAGGGCCGGCACCTGCACCAGTTCGGGGATGCGCACCATCTCGGTGAAGAAGCCGCGCCTACCCAGCTCCAGACTGGCCCTGTGCATGGCGGCCGGCGTCGTCAGCCGCTGCCACGTCTCGCGAGCGATGGGAGGCTCCACAATCACATGCTTCCCCACCTCCTCTGCGCTGACAGCCGTGGCCATGCGCCGCACGATGTCATCATAGAAGGCGTCCGCGTCCCCCTCGGTGCGCGCGTAGCTGCCCACTAGGTCGAAGTGGTGCGCGTAGAGCGGCTCGTCCTCGCCCACAGCCACGATGAGACGCAGACAGAGCGCCTGAGCCTGCATGAGGCGCTCGGCCGCCAGGATCGGGCCGCCGCGCCGACCCTGCTCGATCAGAGTCCTGTGCGCGGTCGGCGCCAGGCCCGGGAAGGCAAAGTCCGCCAGGTCAGGCGGGTTCCTGGCCAGCGCAGCTTCGAAGTGCGCCAGAAGCGCGGCCCACTCAGCCGGCCGCACATGAATCACCGTGAACACCGTGGGCGATCGGCGCAGGCGATACTGGCGCCGCGCCTGAAAAAAGGGCGCGGTGCGCCATTGTAAGGGCGCGCCGAATACCGCAGTAGTGAGCAGCACATCGGTGTCTTCGGTCGGGTGCTCCTGAGCTTCGTGGCCAAGCGCGGCGAGCCGATCCATCACTTTCTCGGCGATCCGCGCCGACAGCGGCGTGGAGACGCCGGGCACGTAGGCTGCGCGCAGCTTCCTGAGCCAGGCGTGTACGGCCTGACCCGCTTTGACTTCGCTGGACAGCAGCGGGGTAACGACGGTCATTCCTCCTCCAGACCCTCCAAACGAAATAAGCGCACGGCCCAGTCGCCCAGGCGAGGCGAGAGCCAGTTTGCCAGCAACAAGGCGTGCGCTTGAAACGGCAAGATAACCTCGGCCTGCCGGCGCTGAATCGCGGCCAGGGTGGCCTGGGCAACGCTCTCGGGTGAGATGGGCGCCGACATCCAGTGGAACTTCCTGCCGGCGATAAACGGCGTGTCGACGCGGCCGAGAAACAGAATGGTGACGTCCACCCCTGTACCGTGCAAGTCTTGACGCAGTACATCGCCAAACCCGGCCAGGGCGAATTTGCTCGCGGCATACGGGGCGTCAGTGCGAACCCCCTTCTTGCCATCTATCGAAGAGAAGAGCACCACGTGTCCGCTGCGCTGGGCTTGTAGATGAGGCAGCGCGGCCAGCACAAGATGCACCGTGCCCTGAAAATTGACGGCCATAGACCGTTCGAAGTCCGCAGCAGTCAGTTTCTCGATGCGGCCGCGCACATAGATGCCCGCGCTGGGCATCAGAATGTCAACCCGACCGAAGGTCGTCAGAGTCCGGGCAACCAGTTGGCTGATCTGGGCCTGATCGGTCACATCAGTGGGCGCCACCAGCGCCACGCGGCCCAGGTTCCGGATCTCTTGGGCCACGGCTTGCAGCTCAGGCTCGCGACGGGCCGCCAGCGCCACATGCGCGCCCGCGGCCGCCAGCGCCAGAGCCATCGCCCGGCCGATCCCACTGGAGGCGCCGGTGATGATCGCTACTTTGTCGGCTAAATGGTTCATAGCTTCTTGAATTGCAGTGTCAATTGTCCCGATAGATCCGGCGCAACTCCTCGGGCGTCTGAGCAGTCTTCAGGCGCTCCTGAACGGCGCGCAGCAGCGGCAGGCTGGCGATGGTCGCAATCTCCGGCAACAGCCGCAGTCCTTCGACCCCAAACCGCAAATCCAAGCCGAAGGCGATGGCATCCAGGGCGCCTTGTCGGATCCCTTCCCGCAAGCCCTCTTGCCGGCCCTCTTGCCGGCCCTCTTGCAACCCTTCTT
>VGOD01000061.1 GCA_016876015.1 Chloroflexota bacterium
GCCTCGTATTGCAGCGCGAACTCCTCGTGCATCCGCGGGGAGACGCCGGAGAAGATCTGCGACATCGCGCCGCCCCAAATGTCCGTGGTGTGGATACCCCCCTCTCCCAGCCCCGCGCTCAGGCCGGTCTCCTGACCGAGCCTGATTGAGGATGGCTGACGCTCCTGTGGAGGGGAAATCGTGGCTCGGTCGGAGACCGGCCACAGCGCGGCAGACACTTGGTTTTCTCCGAGATCCACAGACGCACCCTGAGCGGAGTCCGGCGTCGTTTGCCGGACGGAGTCGAAGGGCGCACCCGGCAGATCATCCGTATACCCCAACCCGCCGTTCCCCGTCACCACCCCCTGGCTGGGATTCAGCAATCCCAGCGCCTCGTACTGATCCAGCCGCGCCAGCACCCCTTGGGTCAGCCGCTCCATCGCCAGGTGCGCGAGCTGCGGCCGCTCCACCAGGTCGGTCAACGCCTCCTGCACGCCCCACCAACGCACGAGCCAATCCCACGGCGCATAGCCCTGCGAATAGGCTTCCAGGTTGACGCCGTAGGGCCGGATCGCCAGGAGATCGCCGAAAAGCGCGTGCAGGCGCGCGTGATTGCGTTCGGTCGCCTCCCGGTCGTAGATCACCTGCGGCGGCCTGAGCTTCTCCGCATCCGCCACGGTCTTGATCTGCGGGTGGAAGCGGTGCGATACGACGCCCCCGCGCAGGTCAGTGCGGACGATCTCCTCCTCCACCTCCAGGCCGAAGCCGGTGTCACGCACGACCGGCGGGCTGCCGAATTCGGCGGTGACGACCATATCGCCCCGGAAGTGGTCCCACTGGTAGATCGTGCGGCGAAGCTGCCCTTCGGCAGCGCGGTGGAACGGGTCCTGGCACTGAAGGGTCAGCTCGCCGTCCACGTCCATCTCATGCCAGCACACCTGGTAGATGTGCACCATCGGCTTGCCGGGCTTCCGGTCGTTCAGTCGTTTCCAGCCGGCGACCGTCTGCTGATGGATCGGCAGGCTGGCGATCTCGGCCTGGCGCGCGGCCAGGCGGCGAAGGATGTCTCGATCGGTGAAAGTGGTCATCTGAAATATGTTCCTATCGTGTCATTGCGAGGAGCGTCGTGTGCGACGAAGCAATCTCAAACATGGGATTGCTTCGGCCCACAAACCGGGCCTCGCAATGACGCCGCAAAGACCGGTCGCTGGTTAGCTCGGTCTAACTCGAAGCGTCACGATCTGATATGGCCGCAACTCCAGGCTCACCGCATCACCCGCCACCGGCAACGCCGCCTGATTCTCCTCCAGCAGATTCGTCTCCCACGCGGCCGCCACCGGGCACGCGAAGCGCACCGTCGCCGGGCCGCGCTTACGCTGCGATTCATACAGCCGGACGATGATCCCGTCGCCATCTTCGGCGCGTTTGACTGTTTCGATGATGATGTTGGGCGCGGAGCAAGTAATCAGTGAACAGGTGTCAGTTCTCCACTGTTGACTGATAACTGATGACTGATAACTGATAATCGGGTCATTCAGCGCATACGCCTCCGCCTGCACCTTCTCATCCCAGCCGCCGGTGTGCGGATAGAGGCTGTAGGTGAAATGATGCTCGCCGAGATCCGCGGTGGGATCGGGCATGGTCGGGGAGCGCAGCAGCGTCAGGCGGATGACGTTGTCGCGGATGTCGTGGCCGTATTTGCAGTCGTTCAGCAGGCTGACGCCGTAGCCGCCCTCCGAGAGATCCACCCATTTGTGCGCGCACGTCTCGAAGCGCGCCCAATCCCAGCTCGTGTTGCGGTGCGTCGGCCGCTGGACGTTGCCCCATTGGATCTCGTAGGTCGCGACCGGCGAGAAGACCTCCACCGGGAAGGCGACCTTGAGCATGGTATGGCGCTCGCGCCAATCCACGGTCGTGTCGAAGTCCAGCCGCGGCGAGTTGTGCCGCAGGGAAATGCGCTGAGAGATCTCGCTGTTGAGCATCTTGCGCTTCACCTCGACCGTCCAGCGCAGCGGGCCGGCTTCGACGAGCCGGATGGACGAGGCTGGCTCGGCGAGATAGACCTTGTCATCGTAGTAGATATCAATGTCCCACGCGTCGAAATTCATGGGGCGATCCTCGAACGCCTGGAACTGGTTGCCGATCTGCCCGGCTGCGAGCACTTCGCGGCCCGCCGCTTTGTCGAAGATGCCCGTGATGTCGCCGGTCGGGGAGAATTCGACGCGCAGGTAGGCGTTTTCGAGGGTGTGAGTATCGCGTGTTTCGTATTGCGTATTGCGTGGGGCGTCTGTTGTGGTCCCCAATGCCGATGGTGTCGGGACGGAATACGCAATACGCACTACGCTATACGCCGGCATCTCGCCTGCATCAACCAGCGTGCCGCCCTCTACGGTCTGCGTCGTCAGTCGTCGGCCGTCGGTCGTCAACTCACCAGCCACCTCGCCAGGGATGAACGCCGGATCGGTGCGTGCGAAGGGCGCGGGGTTGGCGAGGAGCAGATCGCCGCCCAACGACGCGGCGAGCGCCGCCAGCGCGGCCTCCCGCTCACGGGTGATCGCCTGGGCCAGGGCCGCATATTGCGCCTGCGATTCCTCGTAGACCGGGCCGATGCTGGAGCCGGGGATGATGTCGTGGAACTGGTTCAGGCAAACTGTCTGCCAGGCGTCGGCGAAGGCTGCGGCGGGGTAGACGTAGGCCGGGTTGATCTGGCTGGCGAACGCTGCCAGGAACTCAGCGTCGTGGAGCAGGAACTCGCTCTTGCGGTTGGCGCGTTTGTTGCGCGCCTGGGTGGTGTAGGTGCCCCGGTGGTATTCCAGGTAGAGCTCGCCGTTCCACACCGGCATCTTGCGGTCGGCGGCCAGCGGCGCAATCGTCTCGAAGAAACTGCGCACGCTCGACTGTTTGACCTGCGGCAGGCCGGGCAGATCGCCCATCACCTCGATGTTTTCGAGCATCTCGCGGGTCGGGCCGCCCCCGCCGTCGCCGAAGCCGTAGGCCATCAGCAGATCGCGTTGCAGCTCCTTCTGTTGGAAGTTTTGCCACGCGCCCAGGCTCTCTTTGGCGTTCGCCATTGCGTTGTAGGTGCTGGCGAACGGGCTGCCGAACTCCTTGACGGTGCTGAAATGGGTCAGGATGCGCGTGCCATCCAACCCCTGCCACAGGAAGGTGTCGTAGGGCAGGCGGTTGTACTGGCTCCAACCGATCTTGATCGTCATGAAGTACTTCAGTCCGGCCTGTTTGATGAGCTGCGGCAGCGCCCAGGCGTAGCCGAAGACATCGGGCAGCCAGAGGACGGGCGTCTCGGCGTCCGCGCCGAAGTGCTGGCGGAAGAAAGTGCGACCGAGCAGGAATTGCCGGACCAGCGACTCCGCGCCGGAGACGTTGCAATCCGCCTCGACCCACATGCCGCCCATCGGCTCCCAGCGCCCCTCGGCGATCCGCTGCTTGATCGCGTCGAACAGCGCGGGCTGATCCTGCCGGACGTACTCATACACCTGCGGCTGGCTCTGGCTGAAGTGATAGGTCGGGAACCGCTCCATGTTGCGGATGACGTTGTAGAAGGTGCGCTCCGACTTGCGGCGAGTCTGGCCCAACGTCCAGAGCCAGGCCACGTCAATGTGCGCGTGGCCGGTGGCGTGGATCGTCACATCGAGCGGTGCGCCGGCTTTCGCCAGGCCGGCCTTGAGCGCCATGGTCGCCGGTTCGACGCTGGCGTAGAAGGCCGCGCCAAATAGATCGCGCGTCTCCAGCACGTTGAACGCGTCGTTGAGCGCGTTGAGCAGGCCGTGTCGGGCGGGGTTGGCGTCCTCCAGGCTGGCGGCCGTCTCGTGCGCCGCTCGCGCCAGCGCGATGAAGTCGCGCGTGGGCTGGTGGATCTGGACGATCTGGCACGGCCGCATGTACAGTTTCGTGAACGGGTCGCCGCTGGCAAAGCCGCCGAGACCGGTCCAGCCGTGGAGGGCCAGCGTGTGCGCTTTACCATCGAGCCAGGCGAGTTCCAAGAGGATCTCCTGGTGGTGGCGGTCGCACGCGGCAAAAGCGACGCCATCCACATAGGCCAGCGCCTCCGGGTGGCTGAAATCGCCCGCCTCGCCGAGCGGCAGGAAGAGCGCGGTCGGCGTCGCAGCGTCCCATCCCGCGGGCAGTGTGAAGGTGGTTCGCAGGACAAAATCGCTCATCCACATGCCCCAGTAATCGTTGGGGTTGATCCTGGCCCACTGCGCATCATCCATGTCGGTCGCGACAGGCGGCGCAGCCAGCGGGCCGTCCAGCCGCAGATAGCGGAACGCCGGCAGCTCTGCGGCCCTGGTGTAAACAAACGGCGCAATCAGCTCGAGGCGGGCTTTGATCTTGTCGAGGGTCCAGCGTTGGGCGTGGTACATGGTTGATCCTTTCTCATTGCAGGTTGCGCGATCACTGTCAACGAATGGCGCAACGAATGAACAAATCTCACTCGCGATAGCGCGCAGATTCGTTGATTCGTTTGGCTATTCGTTGACGGCTATCTCTCGAAGATTGCCGTTATCTTGCCACGATAACCACCGTCTGCCCCACCTTCACCTGGAACCGCAGCCGATGGCCGTCCGCGGCGCAGGCAATCGGGTTGCCGTCCGCGTCCTTGACCGTGTACCGCCCCGCGGCGTGCAGCAGCGTACAGGTGCGATCCTCCAGCGCAGTGATCTCGGCGCGCGACAGCGCCCCGCCGCGCCACGCCAGGTTGACGGTGTAGCCGCCGCGAGCGCATAGCCCGCGCACTTCGCCGTCCGGCCAGGCGGGCGGCAGCGCGGGCAGGAGGTCCAGTTCTTCGCCGTAGCTTTGCAGCAACATCTCCAACATCGCGGCGGTCCCGCCGAAATTGCCGTCAATCTGGAAGATGCGCGGGGGGTGGAGATCGAACAGGCCGTCGGTGGCGAAATCCAGGATCAGATGCACGAGATGATCCCACGCCCGGCCGCCATCGCCAAAGCGGGCGAAGAGGCAGGCCGTCCACGCCCGGCTCCAGCCGGTGTGACCGCCGCCCTGCGCCAGCCGCCGCTCCACCGAGACGCGGCTCGCCTGCCACAGCTCCGGCGTCCGTTCGGGATCCAGCTCGTCGCCGGGGTAGACGCCGATCAGGTGCGACGTGTGGCGGTGGCCCGGCTCGACCTCGTCGAAGTCTTCGTTCCACTCCTGGAGCTGACCGAAGCGACCGATCTTGAGGGACGGCAGGCGGTCGAGGATGCCCCGCCAAAGGTTGCGCTGCTCCTCATCCACGCCCAACAGCGCGGCCGCGGCGATGGCATGGCGCAACGTCTCGCGGATCAGCAGGATGTCCATCGTGGCCGAGACGCCCAGGCTGACCGGGAACCTGCCCGTGCCGACGAAACGATTCTCCGGCGATTGCGAGGGCACGGCCTGCAAGACCCCGTGCTCATCCTCGATCAGGTAGGTTTCGTAGAACGCCGCCACTTCTTTGAGGAACGGATAGGCATGATCCCGGAGGAACGCCCGGTCGCGGCCGTACTCCCACCGCCACCAGAAATGCTCGGCCAGCCAGGCGGCCGCGCCTGTCCACACCGCCCAGCCGAACGATTCCGGCGTGCAGCGACCCCACGGGTCGGATTGGAGCGGAAAAAAGACGCCTTTGCAGCCGTATAGGTCGGCCGCAGCCTTGCGGCCATGCGGGATGAAACGCTCGCAATGGCGGAAGAACGAATCAGTCGCGAAGGCCAGGTTGCCCCCTTCGACCGGCCAGTAGTTCATCTGGAGGTTGACATCGTGATGATAGTCGGCTTGCCACGGCGGGTTGAGCGACTCGTTCCATTTGCCCTGCAGGTTGGGCGGCAGGTCGGCGGTCGCGGTCGAAGCGACCATCAGGTAGCGGCCGAAGTTGAAGTAGAGCAGCGGGAGGGTCGGATCGGCCGCGCCGGCGCGGGCCGCGGCCAGCCGCTCGTCGGTGGGCAAGGTGGATTCCGGCAGGTCGAGCGTCAGCGACAGCCCGGCGTACAGCTTGCGGTAGGCGGCGACGTGCTCGGCCAGCAGCCGCTCCCAGTCGGTGTGTGGCAGGGTGTGGCAGCCGCACTCGGCCGCGGGGGTCTCTGTGCCGGCCCCTGCGCCGATGTTGACAGCGATCAGCAGCTCCGTGGCGTCGCTCACCCGCAGCGCGTCGCCGTCGGCTGTGATCCTGCCATCCTTCGGGTACAGCCGCGCTTCCGCTCGAAAGGCGATGCCGCGGTGGAATTGGCCGTCGAGGGTCAGGCTGGCGGTCATTGCGAGGCCCGTCGTTTGGGCCGAAGCAATCTCCGGCTCGAATTCGGGATTGCTTCGTCGCACCCTTCGACTCCGCTCGCCAAACGACGGCTCGCTCCGCTCAGGGTGCTCCTCACAATGACCGATAGAAGCTTGGCGCAGCAGAAAACACTCCGCGTCATCAATCCGGTCAAGCCAGAAGCGGCCGCCGAAAGGCTGGTCGGCCGTGATGCACGCCAGGAGCAGATCGTGGGCGATGTCGGCCAGGTATGCGCGGCGGAAGCGGACGCCGCCGGCGGTGTATTCGACCGTGACCAGCCCGTTCTCCAGATCCAATTCGCGATGATAATCGGTCGCGGAGCCGTGATCGAGGCTGAAGCGCAGGTCGCCGGCCGGCTGGTAGGGATCCACCCGATTCGGCTGTTTGCTGATGCCGCCCAGCCCGCCGAACGCCTGGTTGCCCTTCAGCGTGCCTTCTTCGAACTGCCCCGACAGGAGCAACTGCCGCACCTCTGGCAGCAGATGGGCGGCCGGCTCGGTGTCCCGATTGCGGTTGACCCCGCGCCACAGCCACTCGTGGTTGAGCGCCAGGCGCTCGGCGGTCGGATCGCCCAACACCATCGCGGCCAGCCGGCCCGTGCCGATGGGCAGCGCGGCGATGTATTCGGCAGGGGGGTGGGTGTACCAGAGTTTGGTGGATGACATGGGCGTGCCTCGTTACAAAAAAGCACCCGCCGCAGCGGGCAGGCGCTTCACAAAACGGCTTCCATGGCAGGTCATTGCGAGGAGCGTCGTTGGCGACGAAGCAATTCCTTTCGCCAAGATCGGGATTGCTTCGTCGCATCCTTCGACTGCGTCCCGCCACACGACGGCGGGCCTCCGCTCAGGATGCTCCTCGCAATGACCTGAAACTCGTGCGGTTACTTCCGTCGCGCCGCGTCCTTGTGATAGAACTGGACGACGCCTTCCAGGTAGGTGGGGCCGACAAAGGCCTTCTTGAACCCGTATTCCGCGTTGCCGAAGCTCTTGCTCAGGATCAACGGGTTCTTGGCGTCTTCGACCGCGCCGATGATCATGATCTGCTCGACCAGGATCTTCCAGCCTTCCTTGTCCAGCTTCATGCGCTCTTCGGCCGTCGCCACCTGCACGCGCTGATCCTGGATCTCCCAGATGCGCTTGACCCAGGCCGGCGGATCAACACCTTCCTTGCCCTGGGTGTTGTACCAGCGGCGCCAGATCGGCGTATTCACGTTCATGGCGATGAACGCGCCATCGCCGAAGTCCGGCCCATTGGCCCACCACACCGACAGCGGGGCCTCGTTGGCGCCCTGGAAGTTCCAGAACGCAGTGCCCTGCAGCAGCTTCGAGTCCACCTTGATGCCGATGTCGCCCCAGTATTGGGTTGCCATCTTGACACCGGGCACGGCCGCGGGCGTTACCTCATAGAACATCAGCGGCATCACCATGTCACCGCCGCCGGGGAACTCGCGCACCTTGTCGTTGTTGGTGTCCTTGTAGCCCAGTTTGTCCAGGATGGCGGCGGCTTCCTTCGGGTTGTACTCGGCCGCGAAGCTGGTCAGTTGGGGATCGTAGAGCGGCGAGGTCTTGGGCGCGGCAAACTGCGCCGGCTCACCCAATCCCTTGAACACCGCCTCGTTGATCTGCTTGCGATCCAGCGCGATGGAGAGCGCCTTGCGGAACTCAAAGTTGCTCAGCGCCTTGGCCCACTTCTCGTCCTTCACCACCGGGTTGAACCAGTAGATCAAGACGTGGTGCTGCCACGCGTTCACCGGGATGGCGTTGTAGTTGCCCTTCGCCTCGTTCTCTTTGAAGAGCGGGTAGTCGTCTATGCGCAGGAACTGGCCCTGGACGTCCACCTTGCCGGCGATGATGTCCAGGTTCATCAGCTCGGACTGGGCGATGTACTGCCGGTTGAGCTGGTCAATGTAGGGCAACTGGTTGCCCGTGGAGTCCACCTGGAAGAAGTACGGGTTGCGCTCCATCACCCAGGAGGTGTCAGGCTTGATCTCCTTGACGATCCAGGGATAGAGCACCGGGATGTCCTTGGGATACGGGTGCTTGAGCCAGCCGCCCGAATCGCCCAAGACGCCGGCCTGCACCTTGTTGTAGAAGTTCGCCCACTCCTCGGCCTTGGTCATCTTCTGCTGTTCCATGAACGGCATGATCTTGGCCATGTCCGTGTACTTCTTGTGGAACTGCCTGGTGTAGTGCGACGGGGACAACATACCGGGCCATGAGCCCGCGCGCAGCACCTGTTGCAGGAACGCGCCGTAGGGCATAGCGAAGGCGAACTTGACCGTATACTTGTCCACCACCTGCAACTTGGTGGTGATCCCCTTCTTTTCAGGGTTCCAGCGCATCCAGGTGGGTGGGTTCGCGGTGATCTCGGGATTCGAGAGCTCGTCTTCGAACCGATAGCGGATGTCCTCGGTGGTGACTTCCTTGCCGTCGGACCACTTGAGGCCCTCGCGCAGCTTAAGAGTGTACTCGGTCGCGGTCGGATTCGATTCCCACTTCTCGAAGATCATCGGCCGGATTTCGCCCGCCAGACCGGAATTGTAGTAGGTGTCCTCCGCCAGGTTGCGGCCCAGCAGATAGATGTTCTGGATGTGACGGAAGTAGTGATCGTAGTCAATCGTGTACTCGTCCCAGCGGACGTTGCCGCCGTACTGGCCGACTTCGTTCCAGGGCACTTTGACCAGCGGGTTCTTGGGCAGGCGCTGCTCGACGGGCGGCAGCTTGCCGGCCTTCACCAGTTCGGCCAGCGCCGGGGCCTCGCCATACTTCTCGATCTTGACGCCAGCAGCCTTCTCGTAATCGTCCTTGTTCCAGACCGAGCCGGGCGCAACCTTGGGGGCAGGCGCCTTGGTCGGTTCGACCGGTTTGGGTGCGGCGGTTGGTTGCGCCGGAGCTTTGGTTGGCTCGGCCTTTGGGGCCGCGGTGGGTACAGCGCCGCCCGCACAGGCGCTCAGCAACATGGCAGCAACGGTCGCAACAACCAGCAAAGACCATAGAATTCGCGTGTGTTTCATGGGTTTGTTATCTCCTTTTTGAAAGCTCGTCCGTGCCGAACGACGCCGCACGTCGGTCGTAGAGCAGCGTTGACTGCGGCGCGCATTGTACCCCGTACGGCGCTGCGGGGGGCCAGCCCGTGCGCCGAACACGTCACCAACAAGCTGTCCCTTGCGCTCTTCCCTCCTCGATCAGCGGTCCGAAAGCGTGGTCGGCTCGCCGTACAGATGGCAGGCCACGTCGTGTTCTGCGCCCACCTGCACCAATTCGGGGCGCACCTGCGAGCAGATCTCCATGCGCCGGTCGCAGCGCGGATGAAACGCGCAGCCCGGCGGCGGGTTGGCTGGATTGCCGATCTCGCCCGGCGCCGATTGGAGCCCTGATGGCTGGTCAGGATCCGCGATCGGAATGGCCCGCATCAGAGCCTGGGTGTAGGGATGCCTGGGCGCCTCGAAGATCGCGGCCTTCTCCCCGATCTCGGCCAGCCGGCCCAGGTACATGATCCCCACGCGATGCGCCATGTACTTGACCACCGACAGGTTGTGTGAGATGAACAGGTAGGTCAGGCCGAACTGCTCCTGAAGCTCCATCATCAAGTTCAGGATCTGCGCCTGGATCGAAACGTCGAGCGCCGATGTCGGCTCGTCGGCCACCAAAAAGCTGGGATTCACTACCAACGCGCGGGCGATCGAGATGCGCTGGCGCTGGCCGCCCGAAAAGGCATGGGGATAGCGACGCAGGTAGCGCTTGTCAAGCCCCACGATCTTCATCATGTGCGCCACCCGCTCTTCCTGTTCCCTGGCCGAGCCGATCCGGTTGATCACCAGCGGCTCAGCCACGATCTCGCGCACCGTCATGCGCGGGTTGAGCGATGAGTAGGGATCCTGGAAGATCATCTGCGCTTCGCGGCGATAGTGCTTGAGCTGGTCTCCCTCGATTCTGGTCACATCCACGTTACCCAGGTCCCGGAAGCGGAATTCCACCTTGCCTGCGGTGACCGGCAGGCCACGCAGCACGGTCATGCCACAGGTCGTCTTGCCGCAGCCGGTCTCGCCGACCAGGCCCACAGTCTCCCCGCGGTAGATGTGGAAGCTGACGTCATCCACCGCGCGCACATGGCCCACCACGCGCTTGAAAAAGCCGCGCTCGATGGGAAAGTACTTGCGGAGCATCTCCACGTTCAGCAGGACCTCACGACCCTGCGTCGGTACGGTCGTGGTGGTCATGGCAGCGACGCCCTCCCTTGCTGGCCGAACTTGAAGCAGCGCACGAAATGGCCTGGGCCCACCTGCACCAGCTCCGGCAGGCCGGTTCGGCAGCGGTCGAACGCCTCCGGGCAGCGCTTGTAGAACACGCACTCGGCCGGCAGGTCAATCGGTTCAGGCACAAAGCCCTCGATGGTCTGGAGCCGCCCGTGTTCGATCCCCTTCGCCAACGCGACGTCAGGAACTGCCTCCATCAATCTCACCGTGTATGGATGCTGTGGGCTCTTGAAGATCTCGCGCACGGCCGCCTCTTCCACGACCTTGCCCAGGTACATCACGATCACACGGTGGGCGATCTGTGAGATGACGGCCAGGTCGTGGGTGATGAAGATGATGGCCATGCCGTTTCGGCGCTGCAGGTCCTTGAGCAGGCTCAGGATTTGCGCCTGCACCGACACGTCGAGCGCAGTAGTCGGTTCGTCGCAGATGAGCAGCCTGGGGTTTGTGGCGATCGCCATTGCGATCATCGCGCGTTGGCGCATGCCGCCCGAAAGCTGGAACGGGTATTCATCCACCCGCTGGCCCGGATTGGCGATGCCGACGTTTTCGAGCAACTGGATCGCCTGCCGCCGGGCCTCGGTCTTGCTGACGTGACGATGCAACAGGATCCCTTCCATGATCTGATGGCCGACGGTATGCACCATCGAGAATGCGTTCATCGGCTCCTGGAAGATCATGGTCAGCGCATCCCCGCGGACGCGCCGGATTTCTGGGCTGTCCGGCCCCATCTCCAGCAGGTTCACGCCTTCGCCGTTCCGGTAGAACCACACCTCGCCCATCGGCTTGCCTGGATCGCGCACCATGTTGAGGATCGAGCGAGCCGTGATGCTCTTGCCGCAGCCCGATTCTCCCACCAGCCCTACGAGCTCTCCGGCATGCACATCGAAGCTGATGCCGTCCACCGCCTTCAACACGCCGTGTGGCAGATAGAAGTAGGTCTTCAGGTCTTTCACCGAGAGGACAACTTCACTCTCCATCGCTCAGAACTCCTTGTACGGGTCCGCAGCGTCACGCAACCCGTCGCCCAGGAAGTTGAAGGCCAAGACGGTCAGGACCACGAATGCCACCGGCCACAGCATCCAGGGATATTGCGCTACGGTGCGCACGTTCTGGGCCGCGTTGAGCAACACACCCCAGCTCACCACCGGCTCCCGCAGCCCCAGACCCAGGAAGCTGAGCGCCGTCTCGCCCAGGATCATGCCGGGAATCGAGAGGGTCAGGTTGACGATCAGGTAGCTGGCAAAGCTGGGCAACAGGTGTTTGACCAGGATGCGGGCCGGGCTGGCGCCCGCCATTTCGGCGGCTTTGACGAAGGTCTCAGTCCGCGTGCTCAGGATCTTGCCGCGCACCACGCGCGCCAGGCCGGTCCAACTGGCCAACGCCAGGATGATGGTGATAGCGAAGTAGATTCTGAGCATGGGCCAATCGCGGGGCAGCGCGGCCGACAGCCCCATCCACAGCGGCAAGGTGGGGATGGAAATCAAGAACTCGATCACCCGTTGGATGATCATGTCCACCTGGCCGCCATAGTAGCCGGAGATGCCGCCCAGCAAACACCCCAGGACAAAGGAGAAGGCGATGCCGATCAAACCGATTGACAGCGAGATCTGACTCGCGTAGATCGTGCGCGAGAAGACATCCTGGCCCAACTCATCTGCGCCCATCAGAAAGACCTTGCCCGGCGCGGCCACCGTGAACAGATGGATGCTGGTGGGAATCAGGCCCAGCAGCTTGTACTCCTCGCCCTGGCTGAAGAACTGGAGGTAGAGCTTCTGCGCTGGGTCGGGCGTGTAGCGGCGCTTCAGGGTGGTCATGTCAATCTCGCGCTTCGTCCCCAGAACGTAGGGGCGCAGCCCGAAACCGTCGTCGCCGTCATCGAAGCGGAGCGCGGTAGGCGGATGGTTCAGCGCGTCGTTGAATTTCTTGTGCGGGGTATAGGGGGTCACAAACGGCGCGAAGATCGCCCCCAGGTACATGATGAGCATCACGATGCCGCCGATCAAGGCCAGGCGATGGCGCCGGAAGCGACGCCAGATCAAGACCCACTGCGAAGCCGTATACAGGCGCTCTTGCGCGGATTCGTCTTCCTTCGGGCGGCGCCAGGGGAGCTTGGGTTGTAGTGTAACGTCGGTCTCAACCATTCGGCAGCTCTCCCTATTCGAAGCGAATGCGCGGATCCGCGGCAGCCAGAATCATGTCCGACAGGAACGTGCCGATGAGGGTCAACGCCGTGAGTATGAAGATCACTCCACCCGCCATGAACATGTCCTGAGCGATCAGGGCCGCAATCAGCAGCGGCCCCACAGTTGGCAAGTTCAGCACGATGGCGACGATGGTGGAGCCGGATACGATGGCAGGGAGCAGCCAACCAATGGTCGAAAGGATGGGGTTGATGGCGATGCGCACCGGATACTTCAGCACGGCCCGCCAGTAGGCCACGCCCTTCATGCGCGCGGTGTCCAGGTAATCCTTGCCCAGCTCATCCAGCAACGTCGCGCGCATGGTGCGGATCAACCCGGCCGTGCCCGACAGACCGATGATCGCCACCGGCACCACCAGATGCTTGGTCAGGTCCCACATCCTGGCCAGGCTCCACGGCGCGTTCTCGAACTCTGGTGAGAAGAGACCGCCGGGCGATACGCCGAACTTCGTGAGCAGGAAGTACATCATCACCAGCGCCAGCAGGAAGTTGGGCACCGCCAGGCCGATGAAGCCAGCCACGATGAAAACGTAGTCCCAAAGCGAGTACTGGTGGGTGGCCGAAAAGATGCCGATCGGGATGGCGAGCGCGTAGGTGACACCCAAGGTGAGCACCGAGAGAGCGATCGTGAACGGCAGCCGGTCGTTGATCAAGAACGACACGGGCTTGGCCCACAGGATCGAGACCCCGAAGTTGCCGCGCGTCACGATGTTGAAGATCCAATCCCAGTACCGCTGGAGGAAAGGCTTGTCATAGCCATACTGGCGCTTCAGGTTGATGATCAGATTCTCGTCAATCTGCGTCCCGGTCGTCTCGAGTCGCTTGATGTACATCTCGGCATAATCGCCCGGCGGGAGCTCGATGATGCAATAGGACACGAACGAGAGGGCGAACAGCGAGATAACCATGAACAGGAAACGGCGGGCAATGTAACGGAGCATGGCGGCTCTCCTGAGAAGTCGCTGCTTTGGCTCGCCAGCGGGTCTGCTGGCGTCCGTGGTCAGAAACGGTCATCATGAGTGGGACGATATGACGTCCCCCTTCCCACGCTTTCTAATCTAACATGGGATCAACCGTTTGTCAAGACCACACAAGAAACGGAGTATAGCGCAGAACTGTCGGTGGCTTTGTCATGAACGCGTCTTCGCGCGATACCCGCGCATAGGGTATAATTGGACTGGGAGGCTCGACATGCACCTGACTTCGCTCGTCGTTCGTCGTGGGTTGGTCGTGATCGCAGCGCTCGCAGCGCTGTTTTGGATCGCCGGCTGCGGGTCGGCGTCCACCCCAGCCGCCGCGCCGACGCCGGCCGGCCTGGGGCCCGCGAGCTCGTCGGGCCCGCCCGCGACCGCCTCGCCTGCAGCGACGCCGCCGCCTGCATCGCGGCCCGCGCCTGCTACAGGCTCGACCAGCCAGCCGACCCCGGCCGATCTGCTGGCGCTGCCGCCGGCTTTCCGCTATGAGGTAATCCTGCAGCCGGTCGAATCCGCGACCGCGGCCCACGCCATCATCACCGGGCAGTATCGCGAGGGTGAATGGGCGCAGATCGCCCGGACCGTGACCGCGGCGGACGCGGGGGGATCGCCGCGCGGGGAAGAGCTGATCGTGGCCGGCGACGCCAGCTACACGCGGCCGGTCGGTGAGACCGCATGGACGCGCTGGCCTGGGGTTGGGTTCGAGGCGGCCTACGGGCTGGCGTCGCCCTTCACGGTTCTACGGCTCTATCCCCTGGCCGAGCAGAGAACGCGCGGGGTTCTGGCGCCCGCCGCGGGAGCGCCGGAGCCGACGTTGCGATCGCAGGCCGTGATCCCGCCTGCCGCGATCGCGCGCGTGTTCGCGGCGGCTGCGGCGACGCTCGCGCCGGACGCGGCGAGCCAGGCTGCGCTCCAGACTCAGGCCGCGCCGATGGCCGTGCAGCAAACAATCACCTATTGGGCGACTGCCGAGGGGCGGGTCTATCGCGCGACCGCCACCCTGCTCGCCGCGGATCAGGCAGACCAGCCCGCCGCGTGGCTGGAGGCGACGTGGCGCTTCTGGGGCTACGATGATCCGACGATCGCGATCGCGGCGCCGTCCGCATCTCAGGAAGCGCCCGGTCCGGCCGCCAGCCAGCCTCAGCCGACTGCATCGCCGGCCCCGCGTGCCTCTGGCCCGGCTGAGCTCACGGTGCGGGTCTACGCATCGCCAGGCGTCCTGGCGACCGATCTGGCCGTCACGGTCTATCCCGCGGGCGAGACGCGGCAGCCGCTCGACTGGCGTCGCCAGGCCGAGGCGCGTTTCAGCCTGCCGCCAGGCCGCTACGATGTGCTGGTGCAGATGGATTACGCTCAGGAATGGTTGCAGGGGATCGAAGTCGGCGCGGGGCAGAGCGTGGCGCGCGATGTCGCCTTCGACTTCGGCCTGCTCCACCTGACCGCCGTCCGTAACGGCCGGCCGGTCGCGGTGGACATCGTCACCTATCCCGCGGGGGACCGCCACAACTGGGTGGATTGGCGCTCCGACAACCCGGCCAGCATCCGCCTCCGCGCCGGTGTGTACGACGTGGAAATTGCCTATGCCGACTACACCCGGCGGCAGGTCGTGCGCGGGCTGGAGGTGAGGGCCGGCGCCACGACAACGCGCACCATCGAGCTAGGCCCGTGACGCCATCACCCCGTCACCTTGTCACCCCGTCACCTCGCCATCCAGCCGGTCGAAGAACTCGCGCATGAAGGCCAGGCGCTCCGCTGCGATGGCGCGGGCGGTCGCGGTGAAGAGCCGATCGGGGATGCGGTCGAGCTTGTAGACGAACTCGTGGATCGGCGTGTAGTCGGCGCCGAGGGTCTGGGGGCGTTCGACCGCATCGCCGGCCTCGGCTGCGATCGCGCGCCAGGGCGCGCGCCACAAGGCGTTGCCGTGCGCGCCGGCGAACGCGAACGCGCGCGCGACCCCGATCGCGCCGATGGCGTCCAGCTTGTCCGCGTCCGAGAGGACCTGCGCCTCCAATGTGCGCGGGGCCGGCTCGGCTCGAAAGCGATGCGCCTCGATCGCGTGCGCCACCGCAGCCACGAAATCGACCGGTTGGCCGGCCAGCGCCGCGCGCGCCAGCTCCACGGCGATCAGATGATGGTTTTCCCGGTCGCTGCTCGCGCCCGCGTCGTGCAACAGGGCCGCGGCGCGTACCACGGTTACGTTTGCGCCTTCGGTCTGGGCGATCCGCTCGGCCAGGGCCGTCACGCGCAGCACGTGATCGAAATCGTGGCCGCCTCCGTCGCGGCGATAGAGAGCCCGTGCGGCCTCGACAGTGATCGGCCCCGCGGGATCGCCGGCCGCGGCTTGCGAGCTCATCGGGCTGCTCCGCGGACGGGAGTGTTCCTGATGCTGGCCAGGTTCTCGATCTCTACAGCCGCGATCGGCTCGGCCAGGTCGAAGCCGAAGATGCGCGAGTAGAAGTAGAGCTCCGCCTCCAGGTTGCGCTTGATGTTCTCGCCGCGGCGAAAGCCGTGGCCTTCTCCCTCGAACGCTAGATAGGCGACCGGCAACCCCCGGTCGCGGGCGGCCTGGACCATCCTCTCCGATTGGCTGGGAGGCACGCCCCGGTCTTCCAGGCCCTGGAAGAAGATGAGCGGGCACGACAGGCGGTCGGTGAAGTGAATCGGCGAGCGAGCGTGGTAAAGGTCGCGGCGCTCAGGATAGGGGCCGATCAGCCGATCCAGGTAGCGCGACTCGAACTTGTGCGTGTCCTGCGCCAACGCCTCCAGGTCGCAGACGCCGTAGCGGCTGGCGCCGGCCCGAAAAACATCTCGAAAGGTGAGTGCGCAGAGGGTTGTGTAGCCGCCTGCGCTGCCGCCGCTGATCGCCAGCCGGCGCGGATCAACCAACCCGCGCTCGACCAGGTAACGCGCGGCGTTGACGCAGTCATCCACATCCGCAATGCCCCATTGTTCGTTCAGTTGCTCCCGATAGGCGCGGCCATAGCCCGCGCTGCCACGATAGTTCACATCCAGCACGGCGATCCCGCGACTGGTCCAATACTGGGTGCGCAGGTTGAGCGTGCTCGACGCGGCGCCGGTCGGCCCGCCGTGGCTCATGACGAGCAGCGGCGGCTGCTCGCCGGCCGGCGCGACGTAGTCACTATTCCGCGGCGGGTAGAAGAAGGCGTGCGCGGTCAATCCACCCGTGGTCGGGAACTCGATGGCTTGCGGGCTGGAAAGATACCCTTCGGCCACTGCGATCTTGCTGGAGCGCCGCAGCGTCTCGGCTTCCCCTGTCGCGAGCGTCAGTCGCACGAGCGCGTTCGCCGCCGAGGGCGAGCCGCCGAAGAAGAAGGCCTGATTGGGCGTCGCGGCCAGGCCGCCGATCTCGGTGTAGGGCGTGTCGAGCGGGATCAGCGTCCTTGTGGCTGCATCCAATGTGGCCAGCCGCCACGCGCCCTCCCGCGCAAACGCGCAGACCAGGCGGTCGGCGGCCGTGAAGCCGTAGGTGGACATGCCGAAGACCCACTGCGGCCGGCCGAACTCGGCGTCCAGCGGCGCCAACGGCTCGATGCCGGCCGCGGTCAGCCAGTACAGATTCCACCAGCCGGTGCGATCGGAGACGAAGTGCAGCACGCCGGTCGGCGACCATGCAGGCTGAAAGATGGACTCGGCAGCCCCGCCTGCGACCAGACGGCGGTTCGCCAGCGAGCCATCGGCCAGCACATCCGCCATCCACAGCTCGACGCCATCCCACGGCATGTTCGGATGGTTCCAGGCCAGCCAAACCAACCGGTCGCCGTCGGGGCTCAGCCGCGGGCTGGCATAGAAGTCGTGGCCCGCAACCAGCGTCTGTCCGGCCGTCTCGTCCCCGGTCATCTTGACCGCGGCCAGAGAGTTGATCGGCTCATGGCCGGCCGCGGTATGATCTTCGCGCACGCACAGCAGCCGGCCGCGGCGGCGATCAACCACCAGGTCCGCGTAGCGATAGGCTGCGGCCGGCGTGATGGGCTGGGGGGCCGCGCCGGGGTCGCAGCGATAGAGCCGGCCATCGGCAAAGTGAGAGAAGACGAGCACGCCGGCATCTACCGTGTAGCTGCCGCCGCCGTACTCGTGGACGCGCGTGCGTGCGTTGAACGGCTGCGGGATCGCGTCGGCGCGGCGGCCGTCCGGCGTGCGGCGCACGATCACGCAACGACCGGCTTCGGCCGGCCGGCCCTCGATCCAATAGAGGTCGTTGCCGTCGAGAACGATCTGCTCCAGGCCGACCGAGCCGGCCACGATCAGATCGGCGGTGATGGGCGACCTCCAGGAGCCATAGGGTGCGGTTGTCATAGGGATCAAACTCCGCAGAAACGTGACACAAGCTGGCAGCTCGCGGTACACGCAGAAATGTGACGCAAGCTGGCAGCCTGCGGTACGCCCCACATTATACTCGCACTGAGGTTCAGACCCAAGACGACATCCGTGCATTATGTTGCGCGACGCAGCCTGCCATGCTATACTGCCTGGCGCGGAGCGGTTGAGTCACGGTCGTGTGAGACGGAGGTGGCTGATGGGCACGGCAGAGATCATACTGGAAAGAATCCAAGAGCCAAAGGTTCTGGACGAAGCGTTGCGTCGCGTGCTGCGCCAGGCTTTGCAAGAACCGCCAGCCCCGCGCAAGATGACCTACGAAGAATTCCTGGCCTGGGCCGACGAAGATTCTCTGGCCGAATGGGTAGATGGGGAGGCGGCGATGCACAGTCCTGCCAGCGATCAACATCAAGATGTCGTTCGTTTCATGAGCGCGGTGTTGAGTGTCTACACAGAGTCGCACCAGCTTGGGATCATTCGTCCGGCGCCGTTTCAGATGCGGCTGAGCCGCTCTGGCCGCGAGCCGGATTTGCTCTTCCTGGCCAAAGAGCATCTATCCCGGCTGGCCAAGACCCACCTGGATGGCCCGGCCGACCTGGTGGTGGAGATCCTCTCTCCCGAGAGCGCGGTGCGCGATCGCGGCGAGAAGTTCTACGAGTATGAAGAGGCGGGCATCACAGAGTACTGGCTGCTGGATCCCGATCGCGAGCGCGCGGAGTTCTATCAGTTGGATGCGCAGGGTCGCTATGCGATGCTTCTCCCAGACGCTGAGGGCGTGTATCGCTCGAAAGCGATCCCCGGTTTCAGGCTGCGCGTGCAGTGGTTGTGGCAACCGCCGCCGGTGCTTTCTGCGCTGCGTGACCTGGGTCTGATCTAGCGGCGGTCGGGTATGGATAGCGAGAAAATCATCACCGTCTTTGGCTCTTCGCGGCGGGATGAGGGCAGCGCCCTCTACCGCGAGACCTATGAGTTGGGCCGGCTGCTGGCCCAGGCCGGCTACGCGGTGCTCAGCGGCGGCTACAACGGCAGCATGGCGGCCGTGAGTCGCGGGGCCCGCGAGGCCGGCGGACGGGTGATCGGCGTCACCTGCGCGATCTTCGATCCCGCGCCGCCGAACCCGTGGCTGACCGAGGAGATCAGGGCCCCCACCTTACTCGACCGCCTGGCGATCATGCTCGACCGCGGAGACGGCTTCGTGGCGGTGCGCGGGGGCATTGGCACCCTTTCTGAGGTAACGCTGACCTGGAGCCTGCTCCAGACGCGCTCGCTGACCGGCAAGCACCTGGTGTTGCTTGGCGCCGGTTGGCAGCCTATCATAGCGGCCTTCCGCAGCCATACCGACCTGGGCGCTTCCATTGCGGCCCTGGCGCGCGTCGTCTTGACCCCTGGCGAGGTCGTTGCCGCATTGGATGGCAGCGTATTGCGTAGTTCGCAATACGCAATACGCAACACGCATTACGCGCCCGAATTCACTCCCACAGGAGCACCCACACATGGCTGAAAAAGGCGTCACCCCCCGCAGCGAGGATTACTCGCGCTGGTACACCGATGTCGTGCAGAAGGCCGAGCTGGCCGACTACTCGCCGGTCAAAGGTTGTATGGTCATCCGACCCTACGGCTACGCGCTTTGGGAGAACATCCAGGCCGCGCTCGACCGGCGCTTCAAAGAGACCGGCCACGTCAACGCCTACTTCCCGCTCTTCATCCCGCTGAGCTTTCTGCAAAAGGAGGCCGAGCATGTGGAAGGCTTTTCGCCGCAATTGGCCGTGGTCACCGTCGGCGGCGGCGAGAAGCTCGAAGAGCCGCTGGTGGTGCGACCTACTTCGGAGACGATCATCGGCCACATGTACAGCCAGTGGGTGCGCTCCTATCGCGATCTGCCGTTGCTCATCAACCAGTGGTCGAATGTCGTGCGGTGGGAGATGCGCACGCGCCTCTTCTTGCGGACCACGGAGTTCCTGTGGCAAGAGGGGCACACCGCCCACGCCACGCGCGCGGAGGCAGAAGAAGAGACGCGGCGCATGTTGGGGGTCTACGCCGACTTCGCGATCAACGATGCCGCCATTCCCGTCATCCAGGGCAAGAAGAGCAACCGCGAGAAGTTCGCAGGCGCGCTCTACAGCACCACCATCGAGGCGATGATGGGCAACGGTTGGGCGCTGCAATCGGGCACCAGCCATTTCCTGGGCCAGAACTTCGCCCGCGCATTCGACATCAAGTTCCTGAACCAGAACAACGAGATGGAATACGCCTGGACCACGAGCTGGGGGCTCAGCACGCGCATGGTCGGCGCGATCATCATGGCGCACGGCGATGACCAGGGCCTGGTCCTGCCGCCCAAACTGGCGCCGATCCAGGTCGTCATCGTGCCGATCTGGCGCAAGGACGCGGAGAAGACGGCCGTGTTGGGGCTGACCGACCAGGCGGCGCAGGCTCTCAAGGCCGCCGGCGTGCGCGTGAAGGTGGATGATCGCGAGGAGGTGAGCGCGGGGTTCAAGTTCAACGATTGGGAGATGCGCGGCGCACCGCTCCGCATCGAGATCGGCCCGCGCGATGTGGTGCAGAATGCGGTCGTCTTCGCCCGCCGCGACACGCCCGGCAAGGAGGGCCGGACGTTCGGCCACCCCGCGCCCCGCGTGGCGAACGCGGTCAAGGAGATGCTGGCGACAATCCAGGCGGACATGCTTGGTCGCGCGACCGCATTCCGCGACGCGAATACCCATTCCGTCGCGAACTACGACCAATTCAAGGAGGCGCTGGACGGCGTCGGCGGCTTCCTGCGTGTGCACTGGGCTGGTTCGGACGAAGACGAAGATCGCATCAAGGACGAGACAAAGGCGACCATCCGCTGCTATCCCTTCGACGCACAGGGCGAGGAGGGGGTCTGTTTCTACACGGGCAGACGAACCAACCAGGTGGCGATCTTCGCGCGGGCGTATTGACGAAACCTGCCACGAATTGCACGAAGGACACGAATAGCTCGCTGTTTCGTGAAGAGGTGTAATTCGTGGCTCAATCATGGGGAGGTTGTGATGCCGCAACCCCGACGTAGCATTGGCCGTTTTCCCCGCTGGCTGCTGGCCTCAACCCTGGCATTGACCCTGACTGGCCTGCTCCTGGCCGGCTGCGCGCTCCTCAAGCCCGTGCCGCCGGCCGATCCGCTGGCCGACTATCGCCCCGCGCTGGCCCCTGGCTTCACGCTGACCCCCGCCCAGCTCGATGCGCTGCTGCGTTACAGCATAACGGTGAAGGTGGACGTGGCCGCGCGCGCGTATACGGGCACGCTGGAACTGACCCTGCCGGTCAGCAGGACCGCGGCATTGAACGACCTCTACTTCCGGCTCTATCCCAATCTGAAGCAGTTCGGCGGCGGGCTGACGGTGGGCGGCGCACGGGTGAACGGGCTGACGGTCAACTACGCCTATGACGCCGAGGGAACCGCGGTCCACCTGGCGCTGCCTACGCCACTCAAGCCGAGCAGCGTGGCTCAGGTCTGGCTGACCTTCGCAGGCAAGTGGCCGCAGCGCGAGCCGGGCCTCTACACCATCTTCGGCCAGAGCGAGGACATCGTCAGCCTGACCAACTTCTACCCGATCCTGGCAGGCCGGGGGGGCGAGATTGGGCCTTGGATATTGCCAGCCCATTGGGGGACGTGGGGTTTCACGATGCGGCGCTCTACCGGGTACAGATGACTGCGCCCTCGGAGCAGGTGATCGCGGCCACCGGCATCGCGATCACCCGCACGGTCGCGGCCGACGGCTGGGCAGCGTTGACCTACGTCATGGGGCCGGCACGCGAGTTCACGTTGAACCTCAGCCCGCGCTTCCAGACCGAGGAGGCCGCAGCCTATGGCGCGCGCGTCATCTCCTGCTTTCTGCCCGAAGACGCAGCGGCCAGTCGCTCGGCGCTCTACGACGCGGTGGCCGCGTTGGAGGTCTACAGCGACCAGTTCGGCCCCTATCCCTATCGCGAGATGGCGGTGGTGCAGGCGCCGCTCACCTTCCACGGCATGGAGTTCCCCGGCCTCAACCTGATCGGCAGCCAGGCGTACAACAAATATCTGACCGACCTGGAAACGCTGGTGGTTCACGAAGTGGCGCACCAGTGGTGGTACAACCAGGTGGGCAGCGACCAGACGCAGAATCCCTGGCTGGACGAGGGGCTGGCCGAGTTCAGCATGTACTTCTACTTCCTGGGCCGGCACGGCCAGCCCGCAGCCGATCTGCTGCGGCTGCAGCGGTGGGAGGCGGCCGTGGCGGCCAATGCCCAGCGCGGCCTCGACGCGCCGATCGGCCGGCCGGTGTTGGAGTACAAACGGGACGCCTACGAGACGATCGTCTACGGCAAGGGCGCGCTCTTCTTCGCCACGCTGCGGGATGAGATGGGCGAGCAAGCGTTCTGCAAGCTGCTGCGCACCTACGTCGAGCGTTTCCGCTGGCGCACCGCCGCCCGACCGACTTCCGGCTGCTGGCGGAGGAGGTCGCGGGAAGAGAGTTGGGGGGCTTGTTCAGGAGGTGGGTGGAGGAGGGCGAGTAGAGTGTCCTTACTTTTCGCAGGATTTGCTATTGACAAACGGCCCGCTTCGGATACAATGAAGTCGAATAAAGACTGGCAGGCCATGAGCCTGAGTCACTTCCAGGAAGGGCTGGATAATGACGACGATGCCGTTTATGATAGCTGGCGAGCACATTATCAGGAACTTGCCATTGACAAACGGGGCGCTTCGGATGCAATGAAGTCGAGTCGTGGAGCCGGGAGTTCCAGTTGCCGCACGACGAGGGAAAGACCATGACACTCAACGATATTATCCAAGACATCCACGGCCTAAACGCCGAGTTAGCGCGTTTGGAAGATCGCTACAACTTGCTCTCCGCAGACTTCTATCGTCTGTACAAGACCGGCGAGCTGGAACAGAGTCGCGACTTTATCAAGTGGGTGGGCTACTACGAGGCTAAACTGGAGCGCGACGCGCGCTACCAGGAGATGATGTATCGCTATCTGCGTGACCTGCGTCAGGCGGCGGGTCTCAGCACTTTGCGTCTTATGCCGGAGATGGCAGTAGCCGGAGGAGAATAAGTGCCTATACTCATCCACACCACAAACACGTTCCGCCAGACATCAAGCACCATCGCCTACCAGCGCCAGGCATCAGCTTCACAGAGCCGAATCTGCCGTTCCTGATCGAGGAGATCGAGCGAACGTTCCTTGCCTGATAACCCTGAATCGCAATTCGCCTTTACCTCACACGACCTTCGTCCTGTGATCTGACAGGATCACTTCATCGTACCCATCGCTGCACCAAACCACAACCCCATAACCGCTCAAAGGAGAGGAAGCCATGAACCCCAAGCGTTTCTCGATCCGAACGATGATTGCGTTGCTGCTGGCGGTGAGCGTCGTGCTCCTCGGTTCGCTGGTGAGCCTCCCGCGGCAGGAGACCGGCCGCGGGCCAGCGACGATTGCGCTGAAGGCGCCGCCGTTCGTCGGTGTGGCGAGCGCACAGAGCGGACAGCAGAGCATCGGCAGCTTCCTGGATAACGAAGCCGGCATCTCAGCGTACTTCAACGCCGGTGGGCCGGTGGATCTGGACATGGCGAAGGCCGCTTTTCGCACCATCGAAGTGCAGACGGCCGACTACATCATCGGTTCCGTGCCGGTGGCAGATTACCCCGAATCCCAAGATGTTCACGTATACGTTCACAAGAACGGCTGGTTTCTGGCATATTATCTGAAGGCCGATCCTGTAGGCAAGATTTACGACTGGCGGCGCTACACTGATGCCACAATTCCTACCAAGCTTGAGAGAGCATTGGCGGCAGTAGCTGGCCTAGTCGGAGTGCCTGTCTCCTCCAGCACCTACTATGATTTTCGCTACCCCAATGCTACTCACTTGATATTGAGAGTATTTCCCACTTGACGTGGGTGAAACCGATAGGACGCAGATGCACGCAGATAAACGCTGATTTTGGGCTCCGAATCTGTGAAAATCTACGTGCATCTGCGTCCAAGTCGAAAGGTTGGTACGCCTACCCACGCTATGTGGGAGATACTCGATATTGATTGCCGAGATGCGGTATGGCAGTGGGAGCGGTGACTCTTTCGAGGTTAACTTGCCGGGGAGTTTTACTATTTACGAAAGAAGTTGGTCTCTGGGTGGTACCGGCTATGCGGACTTTTATTCAGTGGGTGCAGATATAACATACAAGGCGGCACCCGCGCCTATTGTGTAGACTTTTCGACTGCGGCGGCCCACTGACTCTCAAGTCCGCACAAATAGTCGGCTTGGTGGTGGCGGAAGCGATGGCGCTTCTGTTCGCGCAGGAGGGCGCTATTCATCGCTTGCCGGGTGCGCTGGAAGTCGTCTTGACTGACCTGACTGAGCCGGGTCAGTAAGGCCTCCGGGCTTTCGCGGTAGTCCACACAGGCGACGTAGCGGCCATAGCGGATCAGGAAATCATGCACGTCTTTGTGCCCTAAAATGCGGCGCTGGCCGGTCTTGATCCGCCGCATGTACCTTTCCAACTCATTATTCGTGCGGGGCAGTGCCGGCACGTCGTAGCACGTAAACAGGCCCCACCACCGGTTGCGCAACGTCTGGTCAATATGGACGGCCACTTGATGATCGGTCTCCTCAGTGGCTGGCCCGGTCGGTGCCAGCAAGTCGGTCAAGTAGCGATCTACCTGTTGCGCTACCGCTTGGCTGGTCAGGGGGGATGGCCTCGCGTCGGGTGCCGGATCCAGGATGTGCTCCAAGTCGATCAGCCATTGCCGCTGGCGGCGGAGTTGCGCCACCTGGTCGGCATAGGGGAGGCGATGATCGGCCACCTTGATCAGGCGGCGCAGCAGGTGCACAGGCCCCCTTTTTGCCGGCAGCGGTGCAGAGAGGCGGCCAGGGCGGCCAGATCGTCAAAGATGTGGACACCCCCCAGTTCAAAGGGCGCCACGCCCCCTTCCAACAAGGTCGCCCGCAGTGCCGTCGCGTAATCAGCGAGGATGGGGCGGAAGGGATCGGTGGCGGGCAGGTCGGCGATGCGCAGTTCGACCCGCTTGCGGGCGCCCCGGAAGGAGGCCTTCAACTGTTTCTTCAGCGTCTGGTCGGCTTGAAAGGTCAACGCCCCGGCATCCCGCAGACAGTGGCTCTGACAGGCCTGGTGCGGCACGCCGACCAGTTCGGTGTGCACCGCCGTGCGGATGGTGTCCTGGGCATCGCTAACCACGCCACGCCAGGGCAAGCCGACTTCCTGGGCCAACGCTTTCAGGGGTTGCAGCAAGCGTGTGCGGATCGTGGCGTCACTACTGTCATCCAGGTTCTCGGCGCAGAGGGTCAGGTCGGTTTGCAACTCCCGCACGATGTAGAGGCAGGTGTCACCTTTGGCGGGTTGCATCCCATCCACGCCGACGACCAGGTAGGTCAGCGACCGCAAGGCGGCCCGCACTTTGGCTGGTTGAGCGGCGTGGAGTAGTGCCAAGAAATCCGCGCTGAGATTCGCTACTTGCCGTGCCGAGACGACCAGACCCAGGTCTTGGGTCAACCAGGTGTGAAGCTCGTAAATCGTCTGGTGATACCAGAACCGCCGATAGCCGACCTGCACAATCACCTCGCGACTAAACTGGTGCTTGCGCAAGTGCAAGTTGTCGGCGACGGCCGAACGATAGACGACTGGCGCAGTCGCGCAAGTGGCATTCGGACAGCGGTAGCCCCAACTGGTCACGTGCACCGGCCCGCTGAGCGTGATCAGCCGCTTCCGCCACAGGATATGACTGCGTTTCAAGGTGCTGTGACACGTCGGACAAGACTGCTGTTCGGGACGATAGGAACGTCGTTGAACCGTTGGCTCGCGTGTGAGTCGTTGCATGTGTTTATGCCCCTCCATAACACGGCATGACAATCTGTGGTGTCCATTTTAGCACGGAGGGGCTTGTATGTTATATCTGCACCTACTGTTTTTAACCGGAGCCCCCTGTGGGCATCGTAGTCGGCCAAGGTTCGGGATAGAAACGGCCGAAGG
>VGOD01000062.1 GCA_016876015.1 Chloroflexota bacterium
TGGAGACGGGCCAGACGGCCGTCCAGTCGCAGCGCCGCCAGGGCGACCAACTGACCACGGCGCTGACCTTCGCGCCCCTTGGTTCACACCTGCTCGTGCTGAAGGAGGCTGCCGCCGCCCCAGACGTGACGCTCCGCCAGCCGGCCGTCACGCGTACTTTCGAGTTGCCCGCCGCATTCTCCGTGCGCCGCCGCGACCCGAATGCGCTCACCCTCGACATCTGCTGTTTCCGCAAGGGTGACGAGCCGTGGAGCGCGCCCGCGCCGGTGCTGGCCGTGCAAGATCTGTTGGAGCACGAGGCGTATCACGGCCCGGTGACGCTGCGTTTCGACTTCCGGGTGGATAGCCCAGGGTTGCCAACTTTCCGAAAGTTGGCAACCCTGGGCCTGTCGCTGGCCGTGGTTGTGGAAGACGCCGCCGACTATCGCATCACGATCAACGGCCAGCCGGTCGCCTATGCCGGGTTGCCGTACTATTTCGACCGGGCGTTCAACCCGGTAGACATCACGCCGCACGTCGTCTCCGGCGAGAACGTGATCGAGCTGGCGCGCGTGTTCGAGCCGCCGTCCAAGGCGCAATTCGTGTTACAACGGCTGTTCCACACCCACACCGGCGTGGAACTGGAAGCGATCTATCTGACCGGCGACTTCGCCGTGCGTTCCGCCGTCTCCAACGGGCCGGCGCGCGGGCGGTGTGTCCGCATCGCGCCCGATCTGGCGCTGACCGCCGAGCCGGCGACGGTGCGGGGCGACCTGGCGATGGCGGGCTACCCGTTCTTCGCGGGCCGCCTGGCCCTGGAAGGGATGGTGAATCTGCCAGCGCCGGAGCCTGGGGAGCGTGTGTACCTGACGCTGCCCGACCCCGGCGCCGCGTTGGCGCACGTATCGGTCAACGGCCGGCTGGCCGGGCCGGTCTGCTGGCCGCCCTATCGGGTGGAGATCACCGAACTCGTGAACGCCGGGCCGACCAGTCTGTCTGTCGAGCTGGTGACCGGGCTGCGCAATCTCCTCGGTCCGCACCATCGAGAGCCGGGCGAGCCGGATGACACGTGGGCCTCAGCCTTCTCCGGCCACGGCGCGCTGTCGGACGGCTACGGCGGCCGGGGCGACAAGGGCATCAACTGGACCGATGACTACTTCGTGCTGCCCTTCGGCTTGCGCGGAAAGGGGGTGATCGAATACGCAAAGTAACATCACTCAAGTCATTGCGAGGCCCGGTTGGTGGGCAGGAGCAGTCTCACTCGGGGGGAGACTGTTTCGTCCCACGGGGAGGCTTCGTACTCGCCAACACCGCTCCTCGCAGTGACCGTCGTTACGGTAATCAGTGCTCAAGGAAAGGGGAAACCATACCATGAACTCTCGCAAAATGAGCCGTCGTTCATTCCTGGTCCTGACTGCGTCAACTTCGGCCGCAATCGCAGCAGGGTGCGCAACCCCGCCGACCGCTGTCCCGCCGACCAAGGCGCCTGAGCCAACCAAGGCCCCGGCTGCTCCGCCGCCGGCCGCTACCAAGGCCCCGGCCCCGACGGCCGCGCCGCCCACTGCGGCCGCGGTCGCCAAGTACAAGGAAGCGCCCATGTTGGCCGACCTGGTGAAGGCCGGCAAGCTGCCGCCTGTGGATCAACGTCTGCCTGTGACTCCCAAGATCGCCAACGAAATGCCCGCCTCGCAGTTGAAGCCGGAGATCGGGCAGTACGGCGGCTTCATTCGCACCCTGACGCCCTCCGTCGGGCAGGACACCGATGTCTTCGTCCTGTGCAACGAGCCGTTGATCAACACCCCCGGCATTCTCGGCGAGGAGGTCACGCCCAACATCTGCGAGGCGTATGAAGTCAGCCCCGACCAGAAGACTTTCACCTTCAAGCTCCGCAAGGGGCTGAAGTGGTCCGATGGCGCGTCCGTCACCACCGAAGACGTGCGCTACGCGTTCGAGGACGTCTTGCAGAACCCTGAACTGACCAAGGCGTTTCCGCTGTGGCTGCGCACGGCCAGCAAGTTCGACGGCCAACCGGCCAAAGCGACGATCATTGATGATGTTACCTTCAAGCTGGATTTCGCGGAGCCGTATGGCGGCTTCCTGCTCGTGCTGGCCGTCCAGAGCTGGCGCAACTATGCGGAGTTCCTCAAGCCCAGCGCCTATCTGAAGAAGTTCCACAAGAAGTATGCGAAACCGGAGGAGTTGGACGCCGCCATGAAGGCGGAGAACGTGACAGAATGGGTCGGTCTGTACACCCTCAAAGACCGCTCCTTCTTGGGCGGTGGGTTTGCCAACAAGCAGCTACTTGGCATGCCGACGCTGCATCCCTGGGTGATCAAGACCGTGACTCCTCAGCTCACCACCTTCGAGCGCAACCCGTACTACTTCAAGGTGGATGCGGCGGGCAACCAATTGCCCTACATTGACACCATCCAGAGCTTCTATGTGGCGGATGTCGAGGTCATTGACCTGAAGAACATGGCCGGCGAGTGCGACTTCGCCCGCTCGAATCCGAAGCTCATCAAGCTGCCCCTCTACAAAGAGAACGAGGCGAAGGGCGGCTACAAGATGCGCCTGGGTCGGCTGCACGCCACCGTCATTGACGTGTTCCTCAACCTGACCTACAAGGACGAAACCTGGCGCAAGGTCGTCCAGGACAAGCGTTTCCGCCAGGCGCTCAACATGGCGATTGACCGGGCGGAGATCATTGACACGATCTGGTACGGTTACGCCAAGCCTTCGACGATCATCCCGGGCAAGCTCGATATCGCCGGGGCCAACAAGCTGCTGGATGAGATGGGGCTGGACAAGAAGGATGCCGATGGCTTCCGCCTGGGGCCGGACGGCAAGACCTTCGTTGTCCCGTTCGAGACGGGCGCGCAGCGCGCCGACCAGATCCCCACGCTGGAGCTGCTGGTGGCGTTCTGGAAGAAGATCGGCATCAAGACCACCGTCAAGAAGATTGACGGCTCGTTGTGGTCGCAGCGCATCGCGGCCGGCGAGCACCAGGCGACGATCTTCTGGTCGCACACGCCGCTCTGGTATATGGGCGATCTCGGCCAACCGTACTGGGCAACCCTGTGGCAACAGTGGTGGACCAGCGGCGGCAAGCAGGGCGAGGAGCCGCCGGCCGACGTGAAGGCGTTCTTCACGAAGATCAGCCAGATCTCAGCCGTTCCCCCGGAGCAGGGTCGCAAGGCCTATGATGAAGTCCGCAAGATGATGAACGACAACATCTACTATCTGGTGCCGGTGGAGAACATGATGCAGCCGATGCTGGCGAACGTCAAGCTGGCCAATGTGTCGGATTCGGAGGATGTGTTCGCCATCGGGTCGAACTTCAGCGGCGAGCAGTTCTTCTACAAGAAGTAAGGGGTTGACCTGACCCCCGTCCCCCTTTCCTCACTGGAAAGGGGGACGAGAGGTCCAAGGAAATCACTCATGGCAGGCTACATCGGGCGTCGCGTCTTACAGATCATCCCGTTGCTATTCGCGTTGTCTATCATCATTTTCATCGTGATCCAGCTCCCGCCCGGCGACTACCTGACGATGTATATGCAGCAGCTTCGCAATGTCGGCGCGGCCGTCTCAGAGTCGGAGATCGCAAACCTGACGCAGTTGTACGCGTTGGATCGGCCGATCTACGAGCAGTACTATCGCTGGATCACGAATATCCTGCTGCGCGGGGACTTCGGGATGTCTTTCCAGTGGAACCGGCCGGTGGCGGAGCTGGTGGGCGAGCGGCTGCTGCTGACCATGACGATTTCCATCGCGACGCTGCTCTTCACCTGGATCGTGTCGCTGCCGATCGGCATCTACTCCGCGACGCACCAGTATTCGCTCGGCGACTATGCGCTGACCTTTATCGGCTTCATCGGCATTTCGTTACCTGGCTTTCTGATTGCGCTGGTGATCATGTACAGCGTTTTCGCTGTCACAGGAACTGCGATTACCGGGCTGTTCTCGCCTCAGTTCATCGCGGCCCCGTGGAGCTGGGCCAAGATCGAGGACGCGCTGAAGCACGTCTGGCTGCCGATGGTGATCGTGGGTCTCTCGGGGACCGCGTCCCTCATTCGCACGATGCGCGCGATGATGCTGGATGAGCTTCAGCAGCAATACGTGACCACGGCGCGAGCGCGGGGTGTCAAGGAGCGTAAGCTCCTGTTCAAGTATCCGGTGCGCCTGGCCCTCAATCCGATGATCAGCACCATCGGCTGGCTGCTGCCTACTATCGTATCGGGCGAGGCGCTGGTCTCCATCGTGCTAAACATGCCGACGACAGGTCCGATGCTTCTGCAGTCGCTGCTCGCTCAGGACATGTACCTGGCCGGCAGCATCTTGCTGATCACCAGCACGCTGACCGTCATCGGGACATTGCTTTCGGATATTTTGTTAGCCTGGCTCGACCCGCGCATCCGCTTCGGCGCGGTGGCCGAAGAGGCGTAGGCTGGCGATGCGTCATTGCGAGTCCCCGATGCCCGGGCGGCGGCATGTGCGCTGGCAAGAACTCTGCGTTCGGTATCGAGGCTTTAGCCGGTCTGATGGTCACCGCTACAAACCGCCTGAAGGCTCGAAACCCAGGTATGCAAGTGTCGCAAAAGACGCTCGCGGTGACCGGGTGAGGTAGGAGCAAACAAATCGTGGCCGTAGAAAACGAACCGCAGCGCGCGCGCGATCCGTTCCAGGGCATTTTCCGTCGCCGCGACAGGCGCCGGGCTGAGCAGGAACGCGAGGAGGCCTACTACGTCGCCTCCCAGTGGCAGCTCATGTGGTGGAAGTTCACCCAGCACAAGCTCGCCATGATCGCGGCACCGGTGCTCATCGTCCTGTACCTGTCGGCGCTGTTCGCTGACTTCATCAGCCCGACGACGACAGACGCGCGCTTTCCACTGTACAAGGATTGCCCGCCCCAACTCATTCGCTTCGTAGACCGGGAAGGGAAGCTGCAATGGCCGTTTGTCTACGATGTCAAGCGGCAGACCGACCCGCGCACGATGAAGCGCACCTTTGCGCTGGATACCTCCATCAAGTTTCCGGTCAGGTTGTGGGTGCGCGGCGAACCCTACAAGTTCCTCGGCCTGATCCGCACCGACATTCATCTCTTCGGCGCGGGCGATGGTCCACTGTTTCTGCTCGGCACCGATGCCCTCGGCCGCGATCTCTTCTCACGGATTCTGTATGGCTCACGCATCTCGCTGTCGGTGGGGCTCATCGGCGTGTTTCTCACCTTCGCCCTGGGTTTGCTCCTCGGCGGCATCTCGGGCTATTTCGGCGGGGTGATAGACACGATCGTCCAGCGGACGATTGACCTGATCGTGTGCATTCCAACCATCCCCCTGTGGATGGCGTTGGCGGCCGCGCTGCCGCGCGATTGGCCGACCCTGCGCGTCTACATCGGGATTGTGGTGATCACATCGCTGATCGGCTGGGCGGGTCTGGCCCGCGTGGTGCGCGGCAAGCTCCTGTCGCTGCGCGAGGAGGATTTCTGCGTGGCGGCCCGGCTGGCCGGCGTCTCCGATTTCCAGATCATCCTGCGCCATCTCATCCCATCCTTTGCCAGCTACATCATCGTGGCGCTCACCCTTTCCATCCCGCGCACCATCCTGGGCGAAACATCGCTCAGCTTTCTGGGCTTGGGGTTGCAACCGCCTGTGGTGAGCTGGGGCGTCCTCTTGCGCGATGCCCAAGACCTGACCAGCATCGCCCACCACCCCTGGATTCTGCTGTCCGCGGTGTGGGTGTTCGTCGCAGTGCTGATGTTCAACTTCCTTGGCGATGGCCTGCGTGACGCATCGGACCCGTACAAGTGAGCGAGGACCGTCACTGCGAGCGCCTTTTGCGAAGCAGTCTCCTGCATCGAGGGGGATTGCTGCGGCTCAAAACGATGGGCCTCGCAATGACCCATTCTGATCTGAGGCTGAACATTGAACGATGATTCCGACATCCTGCTAGATGTGCGCGACCTGCACGTCTCGTTTCAGTTGCGCGAGGGGCTGCTCAAGGCCGTAGACGGCGTGGATTTCGTGGTTCGCAAGCGAAAGACGGTCGGGCTCGTGGGCGAGAGCGGCTGCGGCAAGAGCGTGACGGTGAAAGCCGTTCTGCAGATCATCCCGCCTCCGGGCAAAATGCGCGGCGAGATTTGGCTACGGCGCAAGGCTGGCGGCCCGCCGGTTGATCTCGGCAAGTTGGACCCCACGGGGGATGAGATCAGGCAGGTGCGTGGGGGCGAGATCGGCATGATCTTCCAGGAGCCGATGAAGGCCTTCTCGCCGGTTCACACCATCGGCAACCAGTTGGTGGAAGGCATCCTGCTGCACACGACGCCGGACCCGAAGGAGGCCCACGATGCTGCGGTGGCGATGCTGGAGCGCGTCAAGATCGCGAACCCGCAGCAGCGCATGAAAGCCTATCCCCACGAGCTTTCGGGCGGGATGCGCCAACGCGCCATGATCGCCGCGGCGCTGGCCTGCCATCCCTCCATCCTGATCGCCGACGAGCCGACGACCGCGCTCGATGTGACCGTGCAGGCCGAGGTGCTGCGGCTGATCAAGGACCTGCAGGCCGAGCTCGGCATGTCGGTCATCTTCATCACCCACGATCTGGGCGTGGTGGCGGAGATGGCAGACGATGTTGCGGTGATGTACCTGGGCCGCATCGTCGAGCAGAGCGACGTGGATACGATCTTTCACGAGCCGATGCACCCCTACACCGTCGAGCTGCTGCGTTCGATCCCGGAATTGGGGCGCACGCCGCGCTCTCGCCTGAATACGATTGAAGGTACCGTGCCTGTGCCGCTGAACCTGGGCCGGCGCTGTGGCTTCTACTCGCGCTGCCGAGAGGCGGTCGCGGGCGTCTGCGACGTGGCTGATCCTCCGGCTGTCCAGGTGCGGCCTGGGCACCGCGTGCGCTGCTTCTTGCGCCAGCCGCCGCCTGCGGTCGCGGTGTGAACGATGAGTTTGCTGCCATGAACAACAATGAGATCCTGCTGGAAGTCCGGGGGCTGACAAAGCACTTCCCGCTCAAGAGCAACTTCTGGCGCCGTGTCATCGGTCATGTGCGGGCCGTGGATGGCGTAGATCTGTTCGTCCGCCGCGGCGAGACGTTGGGCCTGGTTGGGGAATCGGGGTGCGGCAAGACCACCCTCGGCCGCTGCATCCTCCGCGCCATCGAGCCGACGGCCGGCGAGGTCCTCTATCACTTGCAGGGACGGCAGCCGGTGGACTTCCGCAGCCTGAGCGGCGATCAGTTGCGCCAGATGCGGCCCTTCATGCAGATGGTGTTTCAGGATCCCTTCTCGGCCCTGGACCCCCGGATGACGGTGTACGACATCATCAGTGAACCTCTGAGGGCCAATCCAGGGCGGGTCATGACCACCATCGTGGAACGCGTCAAGGAGCTGATGACTGTCGTGGGATTGAACCCGCAGTACATGGAGCGCTATCCGCACGCCTTCAGCACCGGCCAGCGCCAGCGCATCTCGGTGGCGCGAGCCCTGGCAACGAGCCCTGAGTTCATCGTCTGCGACGAGCCGGTGTCCGCGCTCGATGTGTCGGTGCGGTCGCAAATCCTCAACCTGCTCCTCGAGCTCCAGGATCGTTATCAAGTTGGCTACCTCTTCATCTCGCATGATCTCAGCGTCATCCATCACATCTCACACCGGGTGGCCGTGATGTACGTGGGCAAGATCGTTGAGACGGCCAGCGCGGTCGAGCTTTTCCAGAGCCCCAAACATCCCTACACCGAGGTGCTGCTGCACGCCATCCCGCGCCCCGACCCGCGTTCGAAGCGTATACGGCTCTATCTGTCAGGCGAGCTGCCTAATCCTGCCAACCCGCCCTCCGGCTGCTACTTCCATCCGCGCTGTGGCTATGCCCAGGAAGTGTGCGCGCGGCAGACGCCCGCGCTGTCCGAACTCAGCCCATTGCACCATGTGGCCTGCCATTTTGCCGCGGAGCTGAATCTGAACGGAGTGGCGATGTGATTGGTCCACGGCTGGACTCCACCCGCTGGAGATCTGTGAAAGCCTGGGGGTGCGGTACAGAGTTTTGCGAGGGGCCGTCATTCTGAGCGGGTTGGCGGCGAGACTGTCGCCACGGCGCATGATCAGCGAAGAATCTCTCGTGCTTGACCCGCCCCAACCAGCGGCGCGATGCTTCGCTGGTTCTCGCGAGCGCCGTGTCTGGGCTGGCTGACCCGCTGCCTGGAACATGTCGCCGCATGACTGATCTGGGCGCCTGGCGCAAAACCTTGAACCACACCCAAAGTCTGGCGAAGACTTGCCCCCGACCTGAGCCTGTGATACACTCACGCCGATGACGCTGCTGTATGATGTTTCGCTGCCCATCGGCCCTGAACTGCCGGTCTGGCCCGGGGATCCTCCCGTGGCGATCAGCAAAAGCGTGGGGTTACCGGCCGTCTCGGAACTCCGCCTGAGCAGCCATGCGGGCACACACGTGGACGCCCCCGCCCATTGCGTGCGCAAGGGGGTCGGGGTGGATCAATTGCCGCTGGCGGCGCTGATCGGTCCGGCGTGGGTTGTCCACCTGCCGGGACCTGGCCCGATCGCAGCCGCAAGGCTGGCTGGGGCCGGCATCCCGGCCGGCGCGATCCGACTGCTGCTTCGCACCGACCCGCACGCGGCGCGCCATGCCGGTCGCCCCGCCTTCGATCCCGATTTCGCGGCGCTGGCCCCCGACGCCGCGGCCTGGTTGATCGCGCGCGGGGTCAGATTGGTGGGGATTGATGCGCCTTCGATTGAGCCATTTGCAGCGGCCGAGGAGTTTCCTGTGCACCAGGAGCTGCTGGCCGCGGGGATGATCATCGTGGAGAACCTGGCGCTGGACGGCATCGTCCCTGGCCCGTATCAGCTCATCTGCCTACCTCTGCGCATCATTGGCGGCGACGGCGCGCCAGCGCGCGTGGCGCTCGCGCGAGCAGAAGACCTTTGAGGAGTCAGCATGCCTGTTACGCCCTTGCCCACTGTCCCGGATTTCCTCACCTGGCTGGATGTGGAGAAGCTGATCGAGCACCTGCTGCTGCAACTGCGCGGTCCCTACGACGCGCTCCTGATGATCACGCGCGGCGGGATCGTGCCCGGCGGGCTGATCGCGGAGGCGCTGGACATTCGCTACATTCTGACCGCGGCGGTGGAGTTCCCAGGCGGCAACCAGGAGCGTCTGGCCTGGCCTACCTTCTCGCAGTTTCCCAGCGATGCGCTCCTGCGCGACAAGCGCGTGCTGATCGTGGACGACATCTGGGCGCACGGCCGCACCATCAACACCGTCCGGGGGCGCACGCAGGCGGCCGGCGGCAGGCCAGAGGTAGCAGTGCTGCACTACAAGCCCGGCGCCAGTCTTTTCCGAGAGGCTGGACCGGAGCACTATGCGGCCATCACCGATCGCTTCATCGTCTATCCGTGGGAGGTGCAGCGCGGGCCAGATGATCTTCGCGAGCGCGCCCCGGCCCCAAATTGAGCCTTCCTCAGCGCCGAGCGGCTGGCCCAACAGACGCAGGGTGGCTTGCAGGGCGATCCGAGCAGCGTATTTGACACGCCTGCTCAATTCTGGTATGATCGGCCCTGTTCATGAAGGCGCGGGCCGCTAGCTCAATCTGGCAGAGCAGCTGACTCTTAATCAGCGGGTTACAGGTTCGAGTCCTGTGCGGCTCATACCACGTCAACAACAGAAGGGCCACCGCCACTAGCGATAGTGGTCTGGCGGCCCTTTCACTTTCTCGGCGAGCGCAGGGATCGCGGCGCGGTTGCAGTCGGATAAGGCTGGCTATCTGGCATCAGGCTGCAAGAGCCGGTTCGACGCTCAGGCGAGGGACGAAGATCGTGCGCACTTCGGGTACCAACCTGACGCGCACAAAGACCTACCATCAGGATAGCAGATGTCCTGGTGAGCATGGCCGTGCGCCGTATCAAAGCGGATGACAGCTTGCCACTCTCCTCACGCTGGCTACTTGAATAACGGCCACAGCAGCGGCAGGAAGATCATCGTCGCCGCGAAGAGCGCCACGTTCAGGGGCGCGCCCACGCGGGTGTAGTCGAAGAACCGGTAGCCGCCAGGGCCGAAGACCAGGACGTTGGCCTGGTGTCCCACCGGCGTCAGGAAGCTGGTGGCTGCGCCGATGACCGCAGCCAGAACAAAGGCCTGCGGATTCGCGCCCAACCCGAGCGCGGTGTCAATCGCGATGGGCACGACCAGGACCGCAGCCGCCGCATTGGACATCGGTTCGGTGATCATCGAGCCCAGGATGTAGATGCCGGCCAAGACGCCGAGAGGCCCCAGGCCTCCCAACAGCCCGATGAGTAGATCGGCCAGGAAGCGGGCCGTGCCGGTGGCTTCCATGGCCAGACCCAGGGGCAACATGCCAGCGATCAAGAACACGCTGCGCCATTCGATGCTCTCATAGGCCTCGTCCATCGTCAAGACGCCGAGTAGGACCATCAGCAGCGAGCCGGTGACCATTGCGGTCGAGATGTCGAAGCCAACTAGGGTGGCCAGAACCAGGACCAGGGCCATGATGCCGACGGCGATGGGCGCCTTGCGCTGCCGGCGTAGTTCCACCTTCACCGGCTCCAGGACCAGAAACTTGTTGCTTTCCTGGAGGGCGGGTAGACGACGTCGCGGCCCGCGCAGCAGTAAGGTGTCGCCGAAACGCAGCCGCACGTCGCGCAGACGCTGCGTGAGCACTTCGCCCTGGCGCCAGATGGCCAGAGCAGTGAAGCCGTAGCGATCGCGGAACCGCATCTGGCGCAGGGTGCGACCTATCATGGGGGAGCGCGGCGCCAGCGTGGCTTCGACGATGTGGGCCTGCTCTTCATCTATCTCCTCTAGCTCCAACTTGTGCTCTGCCTCGATCACCAGACCGAGGGTTTCGCGAGAGCGCAACAGGTTTTCAGCCGACCCCTCCACCATCAGCAGATCGTAGGGCTGCAGACGCGTATCGCGGTGCAGCGCGGTCTGCGTCTTGCCATCGCGGACCAGCGCAATGACCGTCAGATCATAGTCCGCGCCCAGCCGAGACTCGACCAGGGTCTGGCCTGCCAGCGGGCTGTCGGGCGAAATCCGCACCTCGCTCACGTAGTCTCGCAGG
This sequence comes from Chloroflexota bacterium, assembly GCA_016876015.1. Classification (GTDB taxonomy): domain Bacteria; phylum Chloroflexota; class Anaerolineae; order CG2-30-64-16; family CG2-30-64-16; genus VGOD01. The sequence goes on from VGOD01000062.1 coordinate 11,077, forward strand.
TGCGCGGCCGGCTGCTCGCCGACGGGAGTGCGGGCCGGCAGCAGGCGCCGGCCAACCAGCGCCATGAACAGGATGCCGGTCCCCAGCACGACGGCGCCCAGCGGGGTGATGTCGAAGAAGGCGAACGTGGGCAGCCCGCGGCTGGCCAGGATGTTGTTCGCCAGGATGTTGGGCGGCGTGCCGATGATGGTCAGTTGGCCGCCCAGCAGCGAGGAGAAGGACAGGGGAATCAGCAGCTTCGACACCGGGATTTTGGCCTGGCGGGCGATGCTCACCACTGCAGGCAGCAGGACCGCGGTTGCGCCGATGTTGTTCATGAAGCCCGACATGATGCCGCAAGTCAACATGATCGCCACGGTGAGACGCACCGGGCTGGCGCCCGCCAACCGGATGATGTTGACACCGATGAAGTCTGCTACCCCCGTCCGAAAAAGCCCGCCCGATACGATATAGACTGCCCAGACGGTGATGACGGCCGTGCTGGAGAAGCCTGAAAAGGCTTGCCTGGCGTCGAGCAGGCCGGTGATCACCAAAGTGAGGAGCACCATCAAGGCGATCACATCTACCCGCAGTTTCTCAGTGGCGAAGAGTATCACTGCGACAACAATGATGCCCAATGTAAGAACGATGTCTGGGATTAAGGTCAGTATCCCTCCTTGAGTACGGCCACAGCTAGAATGGCCACACGCGTGGCAGCGTCAACAACGTCGTCAACAACACAACCAGGGTGAGCGGCGCGCCGACTTTGATGTAGTCGGTGAACCGATAGCCGCCGGGACCCATGATCAGCGCATTGGCCGAATGGCCGACTGGGCTCAGAAACGCGGCCGAGGCCGAGATCGCCACCGTCATCATCAGGGGATACGGCGAAATCCCCAGGTCGTGGGCGGTGTTCAGTGCGATCGGCGCTAGCAACACAGCTACCGCCAGAGTAGGCATCACCTGGGAAGATAGCGCGCCGAGGATGAAGAGCGCGGCCACTACCGCCAGCGGCCCTAACCCTCCCACTGCCGCCACCATGCCGTCGGCCAGGAAGCGCGCCGCGCCGCTGCGCTCCATGGCGATGCCCAGGGGCAACATGCCGGCGATCAGGAAGATCGCCTTCCACTCGATCGCCCGGTACGCCTCGTCCATCGTCATGCAGCCGGTCATGACCATCAGCACCACGCCCACCACCGCGGCGATCGCGATCGGCGCCCAACCCAGGATCACCGGCAGCAGCACGCCAGCCATGATGAGTGCAGAGAGCAGCGCCTTGTTCGAAAGCGGCGGCTCTTGAGCTTCCTGGGTCAGCACCAGGAATTCGGGCTCGCTGCCCAGCACGCGTAACTTCTCTCGGCGGCCGTGGAGCAGCAGCGCATCGCCGAAGCGCAGGGCGATGTCGCGCAGGTTCGACCGATAGGCCTGCCCCTCGCGCCAGATGGCCAACACGCTCAACCCGTACTTATCGCGAAAGTGCAGTTGTCGCAGGGTCTTTCCGGTCAGCGTGGAAAGCGGCGACAACACGACCGCGGCCAGCCCGACTTGCTCCGACTCCGGACCACTGAGATCCATCGGGGGCGTGGCTTCGCGCTCGATCTCCAGGTCTTGCAGGCCGCGCAGCGTCAGTAGATCCTCGGGCCTGCCCTCCACCAGCAGGGTGTCGCCAGCCTGCAGATGTTCCTCCGCGGCAGGCATCAGGTGTGTCATTCCTGCGCGCAGGATGCCCAACACGGTCAGTCCGAAGGCGTCGCCCAGGCGGCTTTCGGCCAGCGTCTTGCCGATCAACGCGGACTCGGCGGGAACCGTGACCGCGACCAGCCGTTCGTGCAGGCGGTAGACGTCGGCCTGGCCAGCGGCCGAAACGAGGAAGTTGGCATCGTTGCGCAGATCCTCGATACGCGCCTGGGGACCCTGCACCAGCAAGACATCGCCCAGTTGCAGCGGCAGGTTCCGCAGATTGGTGCGCCGGGGAATACCTTCACGCCAGATCGCCAACACGTTGACGCCAAAGCGCCGGCGAAAGTCAAGCTGCTCCAGCGTTTGCCCCACGAGCGCCGACCGCGGCGACAGGCTCACCTCGGCCATGCCGATTTCCGGCGACATCAGGGCTTCCACATCTAGCTTGCCCTGTTCTACGACTAGGTGGCGGCGGCTGCGGAACTCGGAGACCTGTTCCAGCCGCCCTTCCACCAACAGACGATCGCTGGCGCGCAGGATCGTCTCCGGGCCGGGCGCCAGTTGCGTGCGGCCGTTGCGGATGATCGCGATCACGTTGATGCCCAGGGCAGACCCCAGCCGGCTCTCGGCCAACGTCTTGCCGACCAGGGCGGTTTCGGCCGGGAGCCGGAGCATGAAAAGCCGCTCGCGGAAATCGTGGAAAGGCTGCAGCGGCGATCGGTCTGCAGTCTGGAAGTCCCTGACGATGTCGTGCGACGGCAGGAGATGACGGCCAACCACGGCCATGAAGATGATGCCGGCCAACATGACAGCCAGCCCCACCGGCGCGAAGTCGAACATCAGGAAGGGGCGCAGATTGGCGTCGCGTAGGGCTTCGCTGATCAAAATGTTGGGCGGTGTGCCGATCAGGGTGACCAATCCGCCCAGCAGCGCCGCGAATGCCAGGGGCATCAGGAACTTAGAAGGGGGCCGGCCGGTGCGCCGGGCGACGTCAACGACAACCGGCAGAAGCAACGCGGCCACGCCGATGTTGTTCATGAAGGCCGACAGCCCGGCGGCTGCCAGCATGATCACGATCAGAAGCCGCAGCTCTCCCTGTCCGGCCAGACGCAGCACCTGCCGGCCGATCAGCCCGGCCACGCCCGTGCGCGAAAGGCCGCCGCTGAGGACGAAGACGGCCGTGGCGGTCACGACCGCCAGGTTGCTGAAACCGGATAGCGCCTCGGCCGGCGTCACCAGCCCAGAGACGGCCAGGCTGGCCAGCACTAAGAGCGCCACCAGATCCATGCGCAGCCGTTCGGTGACGAAGAGGATAATGGCGACGACGAGAATCACCAAGGTCATGAGTACGGGTAGATCGGGCATGGTCGCATTCGCTCATAGTGGACGGGTATGCTGATCATAGGACTTTTCCATTAACCTAACCCGGACGAGCCGGAACCAAACAGGACGATTGGCCACGGATGGCACGGATTACACAGATTGGCCCTTTCCTCCGTGAAATCCGTGTAATCCGTGGCCGAGAATTCTTGTCGCCGGTGCAAGAATTCTACTGGTAAGATACTATGGTCATCCGCCTATCCGCGCGTATCCGCGGCTGCGTACTCCTCGATCCATCACGCCTCGGCCAACGCTTCCAGCAACGCCTCGGCGAACCCGGCCGGATCGGCGATGACGTTGTGATCGGCCACAGCCACGATGGCCGCGAGGGGATCGGGCTGCACTGCCACAATCGTGGCCGCTTCCTGCGTCGCCATGAAGAGCGACGTGTCGCCGTCCATGCCCAGGGTCACGAGCAGCTTCGGCGCGACGCTGTGGCCTGTGAGCCCAATGAGCTGCTCCTCGGTGATCCAGCCGGCGTCCAGCGCGGCGAGGTCGCCGGCCGTCGCGCCGCCCAGCGCCTTCGCCAGCCGATCCACCAACGCGAAACCCTCGGCGGTCCGCAACCCCCTGCCGCCGGCGACGACGGTCTTCGCGCCGCCCAGATCGGCCTGGGGCGCAGACGCGGCCGCGACCGGCAGCCTGGCGCGAGGATATTCGACCGCCGAGGGCCAGGTCACGCCGGCGTCTGTCACGTCGCCGGCGCGCCACGGCTCATTGAAGGCCGCCGGCAGTGCAGCAGTATCCACGACGACCACGGCCGGAACAGCCAGGAGGCCGATCGCCTGCCGCGCGGCGTCGCCCAGAATCGGCTGGTGCGCAACGATCCGTTGGTTGATGGGATCTACGGCCAGATCGGCGGCGTAGCCGCACAGCCCACCGCCCAGGGCTTGTGCCAGCGCTGGCCCCAGCATCCTGCCCAACGATGTGCGGGGGAAAAGAATGGCTTGCGCAGCGCGCGACTGGAAGAAATCGGTCAGGTCCGCCACGGTTGGAATCCCCGTCGCCAGCAGCACACGATCCGCGCCGGCCGCGATCGCGCTCCTGGCTCGGTTGGGATCAGATGCGCTGTCCGTTCCCAGGAGCAGCGTCACGGTCGCGCCCAACGCATCGGCCACGACGCGGGCCTTGCCGACCAGCCGCAAAATGCCGTCGTCGAACGCGCCAGCGGGACTCACGACCCAAATCCCACCAGCGGCTCCCGACGGCTCCTCGGCCGGGCCGCCCAGCAAGGCTTCGAAGTAGGAGAGATCCAGGCTCATCGATGCCTCCCTCTCAGATCAGTCTTCTGCTGCGCAGGAGACCGAGCAGGTCACGGGCCGCCTCTGCCGGCGCGCCGCCGATCGTCTGGCCGCGGGCGCGCTCCGGGCCGAGGATGAGGCCGGCTGGCTCAGCGTCCGGCGTCAGCTCTTCGGCCGCCAGACCGAGATCGGCGATGTCCCAAACGTCCACCAATCCATCGCCCCACGCGTTGGCGATCCGGCTGGGATGAGGATAGCGCGGACGTTCGGCCCAGCGGCCGAGCGCGGCGACGGCAGGCAGCGTCAGCGGCATACGATAGCAGTCGGCGGAATCCGGCTGGCCGACTACGGCGACCAGCCCATCGCCGTGGGACTCCAGCGAAAGCACGTCCAGCGCGACGGGCCAGCCGAGCGCCGCGGCCAATCTCGGAGCCAGGCTGCCCGTCCCATCCACCAGGCCAGCCTCGCCGGTCAGCGCCAGGTCCACGGGAGCCAGCTTGCCCAGCGCGGCCGCGATGACGCGCGTCACGATGTTAGAAGCCGGCAACCGCAGGCCAGACTGCCTGGCATCCCCTTGCCAGCTTCCGGTCAACACCACGCCGCGGTCCGCGCCGATCGCGATGGCCTCGCGCACCGCATCCTCTCCGCCGACGGCATCCTGGCCCTGCCGAGGAGCGCCATCCAGCGTGAGCGCCACCACCTCGCCGCCCACTGCGTCGCGCAGCCGCAGGGCCGCCTCCAGCGCGTACTTGTCGGCCGGGTTCGCGACCACGACCGCCTCGCGCAGATCCAGCTCTTCCCGACTGCGCGAAACCCGAATGCTTTTGGGATCGTAGACCTGTTTGACGCAGACGACAGTTCGCATCAAACCTCCTCCTTCGCGAGAACGTGACCAGGCGACTCCTGAAAATCACCTTGTCACCCCGTCACCTTGTCACCTTGTCACCTTGTCACCATGTCACCATGTCACCCCCTCACCGCCTCACGGTCGCACGCGCAGACCGTACGGCCGCAGCACCTGCCCGGCGATGACGATGCGCTGGATTTCGTTGGTGCCCTCGAAGATCTCCGCGATGCGGGCATCGCGCCACATGCGCTCCAAGGGAAAATCGCGGCTGTAGCCCAGCGCGCCGTGAACCTGCAGCGCCCGGTCAATCGCACGCGATGCCATCTCCGAGCCGAAGAGCTTGCAGACAGCCGCTTCGAGGGTAAAGGGCTGATGCGAGTCCACCAGCCAGGCAGTGCGGTAGACCAACGAACGCAACGCCTCGATCTCGGTCGCAGTATCCGCGATCATCCACTGGATGCTTTGCTTATCGCCGATAGGGGTCCCGAATTGCACGCGGCCGGCTGCGTAGCGACACATCATCTCCAGCGCGGCCTGCGCGCCGCCCAGACAGGCCGCGCCCAAACCGAGCCTTCCGGTGTCCAGCGTCTGCATGAAGGTGATGAACCCTGCGCCCACCTGCCCGATCACATTGGCCGCTGGCACGATCACCTCATCGAAAACCAGCTCCGAGGTGGCGCTGCCGCGGATGCCCATCTTGTGCTCGACCGTGCCGATCGAGAAACCCGCCATCTCCCGCTCGACGATGAACGCGGTGACGCCGCCCCGCACGCCCAGGTGCGGATCGGTGACAGCCATCACCGCGAACAGGTCGGCGATCGGGCCATTGGTAATGTAGATCTTGGAGCCGGTGATGATATAGCGGTTGCCGTCGCGCACCGCGCGCGTCTTGATGTTCGCGGCGTCGGACCCGGCGTCTGGCTCGGTAAGCGCGAACGCGGCGATGCGCTCGCCGCGCGCCAGCGGCGTCAGATACTTCGCCTTTTGTGCCTCATCGCCGCCCAGGTAGATCGCCATGGCGCCGATGCCGGTGTGCGCGCCCACGATCGCTGCCGTGCTGGTACAGACGCGGCCCAGCTCCTCCATCAAGATGCAGTAGCCCAGCTCACGCAGCCCCGCCCCGCCATACTCCTGCGGAAACGGCACGCCGAGGAGACCGTTCTCGGCGAGCTTGCGCACCAGATCCATATCGCTGTAGCCGAGCGCGTCCATCTTCTTCGCCGCCGGCCGCACCTCGTGCTCCACGAAGTCGCGCACCATGCGGCGGAAGAGCTGATGGGTCTTGGGAATGGTGAAGTCCATGTGTGACTCCTTCGGCCGCACGCAGGTTACGGCCCCGCCTGCCCATGCGGGCGGCCGCACGCTGCGCCTCTACGGTCGCACGCGCACATTCGTGCCCGCAAACAGCCCGCCCGCAATCACGATCTGCTGCACCTGAGTCGTGCCCTCCATGATCTCCAGGCTGCGGGCGTCACGGTAATAGCGTTCGATGGGATAGTCGGTGATGTAGCCGTAGCCGCCATGGACCTGCACGATGCGGTTGGTGACCTGCGCGGCCATGCGGCTGGCGAACAGCTTGGCGATGGCCGCCTCCTGGCCGAAAGGCTTGCCGCTGTCGGCCAGCCACGCCGCATGACGCACCAGCCACTCAGTCGCGGCGACTTCGGCCGCGGCGTCAGCCAGATAGTCTTGAATGGCTTGCTTTTGGCCGATAGGCCCGCCAAACTGCACCCGCTCGGCCGCGAACTTGACGCCTAACTCGACGGCTCGCCTGCCCACGCCCAGCGCCACTGCCGCCAGGCCCACCCGACCGAAGTCGAGCGCCTCCAGCGCGATCTTGTAGCCCTGGCCTTCCGCGCCGAGCAGGTTCTCGGCCGGCGCACGACAGTCGTTCAGATACAAGCGCGTGATGGCTGCGGCCCGCAGCCCCAATGTCTTCTGCCGGCCGCCCACGACCAGGCCGGGCGTCTCAGCCGGGAGGGCGAACGCGGTGATGCGAGAGTCCAGTTGCGCAAACACCAGGTATACGCCGGCCAGACCGCCGTTGGCGACCCACGACTTCTCGCCCTTGAGCACGTAGGCATCGCCATCACGGACGGCCGCCGTGCGCAGGCATGTGGGATCGCTGCCCGCTGCGGGTTCGGTCAGAGCGAACGCGGCGATGCGTTCGCCCGCGGCCATTTCGGCCACCAGCGCCTCTTGGAGCGCCGCGCTTCCGTGCCGCAGGATGGTCCTCAATCCCAGGCTGTTGTGAACGTGGATGGTCAGAGCGGCGCTCATGCACTCGGCGCTCAGCGCCTCCAGCAGCAGGGTATAGGTGACGGCGTCCAGCCCCACGCCGCCGTAAGGCTCCTCGGGCGCCAGCGCGGCCATGAAGCCCTGCGCAGCCACCCGTTTCAGCAGCCTGGCCGGCAACTCCTCCTGCTTGTCCGCCTGGTCGGCCGCTTTCGCCACATCGCGGGCCGCGAAGTCCCGAAACATCTGCCGGAACATCTGCTGTTCGGAAGTGAGAGAGAAGTCCATGGCTGCTCCTTTCAGCCCTCATGCCGGGCAATCAGATCGGCCAGAAACGCTCGGGTCCGCTCGATGCGAGCCGTGTTCTGACCGGCCTGGCCCGCCACTGACCCGCGGTCAGCCTGCGCCGCGGAGCCGAGCTGCGCGGAAAGCTCCTTGTGAACCTGCCGCACGATGCCCATGTTCACCTCGACCAGCCGGGCCACGGCTCGCTCCCAGGCGTCGGCGACCAGGGCGGAGGGATGGTTGTGAATGCGAATCGCCACCTGAGAAGCCGGAGATTTGCCCAGGTTGGGCGGCACCGCCTCGTTCAACTGCTTGCCCGCGATGGCGAAGTAGTAGCTCGCCATCGGGTTGACCAAACGCTGGATGCGCGGCCACACGCTATCGGCCTCTTGCGCCAGGCTGAAGAAGGCCAGGTAGTAGGGCGCCGCCTCGGTGTAGTTGCCGCTGACAAAGGCATGGCCGGCCTTGACCGAACAATAGCTGGCCAGATACCACTTGAGGTCGTCGAAACCCGCCCGCGGCTGGCCCGCGCGCAACGCCTCCAGTTGGACGCGGGCTGCCTGCAAATAGCGCTGCGAACTGCCCGCGAAGTCCTTCTGCCGCAGTTCCGAACCCTCGTGAAAGAGCTTTTCGGCGATGATCGCTGTGATCGGTTCGGCCGGCGGCCACGTCACTTTGGTCAGGTCGTTCGCCGGCATCGCCAGCCCTTCACGCTGCAGCAGGCGGCTGATTTGCTCAGGCGCTATCAGGTAGCTGTCGCCGTTGGGGACGATCATGCGGCGCTCGACCAGATCGCGGCACAGAGCGGTCACGCGCGCGATGTCCGCGCTGGCATCGTAGAGGACCGGCAGCAGTTGGTCAGGATAGACCTGTACTCCGCCCTCCACCAGCCGCCAGACAAAGACGCTGTCGCAGGCGAAGATGAGCTGATCCAACACCAGCGCCTCGTCGCAGCGCACCGGCGCGGCGCAGCCCCCCTGGCCGCCGGCGAATTCGAGCGCGCCAGACATGAGCAGCAGCCGCATGACATCCGACACCGCGACTTTTTGGGTGAGCGCATTCTCCGCGTCGTAGCGATCTTTGAGCAGATCAGCGGCTGCGTTCAACGAGAGCGGCTCAGGACGAGCCTGAAAGATCGCCAGGAAATCGGCCAGCACCTGCTGCCGCGTGCCCTGTTCCACCACGCGCAGGCCAGCATCACGCAAAAAGCCACGGTAACGCAGACCCACATCGGCTGCGGGCTTGGCTGCGGCAGGCGGCGGGGCCGCGGCCGCCATGACGGGCTCGTGTCCGATCTCGGCCGGCGACGCGACCGGCGCACGCAAGTCGCCGGCAGGCAGGGCCACGACCGCTGTGGCGACGGCCGGCGGCGCAGGCGGCCGGTAGGCGCTGACATACACCTGCATACCCTGATCTTCGATCGTGATCAGGTCGCGATGCGCCTCGAGAAAGGCGCGAAACTGGGGATAGCCGTAGTTGGCCTCGCTGAACGAGGAGTCCAGGCCGAGCATAAGCTGTTTCAGCCGGCCCGCAAAGATCGGGACTTCACCTTTCTGCACGGCGATATTCATCGCCCGCCGCAGCAGATCGCGCGGATCAGGCAGTTGCAGCTCGTCGGAGATGTCGTCCAACTCCTCCGCCACGAGCGTCTCATAGAAGATGAACTCGTCGCACGCCCGACGCAAGAGGTCGCTGGTGGCGGCGCGCAGACCGATGCCGATCGTGTACTTGCCGTGGTCGCGCAGCTTGTGCGTCAGTTCCGTGAAGTCGCTGTCCCCCGAAACGATCGCATAGATGTCAATGTTGGGTCGCGTGAAGACAGTTTCCAGGGCGTCAATCGCCAGGCGGACATCCGCCCGGTTCTTCTGTTGCATGCCCACGGCATAGAGCTGAATAAGGTCAATGCCGTTTTCGAGCATGGGCCGGCGATAACGTTGAAAACGCCCCCAGTCGCCATAAGCCCGCTTGATGAGCAATCTGCCGCGGGTGCGCAGCAGATCCATGACAGTGGCGACATCGAAATCACCCAGGTTGGCTTCGGCTGAAAGAGCGACGTTTTCAAAATCAATGAAGACTGCGATTTGGGGTCCATTGGGTCGCATGTCCATACGGGCAACTATCCTTTGACTAAAGCAGCCGGCTGGCTTCCAGCCTCCGGCGAGCGTGCTCCGAACTGGCTCGGTCGGAGACCGGCCAGAGCGGGAGAGCCTATCCGAGAAGCAGTAGCATTGCCAATCGTAAGCCCGAACTGGCTCGGTCGGAGACCGGCCAGAGCGGGAAGTCATTCTTTGACAGGCGCTAACTGGCGTGCGCCAGGCCCGCTGCGACAGGCGACTCGGATAGGCTCCCTACCATCAGCTATCGGTGAACTTCGGTTGCCGCTTTTCCAGAAACGCGGCCGGCCCCTCGACGAAGTCGTGGCTGCCCACCAACGAGGCAAAGAGATCGGCTTCGTGCAGCAGCCCATCGGCCAGCGGCATCTTCAAGCCGTTGATCACCGCGTCCAGGGCCGCGCGCGTCGCCAGCCCGCTCTTGCTGGCGATCTTCTTGGCCAGGCCCATCGTCTCGTGTAGCACCTGGCCGGCCGGCACGACCTTGTTGGCCAGGCCCAGCCGAAACGCCTCCTGTGCGTTGATGATGTCGCCGGTGAGGATCAGCTCCAGCGCCTTGCCCGGCCCTACCAGCCGCGCCAGCCGCTGCGTGCCGCCCCAACCGGGGATGACGCCGAGATTGGTCTCTGGCTGGCCCACGCGCGCCCGATCCGACAAGATGCGCATGTGACAGGCCATCGCCAGCTCGAGCCCGCCGCCAAGGGCCACGGCATTGACGGCCGCGAGCACTGGCTTGGGGCTGGCTTCGATCTTGTTGAAGATCGCCTGGCCTTTCAGCAGCAGCTCCTTCGCCTGTTCGGAGGTTTTGATCTGGGCAATCTCGTTGATGTCGGCGCCGGCCACGAAGGCAAACTGGCCCGCGCCGGTGATGACAATCACCTTGACCTGGTCATTCGCCGCGACTTCATCGAACGCGGCCTCCAGATCCAACACAGTGGCCTTGTTAAACGCGTTCGCGGGCGGATGGTCAATGGTCAGCACCGCGACGCGCTCCTCGACCACTACTTTGACGTTGGTGTATTCGGCCATGTTCTGACTCCTTTCATGCGTACTCATGGAATCCGCGGCGCGTCTTCACGCCCAGGTACCCCGCGCGCACCTTCGTGCCAAGCAGCCGGGCCGGCCGGAAACGCTCGCCATACTGCGCGTGGAGCGCATTGAGTTTGTCCAACACCGCGTCCAGGCCGATCTGATCGGCGATGGCCAGCGGCCCTTTACGCTCGCCGCCGTAGGTCATCCCGGTACCGGCGATCATCGCCATGTCAATGTCGTTGACCGAGGCGATGCGCTCTGTCACGCACAGCACGGCTTCGTTGATCAGAGGATAGATCGCACGCTCGATGCTGAACTCGCTCACATACGGCTGCGGCTCGCGGCTGAACGCAGCGATCATCTCCTTGACCGGTTCATCGGTCTCGTCGCCGTAGCCATAGAAACCCTTGCCGGTCTTCTCGCCCAGACGCCCGGCATCCACCAGCTTGTAGAAGAGGGACGCCGGCGCCATGCGCGGGCCATACTCCTCGTACAGGTAGTCGCCGACGTGCCGACAGACGTCAATGCCGAGCATGTCCATCAGGGTGAACGGGCCCATCGGCATGCCGAACGCCACCACCGCAGCGTCTATGTCGCTGGCGGTCGCTGCGCCCTCTTGCAGGCAGTAGGTTGCCTCATTCAGATACGGCATCAGAAGCCGATTGACCAGAAAGCCGGGGCATTCCTGCACGACCACCGGGATTTTGCGCAACGATTCTGCGAACATCACCACATCGTCAATCGTCTCCTGGCTCGTCTCGAGGCCCGGGATCACCTCCACCAGCTTCATGACGTGGGCAGGATTGAAGAAGTGCATGCCCACGACCTTGTGGGGCCGCTTCGTCGCCGCCCCCATCTCGCTGATGGAGAGCGCGGAGGTGTTGCTGGCGATGATGGCGGTTTCGGGCAACGCCTGGTCCAGCTCCTGCAACACCTTGCGTTTGACGGCCATCTGTTCGGGCACGGCCTCGATGACGATGTCCACATCGCCGAAGCCATCATACGTCAGGGTCGGCTCAACGAGGGCGAGCTTGCTCTCCATCTCGCCGGCGCTCATCTTGCCTTTGTCCACCCGGCTCTGGTAGATGCGCCGGATGGCATCCATGCCCTTGTCGAGCATCTTCGGGTCAACGTCCTTCAGCACCACGGGCAGGCCGCTGAAGCTGACCACCTGCGCCAGTCCCCCGCCCATCGTGCCCGCGCCGACGACCGCGGCCTTGAAAATGTACATAACGAACTCCTTTCGCTGAGTAAAGTGCACCGTTGAGCCGGCGATGTAGTGCGTAGTCCGTAGTCCGGAGTCCGTGGCTCGGCTGAGACGACATACCATCGCCGCCCTATGCAGATTCACGGAATACGCAACACGCAGTACGCCGTCCTACACCCTCTCCACGATCAGCGCCGACCCCTGCCCGCCGCCGACGCAAAGGGTCGCCGCGCCGTAGCGAGCGTTGCGGCGGCGCATCTCGTGCAGCAAGGTGACCACCAGGCGTGCGCCCGATTGACCGACCGGGTGGCCGAGGGCGATCGCGCCGCCGTTGACGTTGGTCTTCTCCCAATCCCAGCCATGACCGTCCTGAACCATGCGGATGCCGACCGCCAACGACTGAGCCGCGAACGCCTCGTTCAGCTCCACCAGATCGAGCTGATCGTACTTCAAGCCGCCGCGGTCCAGGGCCTTGGGCAACGCAGTGGCCGGGCCAATGCCCATATAGGCCGGGCTGACCCCTGTGACTGCATAGGAGACGATGCGCGCCATGGGCTTCAGCCCCAGCTTCCCGGCCTTCTCAGCCGTGCACACCAGCAGCGCGGCCGCGCCATCGTTCATCGGGCAGGCGTTGGCCGGCGTCACCGAACCATCCTTCTTGAAGACAGTCGGATAGAGCGCGGCCTTTTGCACCGTCAGGGCCGGGTTGATGCTCTCGTCCTGGGTGATGAGCTCCTTCGCCACCTCCTGGCCAGCGGCCTTCTTGATGACCTCCACGGGCACGATCTCATCCTTGAACTTACCCATGCGCGTGGCCATGAAGGCCTTTTTGTGGCTCTGCACCGCGAACTTGTCCTGCTCCTCGCGGCTGATCTCGTATTGGGCGGCCAGGTTCTCGGCCGTCGCGCCCATGATCAGATTGCAGGTAGGATCAGTCAGACCCTCCCACAGCGCGTCGGTGAACTCGCTGTGGCGCAGCTTCAGGCCCCAGCGCGCGCCCTTGACGAGATAGGGGATCAGGCTCATGTTCTCGGCGCCGCCGGTCAGGTACAGCGCGCCATCTCCCACCTGGATAGCCTGGAAGGCATTGATGATCGCCTGCATGGCCGAAGCGCAGTTGCGCTGCACGGTATAGGCCGGCACGTGATCGGGGATGCCCGCGTAGAGCGCCGAGACGCGCGTGATGTTGGCCGCCTCGGATGGCTGGCCGATGTTGCCGAAGATCACCTCATCCAGCTCGCCAGCCTCGATGCCGGAATCGGCGATGACCCGCGCCATGACGAGCTTCGCCAGGTCATAGGCGGGCACGGTCTTGAACGCGCCCCCAAAGCTGCCGTTCGGGGTGCGCAACGGGTTGGTGATGACGACTTCTTTCATGAACGACCTCCTCGTCGTGGTGTGTGGTGCGCAATTCGGTATGCGTTGCCTCACGATAGGATCTTACTATCGGGGAGTTGAACCAAACGGGCAAACGATGTATAATCAAATCAGCGACGAACAGGAGCATCTGCAATGAAAACGATTCGGTCACAACCTCAGCGACGCGAGCTCGTACGGGAAATATGTAACGGCGATATCTACGAATACTTTCCGCTCGGCGAACATATCGTCGCGGCCCCGGGCGTATGCGGCGGACGGCCGACCTTCAGGTATACGCGCCTGGAAGTGAGCACGATCCTCGCGCTCATCGCTGCGGGCGAATCGGTACAGCAGGTTGCGCAAGCCTACTCTCTCAGCCGGTTGACCAGCGAAGCTATCAAAGAGGCCGTCCACTTGGCCGATCAGGCACTCGTAAGGTCGGTTCAGATGCTACCGGTGGCGGCGTAACCCATGATCGCGGTAGACCACAAACCGCATTTGACATCTGCGCCATCACGTGCTAAGATAGCCATAGATGGGCGAGCGGTTCCGAGCCGCCGTAAGGGGCGCGAAAGCGTCCGCCTATCATTACTATCATCTGGAGCCCCCACCGGTTGGGGGCTCTTCGTTTTCCGGCAACCTGAGTACTGCAACAAGCTGCGGTTGAAGGCGGACAAAGTACGAATACGTTGGATCGTTCTCGCGAAACCGCCGATAGACATTGTACGCGAGAATGTCAGCCAAGGAGATCATCTGCGTGTCGTGTGATGTCACGAGCGCCGGACGTTCAATGATCCGTTCGACCGTCTGAGCGGCTTTTCCTCCAGCCCGACGTCGCCAGGTATACTCGCTGATGACCTGGCGATCCACACCCTTGAACTCATCCAGAAAACACAGGCCGATCTCATCGCAACCAACCAGGAAACGATTGATACTCTGAAGCAAGGCTGCAAAGGCAATCTCATAAGGATGTGCCGGACTAGGACCGAGTTTTCGGTGAACCGCCTTGTCTACGCTAACCGCAAAGAGCGACAAACCATAGTGGGCGTAAACAGCGTAGAGTTTGTCGGCAAGAGATAGAAAAGATACACCAACGTCCTCCCGGGAACTAGGATTTCGCCAACCCCCTTAAACACCAATACCCGTGAATGAAACCTTGCCACAGCATTGCCTTGCCAGTTTACAGAATTGTGGTATCCTGATGCCAACCTTGCCAGGAGGCGCACATCATGGATATCACGAGTGTGGCTTTCGCCGTTACC
>VGOD01000063.1 GCA_016876015.1 Chloroflexota bacterium
AGCCGCACGACCCTATCGGATGCGCTCGGCCTGTTGCTGATCTTCGCCGCGCTGGTGGCGGCTGTGCTGCGGTTTCGCTGGTGGCTGCTGAACAGCGAGGCGCTGACCGTTATGCGCTGCCCGCGCTGCGGCGGCGACATCCACCAGGTTCACCGCCACCAGGCAGAACGTCTGCTCGGCTGGTTCGTGCCGCTGCGCCGTTATCGCTGCTTCGAGCCTCAGTGTCGTTGGGGCGGGCTGCGCGTCAAGGCGCACCGCAGCGGCAAATCCAGCCGGCGCATGACCATCGGCGCGCTGGCAGCGTTGATCGTTTTGCTGGTCCTGGTCGTCATTCTGATCGGCGTCCAGTTCGTCGCGCGGTAGACGGCCGGGTTATGACATTCCGGGATCTACGGCCGCGGTCTTGCGATCATGCGATTAGTCGAGTTGTTGGACAGTCTGCCCGCAATCCAGGCCATTGACGGGCCGACAGATGTCCTGATCACCCACATCACCTCTGATTCGCGCCAGGTCAAGCCTGGCGCGTTGTTCGTCGCCTATCGCGGGGTCAACGCGGACCTGCATCGCTACATCCCCGACGCCATCGGCCGCGGCGCGGCCGCCGTGGTCGCCGAAGACCGGCTAGTCGGTTTGCCTGTGCCTTGCATCCAGGCGGCTGATGGTCGAGAGGCGCTGGCCTGGCTGGCCGCGGCCTGGCATGATCATCCCAGCCGTTGCATGACGGTGGTCGGCATCACGGGCACCGATGGCAAGACTACTACTGCCAACCTCCTCTTCGGCATCCTCCGGGCGGCCGGCAAGGCCGCGGGACTCATCAGCACCGTCAACGCGGTGATCGGCGGCCAGGAATATGACACCGGCTTGCACACCACCACACCCGATGCGACCGACGTCCAGCGCTATCTGGCCCAAATGCGCGACGCGGGGACCGAGATTGCGGTCCTGGAAGCCACTTCGCACGGCCTGGCGCAGCACCGCGTGACCGCGTGCGCGTTCGACGTGGCCGTCATCACCAATATCACCCACGAACATCTGGACTTCCACGGAACCTACCAGGCGTACCGGGAGGCGAAGGCGCTGCTGTTCCGCTCGCTCACCCAGACCTTCGAGGTTTCCCAAACCTCGAAGGTCTTAAGAGTACCCAAGACCGCTGTATTGAATCGCGACGATGACTCTTTCGAGTTCTTGTCCGCCATTCCGACTGAACGGGTGATTACGTATGGCGTGGGCGGGCGAGGGAGCGAGGGAGCGGGGGAGCAAGGCGGCAGAGGGGCAGAGGAGCAGGCGAGCGCAGGAACGCTGCCGCCTGTTTTCCCTGATGCGCTGCACCTGACCGCGGTCAAGATCCATCATACCCCCTCCGGCGCTGAGTTCGACGTCCAATTCACCCCGTCACCCCGTCACGCTGTCACCTTGTCACCCTGTCACCCTGTCGCCCTGTCACCCTGTCACCTTGTCACATCTTTGGTCGGCGACTTCAACATCTCCAACATCCTCGCGGCCACAGGCGCGGCCCTGGCCCTGGGGATCGCGCCAGAGGCGATCCAGGCTGGCGTGCGGACGATGGCTGCCGTGCCTGGGCGCATGGAACGCATTGACCGCGGCCAGCCTTTCATCGCGCTGGTAGACTTCGCACATAGTCCGAACGCCCTGGCTCACGCGCTCGAGACCGCGCGCTCTCTTGCCGCAGCGCATGGCCGGGTGATCGTCGTCTTCGGCAGCGCGGGGTTGCGCGACCAGGAAAAGCGCCGGCTGATGGGCGAAGTCGCCGCGCGTCACGCGGATTTGACCGTGGTCACGGCCGAAGATCCCCGCACCGAGGACCTGGCTGCGATCATGGCCGTCACAGCGTCCGCGCTGCGGGCAGCCGGCCGGATCGAGGGCCGCGACTTCGTGCAAATCCCCGACCGCCAGGCCGCGATCCTCTACGCCGTCGAGCAAGCTGGCCCAGGCGACACGGTCATTTTGTGCGGCAAAGGCCACGAGCAGTCCATGTGCTTCGGCGTCCGGGAGTATCCGTGGCGCGACCAGGACGCCCTGGGCTGGGCGCTGGAGACGCGGGGCGCGGCCGCGGCCTTCGATCCTCCGTTCGTTCTGCCAACCTGGACGAGGGCGAGGGGCGGGAAGCGTGAAGCGCGGGGCGTTTGATGATCGTCTTCGGTCAGCAGCAATCATCCGTCGTGTGATTTGACATCCTCTGGAAGCGGAGTACAATGGCGTCGGCTTCTGGCTGCCACCCTCGCGCCTCACATCGGCAGGCGCGGGAGCGACTTGCCCGGGAAACAGATGTTGGATGGTATGTCAACCGAATCTTTGCCTGATAGTACGAGCGACCCCCAGTGGTCGCGCTCCCCGGATAAGCAGCCGGGTCAAACACAGCAGGAGCTGGCAAACCGCCGGCTCGTCTACCTGCGCACTTCCTCGCATCATGACCTCTGACCGGGCCTGATCGGCCCAGCCGGGTCATCCTGCGCCAGGATGACGCCGGCAGTTCCCGCCGCTTCTGCTGTCATAGCGCGTGCGATTGGCGACGATCGCGCCCCAGAGGCAGCCATGAAGCGTAGCCAGCATTCCTCCCTGAAAACCGCGCTTCGGCTCTTGTAGCTTTGGCCGCAACCCAGACCCCGCCTTGGGCGCGCCTGGCGAGCTGTCCTGGCCTGTCTCTCAGCGCGTCATACACTGACGCCGCGCAGCCGCCGCAACCTATCCATCACACGGAACCAGGGAGGCAGACGTGCCGCGGACTTTCCATCTTGATGTTGACGATGTACTGAAGCTCGTGCGCGCATCGCTCGAGGCGGGCAACCAGGCGCACGCGATCGCGGTTCTGCAAGCCTTGCGGCCGGCCGATCAGGCCGAGGTGTTCTCGGAGCTGCGAGGAGCGGAGCAGGCCGATCTGCTCCCCGCTTTGGCGCCGAGCGATTCGGCCGCCATTCTGGAAGAGCTGCAAGACGAAGAGGCGGCCGAGCTGGCCGAATCGCTCTCGGACGCCGACCTGGTGCGCATTGTGGAGGAAATGGCGCCCGACGAGGCGGCCGACCTGCTGGGCGATCTGCCTGATGAGCGCGCCGAGACGATCCTGAGCAACATCGAAGACCCCGACGAAGTGCGGCCGCTCCTGATGCACGCCGACGAGAGCGCCGGCGGCCTGATGACGACCGACTTCCTGGTGTTGCGCACCCGCATGCGCGTGCGCGAGGCGCTGGATGCCGTGCGTCGCATGGCGCCGAGCGAAAGCGCCGAGACGCTCTACAACCTGTATGTGGTGGATGACTCCAATGCTCTGCGCGGAGTCGTCAACCTCTATCGTTTGTTGCAGGCCGATCCTGCCACGCGGGTCAGTGAGGTGATGGATCGGGATGTCCTGATGACGCGCGCGGAGGAGGACCGGGAGGCCGCGGCCAGGCTGATGGCGCGCTACGATCTGCTGTCGCTGCCGGTGGTGGATGCCGACGCCCGGCTCCTGGGGATCATCACCCACGACGACTTTGTAGAAACGGTCGAAGAGGAGACCACCGAAGACATCCAAAGGCTGGGCGGCTCGGCGCCGCTGCCTGGCCCCTACCTGGATCAGTCGGTGTGGGCGGTTGCGCGCAAACGGGTGGGCTGGCTGCTCTTGCTCTTTCTGACAGGAACGCTGACCGGCACGGTGCTGCGTCTCTTCTCGGCCGAACTGGATACGGTGGTCGCCCTGGCTTTCTTCGTGCCGTTGTTGATCGGCACTGGCGGCAACGCCGGTTCGCAGACCACGGCCACCATCATCCGCGCCATCGCCACCGGCGATGTGCGACTGCGCGACGGGCTGTCGGTGCTGTGGCACGAGTTGCGCGTGGGTCTTCTGTTGGGGCTGGCCATGGCGCTGTTTGGCATCGGCCGCGCGCTCCTGTGGGACACCGGGTTTCACGTCGGCATGGCGGTCGGAGTATCCCTGCTGCTCGTCGTGACCTGGGCCAATGTCGTAGGCTCGCTGCTGCCGATGCTGGCGACCAGGTTTCGTTTCGACCCGGCCATGGTTTCCGGCCCGCTCATGAGCACCCTGGTGGACGCCACAGGCTTGCTGATCTACCTTACGGTCGCGAAGCTGATTCTGGATCTCTGAGTCGGCGGGAAGAAAGGCTGGAGACCCTTCGGGTTTCGGGTTCGTGGAGACCCGACATTCACGGCGAGAATCCTGTTCGCGGCGTGACCAAAACCCGAAGGGTCTGCTTTCACCGCAGCGTCGCGTCGAGCGCCTCCAGCCGCGCTTGCAGCACCGCCAACCCCTGGCTGGCCACGCGCTGGACATCGGCCTGCGGGCTGGCCAGATGCGCCCAGTAGGCCTCTTCCGCCTGCTGGAGCGTTCCGCGCCAGGTCGCCAACTGGGCGCGATCGGCCAGCGCCCAATCCTCCTCGAAATCCAGGCTGCACTCCAGGGAGTTGACCAACATCGCCAGCCGCGCGCGACGATTCCCTGGATCGAGCACCTCACTGACCGCAGCCTCCCGCGGCAGCGTGAAGACGACCCCGTCGGCCGCATGGGTGTAGAGCACGGGCGCGGCGAACGCACGGTCGCCGGGGGAAAGGATGGCCAGCATGTTGCGCGCGTGGGCCACAGCCACGTCCACGCGACCGGTGTCTTGACCGAGACATAGCCGGCGATAGAACTCGCGCGCGAACTGGAGCGCGGCCTCATCAGTGAGCGGATACTGCATGGCAATGACGGCCGGCACGCCGCGACGCACCAGTTGCGGCGCCAATCCCTGGAACGCACGGGCGTCATCCAATCGGCCGCTGCTGCAAACGTTCAGAATCACGAGCTTGAGCGACCGGTAGTTGACGAAAAAGCGCGCCAGGGTCTGGCTGTCCACCCAATCGGTCGCGCCGTCGGCCTTGTTCAGGCCCACGTAGCCGCGGCCATCCACGAAACCGCCGTGTCCGCTGCCATGGACGATGCAGTATTGCCCAGCCAACAGCGCATCTGCCAGGGCCGTGCGCGTGACCAGGCCGTTCAGCACACGCAGTTGCAGTGCGCCCTGCAGCGAGGCGATGGCCTCTTCGATGGCTGACCTTTCGCGCGCCAGGTCCAGATCGGGAGTCTGCGGAACAACGAGCAGGATGTGGAGCGGGAGCTCGGCTTCGAGCTCAGCCAGCGCGCCGAATTGGTCGGTGCGATCCAGGTAGCGAACCAGCGGCGTGGACGCCGAGGCGCCGAAGCTGTGGTCGCGCGCCGGATCGTGGAGCAGTTCCCATGGCCAGGCGTTGATCTCCGGCGCGTCGATGCTCAGACACAGGCGCAGGCCGCGGCCCTGCCGTTCGGCGCGATCCCAGGCCAGCCGCAGGTGCGTTGCCAGCGCCCCAGGCGTCAACCACGCAAATAACGCCTCGCCGGCTGTGCGCAAGAGCGCCTCGTCGTGGTCGGCCGGCGCCAATGCGGCGACTGCACTCAACAGGCCCTGCAGCCGGAGGTCGGCCGGCGGCAGCGTCTCGGAGACACGGCCGAGATGCTCGGCGACGGCCGTTACGGAATAGCCACTCTCTTGGCGTATGGCGATGGTGAAGGTCAGATCGTTGTAGAGCATGGCGCCCCCTGATTGCGCATTTCAGAATGCGGATTTCTGGATAGTATACGCGAGGAGGGCAGAATTGACAAGGGCCGCGGGGGTCACTAGAATGGAGCGATGACCGACTATCGAGATCGCACCAGCGTGTTAGTGTGGGCGGCGCTCATGGGGCTGGCGGCGCAGCGGCTGTTGACGTTGCCCAGTCGTTCGCTCACCGCGACCGTGTTCGGCTCGCCGATCACTCTAACCCTCACCATGAATGCGATCGTGGGCTTGCTGTTGGCCGGGATGGTGGCGGCCGGCGCCGAGGCGGTGGTGCGCGCCCATCCGCATCGCCAGGCAGATCAAAGCCAAAACCACTGGGTCTTTTGGTCGCTGCCGGTCGCACTGACCATCGTCGCCGTGCTCGTGTTGCCGGTTGCGCCGTCACGACTCTATTGGCTGATCGGCTTGATCCTCACAGGCGTGCTCTTGGGCCTGAGCATGGCTGGCATCTACTACACGGTGGACCCCTTTGCCACCGGATACCGGCGAGCGCGCTTGGGCATGAATGCGTTGACCTATGGCATCGCGCTCCTGCTGTTCCTGGTGGTGTATCGAACACGCGTGCGCAGCATCATCTCGGCCACCGAGGTGATGCTCATCAGCGGCCTGCTGGCGCTGGAGCTGCTGCGCGGCAGCGGACGCCGCGTGTTTCTCATCAGCGTCTATGCTGGCATCACCAGTTTGGTGCTGGGCCAGGCTACCTGGGCGCTGAACTACTGGCGACTCGACAGCCTGACAGGCGGCCTGGCGCTGCTGGTACTCTTCTACGATGTCGTGGGGCTATCGCAGAACGCGTTGCAAGGTCGCATCAACCGCCGGGTGTTGCTCGAATTCGGGTTGATCACGCTCGCGGCGCTGGCGTTGATCTGGGAGTTCGCGCCGTGATGTTTCCAGGTCTCAGCAACAGCACTGCACCCAGGATGCATGCGGCGCCGATCCATTGCGCTGGCTCCAGCCGCTCGGCAAAGAGCACATAGCCGAAGAACGCGGCGACGACCGGTTCGCAGGTGGCGACGATCGCAGCGACGCTCACCGGCACCCATTGGACTCCCACGGCAAACGCCATGCTGGCCAGCAACGTGGGAATCAACCCCAACCCCAGCAGCAGAGCGATCGAAGCCGGAGTCGCCCAGCCGCGCGCCAGCTCGCCTCTCGGCACGAAAAGGGCCAGGGTCACCGCGCCGATCAGCAGGCCATAGACCTGAACAACCCATGGCCGATGGCGGCGCACCAGCAGCTTGTTGAATACGCTGTAGAGACCGTAGGTCAACCCCGCGGCCAGACCTGCCAGCATCCCCAGCCAGCCTTCGCCCTGGCTCAGGCCAGGGTTGAGCCGCAGGGCAGCGAGGTCATAGATGCGCGCTACCAGCGCCGCGCCGAGTAGCGCCAGCAGGAGCGCGATCACGCCTCGCTGATCCAGACGCTCGCCCAGCCAGCGCCACGAGATCACGGCCACCCAGGCGGGGGAGGTGTACATGAGCATTGCTGCGACCGCTACGCCGCTGAGATGGATCGCGTTGACGTAGCAGATGAAGAACAGCGCGACCCCGAACACGCCATAGGCCAGAAAGCCTGGCCATTCGCGGCGCGGCACGCGCAGATCGGCGCGTAACAGCAGCAACACGCACAACAGAATCGCGCCGCCGATGCCCCCACGCAGAGTCGCGGCCGCCAATGGAGTCAGGCCGTGGTCGTTGATGAGGAACTTGTAGAACACGCCAATGGTCGCCCACAGCGTGGCGGCGATCAGGATCAGAAGATAGCCACGAGAGCTCTGGTGCATGGATGTGCGGGAGATCGCCTTAAGATATATGAGCCGGCGCTTCGATCGCGCCGGCACGTGACTGCGTTTGATTCCGACGAGGGTACCGTCGAAGAGATTGGTCCCTACTTCTTCTTCCACAGGCCGGCCGGATCGGTCAGGTCGGGGATGAGGAAACGCTTGCCCAGCGGCAAGCCTGCGCGCACTTCCAGTGGGGCCTCGTAGATCATGGCCGGCGCCTGATAGGGCTTGCGATCTTGCCCAACGAGTGGCTTGCGGCCACCAGGCTTCGGCTTCTGCTGTTCCATTGGCTGCCTCCTTGAGTGATAGGGGCGATCCCTTGCAGTCGCCCGCCAGATCAAACGGCCAGGCGCAACATGCCTCGCCGCGCCAAATCCTCGCAGAACGCCAGCGCATCGGCGCTGGCGCGCTCCTTGTCCACACCATACTCGGCCGCGATGATGTCCGCCAACTCGCTGACTGTGCGGCCGCCGTCAGCCAGCTCCCACAGCCGCGCGCCGACCGCATTCAGCACGCGCACGACGCCCTGCTGCGGCTGGACCAGGACAGCTTCCTCGCCGAGCAGCCGGCCGACGACGTCTGGAGTATGAAGAGGGATGTCTGAGAGTTGCATGTGGCGTTAGTCCAACCAGCGACGCTGATTCACGTGCATTGTATCAGAGATGCGCGTGGGGTCAAGCAGGGCGTTGTTCCTATTGGCAGAATGGTTGTTCATCGAAACCCACCAGGCGCCGGCGCTTGGTGGGTGATTTTCAGGATAGTCGCCCATGCCGGGTGCTGCGCCACGACGCATGAAAAGCCGTCGCCCTGGATTCGAGGCTGTGCGAAGCCTCCTTTAGGATTAGCCGGTTTCTCGCGTCGAGAGTCAGACCGGCTGAAGCCTCTAGTCCGGTGCTACGCAGGGGCGATTCTCGGGATAGTGCGCCTGCGTCAGGCTCGGCGACGTAAGTGCAGGAATCCGATGGCTCCTAACATGAGGAGTCCGGCGATAGGCACAATCATGGGCACGCCAAGTCCCGTCGGGTTAGCATGGAAGGCGTCAAGAGTGACGGCTGTTGGGCTGGACTCATAGAACATCACGTTGTCGAAGTATACCGGGCCTACTGTGCCAGCCCCCGTTGTCGGTGTCTGGATGAACAGCCGCAACTGCGCACAGTTAGCAGTCGCAGGGGAGGAAGCCTGAAGCCAACCGTAAGTCCAGGTATCTACAGCGGTGACTTCCGTCGTACTCGTACTCAACTGGGAGCCAGAGCAGTCAGCAGCTGTATACCATGCAACACGAAGTCGCCCCGCGTTGACTCGTGTAGCAGTGGAAGGAATATACACCCAGGCGGCAAAGGAATATCCTGTGTTAGGCGTGACTGGTATCGGATTGGATGTCTTGATCGTTTGGCCGCCCGCGGAGGTATTGATCGACCAAGCGGACGAGCCTGTGATTTTCATGGCGTAGGAGCCATTGTGGACTTGGTCAGTCGAGCGTTCAATGGTCACGTAAGCGTTGCTAACGTGCCAGTACGAATCCGGGATGGTAACTTCTACTCCGCAGTTCTTGTTCTGAAGCAGGTTGTAGGTGGGCGTAGAACAATCTGCGGGCTCGGGTGGGGCAGCCAACACAGCAGGCGATAACAATGCCCCCCACATTGACATCGCCAGGACCAGTAACATCCATGCGGTAGTGGATCTGCGACGCTTGACCATTAGTTCCTCCCTTGCATTCGGATCTTACGCCCGCATCCGCACAGGCAGTCTGAGTCCGCGGATAATGAGTAGCGGAACGGACAACGCACATGATACCACACTGCATCTGCAAGCGCAATTGCACAAACCGAGCAATTCCAAAGCGATCACTCGTTGTATGTCATTGTCGCCCGATCTACATTTGGAACTGCTGCATGGCTTCCCTCCTCCTTGACGCCGGCTGCGTTCTGTGGTTACATTCTGACCGCGTGCACCAATCCGCGCCCGGCATGGCCAACTGCCCTGAAAATCACCGCCCACCGCTCTGGTCTCGAGGCTGTGCGAAGCCTCCTTGAGGATCAGCCGGTCACTCTCGCCAGACAATGTAACCGGCTGAAGCCTCCAAACCGGGACATTTTCTCACGGGCCGTCCCACGGGGAGGCTTCGCACTGGCGTTGCGGCCGGCATGGGCATCTGCCCTGAAAATCGCCCACCAGGCGCCAGGCATCCTCTCAGGTACCTGGCGCTTGGTGGGTATCACATGGCTGTCTGCCTGAGAAGGTCTGAGCATGAAACCGATCCTGTGCGCAACATCCCTGTTCTTTGCGCTCGCCATCCTTGCCATCGCGATCAGCGCCGGCCCTATGCCGGCCGCGGCGCGCGTGCCCCTGGCGAACGCCGTCCGCATCAGCCAGGTGTACGGCGGCGGCGGCAACAACGGCGCGGCATACCGGAATGATTTCATCGAGCTGTTCAACAGCAGCGCGACCACCGCGACCCTGACGGGCTGGTCGGTCCAGTATGCTTCGACCACCGGCTCCACCTGGCAGGTCACCAATCTGAGCGGCGCGATCGGGCCGGGCCGCTATTACCTGGTGCAACAGGCGGCCGGCTCGAGTTGTTCGGGCGCGCCCTGCGGGGTCAGCCTGCCCGCGCCAGATGCGACGGGCAGCATCGCTATGAGCAAGTCGGACGGCAAGGTCGCGCTGGTCAGCAGCACGGCCGCGTTGAGCGGCGTCTGTCCGGCCGGCGGCATCGTGGATTTCGTCGGCTACGGGAGCGCCAACTGCTTCGAGGGCGGCGGCGCAGCGCCGGCCCTGGACAACCCCCGCGCGGCGCTGCGCGGGGACAACGGCTGCATCGACACCGACCAGAACGGCAGCGACTTCACCGGCGCGACGCCTGTCCCGCGCAACAGCGCCTCGGCTGCCAACATCTGTCCCGCCACGCCGCCGACTGGCTGCTCCACCATCCCCACCATCCAGGGCAGCGGCTACGCCTCAACCTGCTTGGGGTATGCCGCAGACATCCGCGGCTGCATCACCGGCGTGGCGGCCAACGGTTTCTACATGCAGGCCGTGGGCGAAGATGTTGACGGCGATCCGGCCACATCCGATGGCATCTACGTCTACCAGGGCAGTACGTGGACCAATCCCGCCGGTTGGGCCGCGGGCAATCTGGTGCGCGTCTCCGGCGCGATCATCGAGTACTACAACACTACCGAGTTCCAGGCCGGCAACACCGTGGTCGTGCTCGATGCCGGGCTCACTTGCGGCGCCGCGGGCTATCCTGCGGCGACGACGATCGGCCCCAACACCGATCCGAACGCCGACCCGATGGCATTGTACGAGCAGTACGAAGGGATGCGGGTGCAGATGACCTTCAGCGGGTGGGTGGTCGGGCCGACAAAGCGTTTCACCTCTCGTTTCGCTGCCGGCGACCCCGAGATCGCGTTGGTGGATTTCCACAGCGCCATCCCGGCCTACAGCCGCGTTTTCGAGAGGGACTTCCCCGGCTACCAGGGCATCACTTATCTCTCAGCCGCGCTAGACCAGGACTTGCCCGACCTGGACTTCGGCGACGAGATCAGCGGCACGACCGTCACGGGTGTGCTGGCCTATCAGTTCGACAAATACACGCTGATGGTGGATGCCGCGCCGGCCCTGGCGACCGTGGACCGGCCCGATGTGACAGCGAACGAGCCGGCGCTCGACCCCAGCCGCAGCGAGTTCGATATCTGCTTCGCCAACGTGGAAAACGTGTTCGATCACGTGAACGATGGACTGGGCGATTGGGGCGATTGGGCGCCGGGCTATCCGGTCAGCGGCTCGCCGCAAGGCCTGGCCGCCTATCAAGCCAGGCTGACGAGAGTCGCCACGATGTTGACCGGCCAGGCGAAGAGCTGCATGGTCATCGGTCTGCAAGAGGTCGAGGGCAAACAACAGGTCTACGACGACCTGGCCGCGGCCATGCACGCGTCCGACACGCTCCATACCTGGACGGCCGCATTTGTCCCGTCGGGCGACAGCCGGAATATCACCCAGGGGTTTCTCTGGCGGGACGATGTGGCGCTGATCGGCGGCATCGCGGCTGTGGCTGGCGCGCCGTGGACCGGTTGGGTGAGCGATGGCGTGTTGGATTTCGTGCGCACGCCGCCCACCGGGGCATTCCGCTTCCACGCGAGCGCGGCCGTCCAGACCGATGTTCGACTCTACGCCTTGCACTTCAAGTCGAAGCGCGCCAGCAGCTCCTGCTCAGCCGCCGACTGCACCGACCTGCGCGAGCGCGAGGCCGCGGATTTGCGCGACATCCTGGCGCACCATCAAGCGGCCGGCGAGTTGGCCATCGGCGGCGGAGACCTGAACGATACGCTTGGGTCTACGCCCATCGCCATTCTGGATGCCTCGACCGCGATCACCAACCCGTATTATAGCTTGCCGGCAAACGCGCGTTACAGCTACATCTTCAACGGCGAGAGCGAGGCGCTGGACCACCTCTACATGACCCGCAACCTGTCGCCCGCCACTCCGGGTTGGGCGCACACGTTCAGCGCGATCCACGTGAACGCGGACTTTCCCAGCGCCGAGCACACGTCGGATCACGACCCGCTTCGCCTGCGCTTCACGCGCTGCAACACGACGACTGCGCCGTCCGGCGTCGAGATCGTCCTGAGCGCGGCGACCGATATCACCTTGAGCTGGCCCGCAGATGCGAACAGCGACCGCTTTCAGGTCTGGCGGGACGCGCAACCCTATTTCACGCCCGCGCCTGGGATTGACGCGGCGCTCGGTGCAACTGCGGGTCTGAGCTTCACCGATGCCGGCGGCGTCAGCGGCGCAGGGGCGTTCTACTACGCGGTGACCGCGGTCAACGCGTGCGGCCAGGAATCGAGCCTTTCGAGTCGCGTGGGGCGGTTTGGCTTCGCATTGACGCCAGGCGCGCCTTGAGCTACAGCGGCGGATGGCGGCGAACCGGCCAGCCGCCCCATCGCCCCATCGCCAGCGCAGCGAACGCCAGCGCGGCCGCCGCTGCCGCGCCCCAGCGCCAGTCGAACGCGGCCGCTTGCGCCGCGATGGGGCCATAGGTGTTGACCTGGCCGTCTCGCTCGACTTCCTGCAACTGGTAATAGTAGGTCTTGCCGGCCTGCGCGGTGCGGTCAAGGTAGTGGTACTCGCCGCCGATCATCGGATCAGGCGAGGCGGGGATGAGCTGAGGGTTGATCTTCGCGTCGAACGGCCCGTTTGGCGACTCGCTCCGGTAGAGGTTGAAGCCGGCGGTGTTCATCTCGGTCTCGGTGGCCCACTCCACGCGCACCGCCGCGGTGCACGCGGTCAGCAGCAGCGCCAGCGCCAGCAGCAGGATCATACGCATCATAGGTGGTCCAAGCCCTCGCGAAACCGCCCCGGCGATCAATCGCCGGGCTACCGCGCAGCGCCCGGTGAACCGGGCTGTGCAACGATGTGTCCCATCACGGCGCGACCGCGTAGTCAACCAGGTTGCGCCTGACATACAGCATCCCAACCCACCGCGCGCGGCCGCCGACGTTGCCGATCAACAAAAAGGCATCGTCGTTCTTCTCCTTGCCCCAGCCATAGCTATAGACCACGTGCACGATGTCTGGGCCGAGAGACACGCGATCGGCCAGGACCTTGCGCGCGTCCACGCGAAAGCTCGCCAGCGCCGCGCCTGGCCCCAGATAGTTCTGCCGCAACTGCTCTATAGCCTCGGCCGGCGCGAGAACCAGCCCTTGTGACCGGTAGAAGCCTATCTGAAACGGATCGGCCATGAGTCCTGCCAACGCCGCATAGTCTTTGCTGCGCAATGCCGCGTCCAGCCGCGCCAGCAATGTGTCGAGATCCAGCCCCTGGATCGCCACTGTGACCGAGCTCAGGTGCTCGATCGCACCATCGCGCGGGCTTTCACTCCAAACCTGGATGCGTCCCGGCTGGCTGTTGGCCGGGACAGCGAAGGGAACCGTGACCGTGAACGCGCCCTGCTGACCGTAGGGCCCGACGATCATGGCCGGCGCCAGGCCGATGCGGCCGCCGCTGCCATCCAGGACCGCCACGACCGCGGTCTGTTCGAAGCCGGACGCCAGCCCCGTGACCGTCACCGGGTTGGTGATCGTCATGCCGCGTGTCGGGCTGAAGATGACGATCGCCTCGCACAGACACGGCAACTGCGGCGTGACCGGCGGCGGGGTCGCCGTCGGAGTGGGCCGCGTCGGCGTCGGCAGAGGCGTGCGGGTGGCTGTGGCGGTCGGCTGCGGGGTCACGACGGGGATCACGGTGACCGGCGGCGTGGTCGGCGCGACCGTGACCACGCTCGTCCCCGGAATCCGCAACCGCTGGCCGATGAAGATCAGATCCACATCGCCGATGCGGTTGTACGCGGCCAATCGGAGCGAATCCACGCCATAGCGCCGGGCGATACTGGTCAACGACTCACCGCGCATGACCACGTGGATGATCTCGCCGCCTGTGAAGCCGTCTGGGATGACCAGACGCTGGCCGACAAAGACGAAGTTGGGGTTGGCGAGCCGGTTGGCCGCCGCGATCGCGGACGGGCTTACCCCATAGAACCGGCCGATGCTGTGCAGCGTCTCGCCTGGCCGCACCGTGTGGACGATCTCCGTTTGGGCCAGAGCCGCAGTCGCCGTGCAGAGCATGAGGAACAAGAGGATCGTGAGCAGCGCCAACCGACGATAGTTTGAGTGCATCTCTCGCCTCCTATGGCCGAGGTGTGTGCGCCATCATGAACGCCAGAGTTCTGGCAGCCACTGTTTCCCACTCAGCATCCACGGTGATCGCGTGCCCAGAGTTCGCCAGGGCCAACAACTGCTTGTCTTGCGCGCCGGCCCAGGTGAATGTGCGGATGGCGCTGGCGGGATGAATCGAGCGATCACGTGTACTATAGACGATCAACAGCGGGCAAACGACGCGGGGCAATCGCCGCCGTACGCGTTGCATCAGCTTCAGCAGCTCGTGAGCTGCTGCGACCGGATAGTGATCATAGCACCAGAGGCGTTGAGCTGCCTGCGGATCAACCAGGTCGCTCTCGCCAGCGGCCGGCAGCGTCGCGATCAACCGCTTGCCGAGCGGAGTCAACAGGATTCTGCGATCGGCCACCCAGGTCGCGGGCGAATAGGCGATGACGCCGGTCAGCTCTGGATGATCGGCGGCCAGATGCAGCGCCAACAGCGACCCCATCGAGAGGCCAGCCGCGAAGACGGCGCAGCAGCGCGTCCGCAAATCGGCCAGGGCCTGTTCAACGGCTGCAATCCAATCCGTGTAGCGACAGCGATTCATGTCGGCCACAGATGCGCCGTGACCGGGCAGCAGCGGCGCCGAGACCGTCACGCCGCGGCCATGAAAGTAATCCCCGATCAGGCGCATTTCAGGGGGCGAGCCGGTGAAGCCATGGATCAGCAGCGCCCCCACGTCGCCGCCGTCCAGAAAGAAAGCGGCGGGGTCCAGGTGGGCGTGTTGGGTCATAGTCGGACTCCATGTCCTGCGGCTCGTACAGCTCGGGGCGCCGCTTCGCGAGGAAAAATCGCAAGAAGCCGATCGTGTACATAGACTCGTCTACACTCGCCGCCAGGTCACGCTGGCCGCGACATCATCATACAGGGCATAACACGCGCCCGACCCATCGCGGGCGTCGCCCACGCTGCCCACGCCGATCAGAAACCGGCTATCGGCGTCCGCCACGCCGAAGGTCGGGCCTGTCTCTTGCGCCAGGCCATCGGCCGACCGCCAGCGCCAGGCTTCCTGGATATGGGTGTGGCCGTGAAAGAAGATCAGCGCGGCGGCGCTCTCCAACTCCAGGCAGGCGGCTCGCCGCGCCTCCTCGGAGCGCTGCAGCGACGGAAAGAGCGCGGTCCAGTGCAGGTTGCGGTCGCGCAGATAGTCCACCACACCGCCGATCGCGAGACCTGCCGGCCAAACCGGGGTGGCGTGCGCCGCCCACAGCTTTGGCGCGCGATGTTGCGCGGGCCAATGCGCCACGATGTTGCGGTAGGGCCGTGCCAGGCCTCGCAGCCCCGACGCCTCCCAGTTGCCGAAGACGCACTCGGCCGACACGTCGAGCAGCGCATCTACCACTGCGGTGCTGCCCACGTCACCCAGCGCCAGAAAGCGATCTGCCCCGCGCACGCGTGCATCTGCCAGCACGCGCGCCAGCCGGTCGCCTCGGCCGTGAATGTCAGAAAGGATCGCCCAGATCATGGATTCTCGCTCGGCCCGAAATCTAGCGGCATCTGATAGGGCGGCCGCCTGCCCCCCAGCGTCACATAGGGCGCGGCCCGATCAGCCCGCGCGCCCAGTTTACGCAAATCGCCCAATTCGCGCAAGCTTCCCTGCCGCCGGGCCTGCACGATGGCCCGCGCCGAGAACGGCCCAATGCCCGGAACCCGCAACAACTCACCCAACGGCGCACGGTTGATTTCGACGGGGAAGCGTTCGGGGTGCACCTGGGCCCAGGCGGCCTTTGGATCAATCTCCTGGCTGAGCCGGCCGTCGGCGTCGAAGGGCAACTCCGCCGCGGCGAAATTGTAGTAGCGCAACAACCAATCGGCCTGATAGAGCCGAAACTCGCGGGTCGGATGTGTGGGCGTGATATGCTCCAGCGGCGTATCCTTGACCGGGCTGAACGCGCTATAGTAGGCGCGCGCCAAACCCATCTGCCGATAGAGCATCTGGCTGGTCGTCAACAGCTCGCGGTCGCTCTCGCCGGCCGGGCCGACGACGAACTGCGTGGAAATGCCCAGGCGCGCCAGGCCCGGAACAGGATCGCGCCTGGCATCGGCTGCGGTGCGCTCCCAGGCCGGTCTGGCGCGAGCACTCATGCGCATCTGTCGGGTGATCTCGGCTGCGGTGCGCAACGGCCCGAGCAGGTTCGCCAGCTCCTTGCGCGGCGCCAGGAACGCCAGCCGCTCGGCAGTTGGCCCTTCCAGGTTGACCGAGACGCGGTCGGCCAACTCGATCGCGCGGGCGATCTGTGCAGGCTCGGCGCCCGGCAGCAGCTTCAGGTGGATGTAGCCGCGGAAGCCATACTTCTGACGCGCTAGCTCGGTGGTCGCCAGCAGCTCGTCCATGGTGCGCATCGTGCCCATGACCCCCGAGCTGAGGAACATCCCCTCCACCACGCCGGCCCGGTACATCTGGTCGAAGCTGAGCGCCAGCTCATCAGGGGTCAAATGCGCCCGACGGAAGTCACGGCCCGCACGGAACGCGCAATAGTGGCAGTCGTTCTCGCACGCGCTGGTCTGCAACACCTTGAAGATCGGCTTGCGCTGGCCGTCCGGCGTGGTCAGGTGCGAGACGCAGCGGAACATGTCGCGTGCTGGCCGCGGGGCGTCGGTGGTGGGCGCGAAGAAGCCCCGACCCGCGGCCGCGCCCAGGAACGCAGTGGAGCCGGGCGCGCTCGGGGCGTTCTCTCCGCCCGCCTGGCTGACGTAATCGTCGAAGCAGGCCGCGGCCCCGAGCAGATCGAGTTTGTCGCGAATGTCCATGTGCGCCTCCTACGTCAGAAGGAATCAGGCTCAGCGCATTATACGAACATTTGTTTGTTCGGTCAACTGCCGATAAGCTACTCCAGGGCTGTCACGTGCCTGGCGCTTCCGAAGCGCCAGGCACGTGATAGCCAGCCCCTTGTTATTGAGAGGATACGGACAGCATGACTGCTAGAGCGCGGCGGCCGAGAACCACGCCGCGGCCTCAACTACATCCACATTCCCCCCGCTGATGATAATCCCCACGCGCGCATCGTGGAGATCATAGCGATGATTGAACACCGCGGCCAGGCCCAACACGCCGGTCGGCTCGACGACGAGCTTGAGCCGCGTCCAGACGAAGTGCATGGCGCGGATCAGATCGCCATCGGAGACGGTCAGCATCTCGTCCACGTATTGGCGCACCAGGGGAAAGGTGTACTGCCCCAGATAGGGTGTGCGCGCGCCGTCCGCGATCGTGGCGGGGTTGTGAACCGTGTGGAGGACGCCGGTCTTGAAGGAACGCGTGGCATCGTCGCCGGCTGCCGGCTCGACGCCGATCACTCTGCACGTGGGAGCGAGCGTCTTGGCCGCGATCGCGCTGCCGCTCAGCAGCCCGCCGCCCCCGCACGGGATGAAGAGATAGTCCAGCGGCCCGGCATCCTCGATTAACTCCAGCGCGGCCGTGCCCTGCCCCGCGATGATGTGCGGATGGTCGTAGGGCGGGATGACGACGTAGCCGTGCTCCTGGGCCATCTGCCGCGCGATCGCCTCGCGCGACGCGGTCGCCGGATCGTACAGCACGATGGCCGCGCCGTAGCCGGCCGTGGCCTCCAGTTTCATTCGCGGCGCGTTGTGCGGCATGACGATGACAGCTTTCACGCCCAGCACTTGTCCCACCAGCGCGACCGCCTGCGCATGGTTGCCGGAGGAATAGGCGATGACCCCGGCCGCCCGCTCGTCGTCGCTCAGCCGGCTGATGGCGTTGTACGCGCCGCGAAACTTGAACGCTCCCATCCGCTGAAGATTCTCGCACTTCAGCAGGACGCGGACGCCGCACGCCGCGTCCAGCAGCCGCGAGGCGACCACCGGCGTGCGGTGGGCGATCCCGGCGAGGCGTGCGGCTGCCGAGGCAATATCATCGAATGTGACCATGCGCCGATCCAATGCTCGCTATGCAATACTGACGCGTGACCCGCTGGCGGTCTTCACCACGTCAATGCGCGCCGGGAACATGTCCTTCAGCTCCTCGATGTGCGTGATGACGATGATGCGCTCGAAATCGCGCTGGATCGAGTTGATAGCTTCCACCACCAGCGATCGGCCCTGGCTATCCTGCGACCCGAAACCCTCGTCAATGACCAGGGTCTGCAGTTGGGCGCCTGCGCGACGGGCCAACAGCTTGCTGATGGCGATGCGCAACGCCAGGTTGGCGCGAAAGCCCTCCCCGCCTGAGTACATCTCGTAGGCCCGCGCGCCAAGCTCATCTGAAACCACAATGTCCAGCGTCTCGGCCACGCCGCCGGTGACCTTCTCGCGCTGGGTCTCCAGACGCAGGCTCATCCGGCCTTCGGTCATGCGCGAGAGCAAGCGATTCGCCTCCACCTCAACCTCGGGGATGGCATTTTCGATGATCATCGCCTGGAGGCCTTTCTTGCCGAACGCCTCCCGAAGCTGAACGTAGATGCTGATCTGCACGTTAAGCGCGTCGATGTCCGCAGCCAGTTTATCGCGGCGTGCGGCCAACGCGTCCAGCGCATGAAGCTGCTGCATGGCTGCGCCCTCGTTCTGCCGCGCGCGGCGCTCGGCGCCGGCCGCGGCTTCCACCGCGGCGTCAGCGCGAGCGAGAGTGGCCTGACGCTGCGGCAGATCGGCCACGGCCGCGTTCAGCCGCGTCGCTTCCGCGCGATCGGCGGCCAGGTCCGCCTCGCGGCGGCCGAGCTGGCCGGCCAGATCGCTCACGCGGGCGCGTGCTTCGGCTTCGCCATCCAGGGCCGGCAAGAGTTGGCGCTGATAGCGCGCATCGAACGACGCCAGACGCTCGGTCTGCCGGCGAGCCGCTTCGTGCGCGGCGGTATCGTAACCTGCCTCGACCAGCTCAGCCTGGAGGCGGCTCAACTCCGCGCGCTCGGCGGCCGCGTAATCTTCGGCGGCCAGCCTGGCGGCCAGTTGTGCGCTCTGCTCGGCGATGCGCGCCTGTTCCTCGGCCGCGGCCTGGCCTTCGCTCACCGCGGCCTCGGCCTGGGCGGCCTGGCGCTGCCGTGCGTCACGGGCGCGAAGCTGGCGAGCCAGGTCGGCATCCTCGGTCTCGAGGGACGATTTGCGCTCGGCCAGGGCGTGCAGCGCGTCGCGATTGGCGGTCCACCGGGCCAGGAGATCGGTTCGCTCGGCGTCGAACCCGGCCACCAGCCGATCACGATGTTCGGGTGCGAGCGGCTGCCGGCAGAGGGGACAGATCGGCGCATCGGTTGCGACCATCAGATCGAGCCTGTCTCTGACTGCTTGCCCTTCCGCCTTCAAGCGGTCGTTTTCGGCCTTCAGCGTCGCCGACCGCTCACCCAGCTCGCGCAGCTCCGCGGCCAGGGCATCGCGACGGGCTTGCAGCTCATCCAGATGAGCCAGCGCGACCCTCGCCTGCGCCAGCAGCAGCGACTGTTCCTGCCCGGCAGCGATCTTGCGGCCCAGGTCGGCGTGGCGGTCAGCCAGGCGCTTCTGGTCGGCTTCCAGCGCCAGCCGCGCCTGGTCCACCGCCAACCTGGCTCCATTGAGCCGCTCCTGGGTCTGCGTGTGACGCAGCAGCCGGCCATTCCACGCAGCGTCATCCTCGCGCGCGCTTTGCAGCGCGGCCCAGCCAGCCTCGATCTCGTCGCGTTCGGCCAGCACCTTCTCGATCTGGGCCAGGCGCTGCCGGCCGGCCTCGAGCTGCTGGCCGCCTGTGCGCAACTCCTCTTCCCCGCGGGCCAGGCGTCGGCGCAGATCGGCCAACTGCTGCGCCTGGGCTTGCAGCCCCTGGACCGCCAGCCGCGCCTGCCCTTGCTCAGCCTCGGCCTGGCGCAGCGCAGCCGCGGCCGTCAGCGCGGCCGTGTGCGCGGCGCTCAGTTGCGCCTGATAGTCGCTGCGCCGCACCAGGTCGCGCTCGATCGCCTTCAGCTCGCCCTCGATCAGCCCCACCCGTTCCTTGCACGCCTGCGCCTCCTGTTTGGCGCGCTCCTCATAGAGATCATAGCGGCTCAGCCCCAGGATGTCGGACAGGATCTGTTTGCGCTCGCTCGGCGTCTTGAGCGTGAACGAATCGGCGCGGCCCTGGAGCAAGAAGGAGGAGTTGACGAAGGTGTCGTAGTCGAGCCGCAGCGTGCGGATGATCTGCGCCTGGCGCTCGAGCAGGCCGCCGTCGTCGAGGAGTCGCCAATCGCCCCCCACAGCATCCTGAGCGGAGTCCGGCAGTAGTTTGCCGGACGAAGTCGAAGGATTCCAGACATAGAAATGCAGATCGCTTTGCCCGCGGCCCTTCTTGCTGCGCTGCCGCCAGATGCGGTAACGCTGCCCGGCCAGCCCGAACTCGAACTCGACCCACATCTCGGTTTCGCCCAGGGTGATCAGCTCGTCATCGCGCCGCGCGCGTGCCTTGCCCCACAGCGCCCAGGTGATCGCATCGAGCAGCGTGGACTTGCCGTGCCCGTTGTCGCCGGTCAGACAGGCCAGGTGGATGCCGGAGAAGTCGAGGGTCTGCTCCTCGCGGTAGCACATGAAGTGTTGGAGACGGAGTTTGAGTGGGATCATCAGAACCCCTGCAACAAACTCAAATCCGCGATCCCCTCCGGCAGCGCCGCGATGCGTTGCACCAGCGCCAGCCGCGCCCGGCGCACGTCCGGGTCCTCGGCATTGACCAGCACATCGGTGAAGAAGCGGTTGATGGGCGCGTGGAGGGCGCGGAGTTCCTGGGCCAGGGTTGCGACATTGCGTATTGCGTACTGCGTATTGCGTATGGCGTACTGCGTATTGCGTATGGCGTTCTCCCAGGCCTGATAGAGCTCCGACGTCGCCGGATCGCCATAGTGCTCTGGAGCCAGTTCATAGACTTCTGGCACAGCCCGCACGATCCGTTTGCAGCGCGCGTAGGCGGTCAGGATCTCCGGCCAGTCCAGCGTCTTGACCAGCGCGGCCAGCTCGCGCGCGGCCGCGGCCGCGCGATACGGATCGTGCGCCTGTTCCGCCAGCGCCGCCGACACCACATCGTGCGCCAGCCCTTGATCGCGGAGCCACACGTAGAACCGATCCCGGATGAAGGTCAGGACATCCCCCAGCACGGCGTCGCTGACGGGCACGGGCATGGCGCCGGCGGCCGCTTTGAGCGCGGGGCGCAGGTCGAACGGCTGGCTGCACCCGACCAGCGCGCCGACCAGCCCCAGCGCGTCGCGGCGCAACCCGAACGGATCGGCCGAGGCGGTCGGCGCCAGGCCCACGGCGAACAGCCCGACGAGCGAGTCGAGCCGGTTGGCGATCCCCAGGAGCAAGCCCGGCCGGGACGCGGGCGGGGCATCGCCCTGGAAGCGCGGCAGGTAGTGCTCGTAGATCGCGACGGCGACATCGTCCGGCTCGCCGGAGATGCGCGCGTATTCCCGCCCCATGATGCCTTGCAGCGAGGTCAGCTCGACCACCATCTGCGTCGCCAGGTCGCTCTTGAAGAGCGCCGCCGCGCGCTGGGTAATCGCCCGCTCGCCATCGTCCAGGCCGAGCAGCCCGGCCAGCGCGGGTGCGACCACCTCGACGCGACGCACCTTGTCCAGCATCGAACCGAGCTTCTCCTGGAAGGTCAGCGTGCCCAGCCGCGGGGTGAAGCTCGCCAGCGGCCGCGCGGTGTCAGCGCGGAAGAAATACGCCGCATCCGCATAGCGCGCTCGGATCACCCCCTCGTTGCCCGCCGCCACGATCTCCGCGTGCTCGGCCGGGCCGTTGCGGACGGTGATGAAATAGGAGAGTAGACGGGGAGACAAGGAAGCGGGTAGACAAGTAGACGAGGAGGCAGGTAGATGAGTAGACAAGTAGACAAGGGAGTCACCCTCCTTGTTTCCTTGTTTCCTTGTTTCCCCGTTTCCTATCACCGGAAAATACCGCTGATGCTTCTTCATCATCGTGATCAGCACCTCTTTGGGCAGGCGCAGATACTCGTCGGCGAAGCTGCCGAGGATGGCGGTGGGCTGTTCGACCAGGTCGGTCACTTCGTCGAGCAGGCCGGGATCATCTGGCGTCGCCCCGCCGACCTGCGCGGCCAGCTCGGCCACCTGCGCCTGGATCGTGGCGCGACGGGCGTCGCGATCCACGATCACGCGGTGCGAGGCCA
Source organism: Chloroflexota bacterium (assembly GCA_016876015.1). Classification (GTDB taxonomy): domain Bacteria; phylum Chloroflexota; class Anaerolineae; order CG2-30-64-16; family CG2-30-64-16; genus VGOD01. Next base: position 22,159 of record VGOD01000063.1, read on the forward strand.
TTAGCGGCAGATAGGCGTCGGCGTTCGGCACCTCGATCTCCGGCGAGCCGGCGGCGCGCGGGCCGCGCGTGATCCGCCCCGCGATCAGGCCTGCGTACTCGAACGGCACGACCGTCTCGCCGTACAGTGAAACCAGCCAGCGCACTGGTCGCGAGAACGCGACGTTCGTGCTATTTCCCGCTTCGCGGGACGCGGGCAGCCACCGCATCGTCTTGCCGAACTTTATGCCGGCGATCAGCCTAGGCAGCGCTTCGGGCAGCACATCCAGCGCCGGCAGACCCGCGCGCCGCACCACTGCATACACATAGTGTTGGGGCCGGTCTCCTGACCGCGCCGCGCTGGGGCCGGTCTCCGACCGTGCCGCGCTGGGGCCGGTCTCCGACCGTGCCCCTTCCTCCCGGATTTCCAGCGTCTCGACCGGCACGCCATACTTGCGCGCAAAACCGACCGCGGCGGGGGTCGCCGCGCCGCCTGCATCGAAGGCCCGATCGGCCGGCGGGCCTTTGACGGCCGTCTCCTCATCTGCCTGGCGCGGGGTCAACGCCTCGATCAGCGCGACAAGCCGCCGCGGCGTACCCGAAACGAAGATCGCGCCGTGCGCCAGCCGCAGATCGGCCAGCAACTTCGGCGTCGCGACCTTCAACTGCTCGATCGCCGACTGAAGATCGGCCGCTGGCAGCTCCTCCGTGCCGATTTCGAGGAGGTAGGTGCAGGGGAAATCAGTAGACAAGGAAACAAGGAGACCCGCTCCCCCGGCCTTGTCTACTTGTCTACTTGTTTCCTCGCTCTTCAGCCACGGAAACTCCTCATGCCCCCGCTGTTCGACATAGGCGACAGCCACTTGCCGCGCGAGCTCGCGCATGCGGCCGAAGAAGGCCGCGCGCTCGGTGACGCCAATGGCGCCGCGCGCATCGAGCAGGTTGAAGGTGTGCGAGCAGCGCAAGACATAATCGTGAGCAGGGATCACCAACCGATGGGTCAGGCAGCTTTTCGCCTCCGCCTCGAACAGGTCATACATCGTCTTCAGGCGGTTCACATCGGCGATCTCGAAATCGTACCTGCAATGCTCGATCTCGGCCTGCTTGAGCACATCGCCATAGGTGCGCCGGCCATCCCAGTCAATCTGCCACACCTCAGCCACCCCTTGCAGATACATGACGATGCGTTCCAGGCCATAGGTGTATTCCACCGGGATCGGGTCGAGCGGATAGCCGCCGGCCTGCTGGAAATAGGTGTATTGGCTGATCTCCAGCCCATCCAGCCACACCTCCCAGCCCAGGCCCCAGGCGCCCAGCGCGGGAGATTCCCAGTTATCCTCCACGAAACGGATGTCGTGCTGGCTGCGGTCAATGCCGATGGCTTCCAGGCTGCGCAGATACAGCTCTTGCGAATCGGCCGGCGCCGGCTTGAGGATCACCTGGAACTGGGTGTGCATCTGCATCCGGTTGGGGTTTTCGGCGTAACGACCGTCGTCGGGCCGGTAGCTCGGCTCGACGTAGGCCACGTTCCACGGCTCTGGCCCCAGCACGCGCAGCACCGTAGCCGGATTGCCCGTGCCCGCGCCGACTTTTTCGCTGTACGGCTGCCAGATCAGACAGCCATGCTCGGCCCAGTAGGCCTGGAGCCGCATGATAACTTCTTGGAAAGACGGAGGCTTATTAATCGCCATAACGGAAAAACTCCTATTACCGTCAGGTAAATGAAATGTGAACGACAAGAGGCTAATGCAAGGTCGCAAGGAACGCCAGAAGCTCCTGTTTGGTCTGCGCCCAGACATCGGCCAGCGCGATCACCAGATCGCGCATCTTACTCCAATCCAGGAAAAACGCATACGCATGCCGATAAGAGTGTCGGAAGGTCAGATACCCAGAGAGGAACGCAGCCGTCGCCGACGAGATCACCTGGCCCCGGTTCGATGTCGCCTGAGTCATTCTCATCAGCAAATCGCGATGCCACTCCGGTATCTTCTCAATAATCCGGGGTAGGGGCATGGCCTTGCGCCTGCCCGCCGGGGCGACCGCAAGGGTGCGCCCCTACAAATTGAGAAGATACGTCAGGAATCTCGATCCGTCCGTCCATTTTGCCCTCCCACCATCTGCGCCAACGCCTCCGCCTGCCGCGCATGATAACGCGCCAGTTCCGCGTTCGCCTTGTCCAAATCCCAGTGACGGCCGTCCGCCTTCGCCTGCCCGCGCGCCAGCGCGGCCTCCACATCCACGCCGGTCTGATAGGCCAGTTTGAAAAGGAACACGAAGACGTCCGACAACTCCTCTTCCAGGTCGGCGCGCAACTGCTCCTGGCTTGCGGCCTGTTTGTAGCCTTCCCACTGGAGCAGCAGTCGGGCGACCTCGCCCAACTCCTCGAGCGCATGAACCAGGGTGTGGGACGGCGAGACGCGATCCCAGCCCCGCGCACGGTCCCAGGCTGCCAGCCACTGCTGATAGTCACGGATTTGCATATCGAGACCGACCTATTGCCGCCAGGCTTGTGCGTACCACGGCCGTGCTTCCGCTACCGTGGATGGCGTCGAAGCGGCCATCACGATGGCCGCGGCTTGCACATCCACCGGCCCAGGCCTGCGCAACGTCAACACAAAGCTCTCAGGCGTCGCCTGGATTTCCGGGGCCGGCCGGCCGACCTTCGCCATCGCCTCTCTCATGCGAATCAGCCCTACGCCGAAGCGCTCCACGTAGCCCAGGCTATGGAGCCACTCGGCCAGGCGCGGGTTGCGCGGTCTGTGTTGTCCCTCCAGGTGCGCCACATCGAGGCCGGGCAGCAGGCCGCCGGGGTTGGCGATCACCAGGCGATCGTCATAGATCTTCACTTGGATCGGGCTGCGCTCCAGGTAATCGCGATGGCAGCAGGCATTGGTGATCGCCTCGCGCACCGCGTCCAGGGGGTATTCATCCACCTCTTGGGCCCGCGCTGTCCACAGGTCGCCGATGCGCAAGCCGTGCCGCGTGTTGCGGGTCACGAATTGCACGACCCTGTCTATCATTTCCGGCAATGCACCCTCGATGATCGCGCGATCCACAATCTGCGTGCCCAGTGGGCCGACCAGCCGACCAGCCAGGATAGTGGCATGGTTGAAAAAGAACTGGGGCCAGTTGCCAAAGCAGAGCAGCCCAGCCACGGTAGGATGAATCGTCCCGTTGGTATCGCGTGCTGCACCCAGGGTTTGCAGCTGTTGGTCAAGCGAGCGAGTCGGCGCGCCCGCACGCAGCCGAGAAGAAAGGAAGGCCATCACTCGCTTCTCGTCCAGGTCGTTGAGCGTCGCGGCGACAACCGGCGTCATCTCGTAATCCAGCATTCCGCGCCTGGCGGCGTGTTGTAAGAGCATGTTTTAGAAGTTTTACTGCGCTTTCACAGGTATACGGCAGGGTTGCGGGCAAGGCGCTGCAACATGAGCTGTACCATGCCAGCGTAGATCCAGGCTTCACTGGTTGTGGTCAGGACTTCA
>VGOD01000064.1 GCA_016876015.1 Chloroflexota bacterium
CTTGCCGAACAACAGCGCCTGATTGCCCGCGCCTTGCGCCTGGCGCATCAAGAAGAGCACGAAGACCGCCAGCAGAAGCACCGGGACAACCGATGCCAGCAGCGGCCCGGCCGACGTCCAGAAGCTGGGCGGTTGAACAGTGATCTGGATCTGATTGGGTCCGCTGCCGAAGGCGCTTTCTGGGACCCCCAGGTTGCGCAGCGTCTCCACGACGCTGCCGGCATCCTCTTTGCGCGAGCGAGCTGTCTTGCCATCGGCAAACTCCACCGTAAGCTCCTGGCCGCTCACCGCGATCCGTTCGACCTGGCCCGCGCGCGCCTGCTGGGCCACCTCGCCGATGTCCACAGAGGGGATCGTCTCCCGGTTGCGCGTGAAAGAGGAGAAGAGAAGCGCCCCCAGTATAACCAGCAGCACAACATAGATCAGATTGCTGCGCGCCGGACGCGTATTGTTCATCGTACTGCTTGCCTCGAAAGTCAGCGATCAGAAAACAAGGGCCGCGTGCGGTCTCGCACGGGGCGCCGTGATTCTGGATCAGTTTATCATAAAGTGCGCCGCAGGCCAATAATTCATCGCGCAAGTTGGCAACCTGCGCTACGTTACCACCCATTATCGCGCGGGTCGGTGGAGCGCTCCGTAGGGCCTCTTCCGGTAAGGGGCCTGGTGGTTGATTGGCGAAGTTCGTGCGTTCGCGCCCCCGCGTTCTTGCCATCTACACGGCCCCGATGATACACTGATGTCCATGTACACAGGAATCGTGCGGCGAGCCTGGAGCCGGCTCGCCTGGTTTGTCTTCGGCCGCGGCGCCACAACGGTCGAAGAGCGCAACTACCGCAACCTGCTCCTGAGCGGCTTTTGGTTTGGCCCCGTGGACGGCGGGATCTTTAACTACCTGCCGGTGTTTCTGGCGCGCCTCGGCGCGCCGGCATCCCTCATCAGCCTGCTGGCCTCGGGGCCGGCGTTCTTAGGCGTTCTCGCCTACGTTCCCGGCGGCGCCTACGCGGAACGCCACCGCGATCTGGTCTCGCTCTTTGTGCGCATGGCGCTCATCGCGCGGATCTCCTATCCGCTCATCGCCCTGACGCCCCTGGTCTTGCCCGCCGCCCACGCGCCGCTGGCGATCATCCTCATCTGGTCGCTGGCTGCGATTCCCAACGCCATCCACGTGCCTGCCTGGACCGCGTTCATGCAGAAAGCCGTGCCGCCGCAGCAACGCGCACAGCTCAACGGCGCGCGCTGGGCGCTGTTGAGCCTGACATCCGCGCTGTGCATCGCGATGTTCGGGTATATGCTCGATCGCGCAACCTTTCCGGTCGGGTATCAAATCGTCTTTCTGATCTCCTTTGTAGCCGGTGTGCTCAACCTGCAATACTTCGCCAGGGTGCAAGTGCCGCCATTTGAAAGCGCCAGCGGCCCAACATACCCGGTGAACGCCTCATGCAAGAGCCTTGCTCAAGACAACGGCGCTTCAGGGAACGGGCGTCTTCAGCGCGCCGCCAATCCCGGCCTGGCCGCGCGGATTACTGCGTACTTGCGGCCCTTCACGGAATCGCGAGCCTTCGTGCGCTACAACGTCGCCAGCCTGCTTTATCGTCTGACGCTGGCGATGCCGGCCGGGCTCTTCAGCCTCTTCTGGGTGCAGGATCTGCACGCCACTGATACCTGGATTGGGTTGCGCGGCACAGTAGGTTATGCGATGTTGGTGATAGGATACATCTTCTGGGGTCGCATGACCAATCGCATCGGACACCGCACGTTGTTGCTGGTGTGCGCCAGCTCGCTGGCGCTCTACCCGCTCCTGACGGCGTTGGCGCCCAGCATGTTATGGTTACTCCCCGCGGCCGCGGTGTGGGGCTTCACCGTGGCAGGCGTGGATATCGGCTTGTTCGACATGTTGCTGGCGACGTGCCCCGAAGGGCGCCAACCCACGTTCGCGGCCGCCGCCCAGATGTTTGTCAGCGTAGCCATGACTGTTGGCCCGATGTTGGGCGCCGCTCTGGCCGGCATGACCGGCACGCGCTCGGCGTTGCTGATCATCGGCGGATTGCAGTTGCTCGGCGCGGCGTCCTTTGTGCTGCTGCCCAGCCGAGAACAAGAGAGGATCGGCGCAGGCCTGGCTTGAGTACAGAGACTTGCCGGTTTTGTGGACCCGAAGTCTCGACAAGAACTACGAAGGAGGGTTTCAAGTGACGCGAGAACTCACAGACAGCGAATTGCTCGAACTCTATCGGCAGATGGCGCTCATTCGGCGCTTCGAAGAGAAATCCGCCGAGCTATACGCTGAAGGCAAGATCGGCGGCTTTCTGCATCTCTACATCGGCGAAGAAGCGATCGCGGTCGGCGCGTGCAAGGCGCTGGGCCAGCAGGATCACCTGCTGACCGCCTATCGCGATCACGGTTGGGCCATCGCCCGCGGGCTGGACGCGGGGCAGGTGATGGCCGAGTTGCTCGGCAAGGCCACAGGCGTCAGCGGCGGCAAGGGCGGCTCGATGCACCTGGCCAGCGCGGCGCACCACTACTGGGGCGGCCATGCGATCGTCGGCGGCCACCTGCCGCTGGCGACCGGCGTGGGGCTGGCGATCCGCTATAATGCGGGCGCTGAGGCTGTGTTGTGCGTGCTGGGCGAAGGCACGACCAATATCGGCTACTTCCATGAATCCTTGAATCTGGCTGCGCTGTGGAAGCTGCCCGTGGTGTTCCTCGTGGAGAATAACCAGTATGGCATGGGCACCGAGGTGGGCCGGGCTTCTTCGCTCACGAACATCTATGAGAAGGGCTGCGCCTACGGCATCGAAAACCAGCAGTTCAATGGGCAGGATGTGGCCGAGGTTTACCAGGCCATGTCCGGCGCTCTGGACTATGCGCGCCGCGAAGGCCCGGTGCTGCTCGAAGCCATCACCTATCGCTATGTCGGCCATTCAATGGGCGACCCGGAGCGTTATCGCACCAGGGAGGAGATCGAGCAATGGCGCGAACGCGATCCGCTCTGCCGCGTGGAGGATAAGATGAACGCCGAAGGCGCGGCCAGCGTGGAGCTCTTCGCCAACATCCAGGCCGAGATCGCGGCCGAGGTGGACGAGATCGTCGCGTTCGCCAAAAACAGCCCAGAGCCAGAGGATGCTGCGCTCTGGGAACATATTTACGTCAACCCCATTGGGGATCGGCGAGCGGAGGCATAGCATGGCACGCATGTCAGTTCGAGAGGCGATCAGCCAGGCGCTGCGCGAAGAGATGTACCGCGACGAGCGGGTCTTCATCATGGGCGAAGAAATCGGCAAGTGGGGCGGCACCTACGCGGTCACCCGCGGATTCCTGGACGAGTTCGGCGAAAAGCGCGTGCGCGATACGCCCATTGCAGAGAGCGTCATCGTGGGCGCGGCGATCGGCGCAGCCATCGCGGGCCTGCGGCCGGTGGCCGAGCTGATGACGATCAATTTTGCCTTTCTGGCGCTCGATCAGATCGTCAACCACGCCGCGAAGATGCACTACATGTTCAACGGCCAGATCCGGGTTCCGCTGGTGATTCGCACCGTCGGCGGCGGCGGACGCCAGTTGGGCGCCACGCACTCGCAGACGCCAGATGTGATCTTCGCCCACTTCCCCGGCCTCAAGGTCGTCGCGCCCGGCACGCCGGCCGACGCCAAGGGCCTGCTCAAAGCAGCCATTCGCGACGAAGACCCGGTGTTCTTCATCGAGCACGCCACCCTCTACCAGGCCAAAGGCGAAGTCCCTGATGACGAGGATTTCCTGGTTCCCATCGGCGTCTCCGACGTGAAGCGCGCGGGCGGGGACGTCACCATCGTCTCCTATTCTAAGATGCTGCAAGTCGCGTTGGAGGCCGCGGAGAAGCTGGCCGGCGAGGGCATTCAGGCCGAGGTCGTTGATCTGCGCACGCTGCGGCCGCTCGACATCGGGCCGGTCATTGACTCGGTGAAAAAGACGAATCGCGTGGTCGTGGTGGAAGAGGGTTGGCGCTCGTTCGGCGTCGGCGCAGAGGTGGCCAGCCGCGTGGCCGAGCTGGCTTTCGACTATCTGGACGCGCCGGTCCGTCGCGTGGCCCAGGCCGAAGTCCCACTGCCCTATAACCAACGCCTGGAGCAGTTGGCGTTGCCGCAGACCGCCGATGTGATCAACGCGGTGAAGGACGTGCTGTATCTCAAGTAGAGCAAGGAGCATTCACATGGCCGAACTCATCAATATGCCCAAGCTGGGCTTCGACATGCAGGAAGGCAAACTGGGCGAGTGGGTCAAGGCGGCCGGCGATTCCATCGGCCAGGGCGAGATCATCGCGATCATCGAAACCGACAAGGCCAGCGTCGAGGTCCCGGCGTTCCGGGGGGGCGTCCTGCTCGAAATCCTGGTACAGACGGGCGAAAGCGTCCCCATCGGCGCGCCGATCGCCGTCATCGGCGAGGCAGGCGAAACGGTGGACCTGGTCGCGTTGGGTGTGGGCAGGGTCGAGGCTGAGGCTAAGGTTAAGGCTAAGGCTGAGGTCGAGGCTAAGGCGGAGGCTGAGGGGGAGGAGGAGAGAGGGGCGGTTGCGGAGGGGGGGCGGTTGTTAGCTTCGCCGGTGGCCGCGCGCATGGCCGGCGAGCTGGGCATTGACCTGCGCAAAGTGCAGGGCACAGGGCCGGCCGGCCGAGTCATCAAGCACGACATCGAGACCTACCTGGCCCGCCAGGAGCGCGCTGCCAAGGCTGCAAAAGCAGCCCCGCCGTCGCCTCCCATGCCCATCCCCTCCTACGAGCCGGCCGGGGCAGGCTATCAGGCGATCCCGCTGGCTGGCATCCGCCAGACGATCGGCCGGCGGATGGTCGAGAGCAAGCAGCAGGCGCCGCATTTCTACATCACGATGGAGATTGACATGGCCGCGGCGATGGCGCTGCGCAGTCAGCTCAACGCCTTGCTGCCCGAAGACGGCAAGATCTCGGTCAACGATCTGATCGTCAAGGCCGCAGCCGTGGCGCTCAAGCAGTTTCCCAACATCAACGCGTCCTTTGCCGGCGATGAAATCCGCATCCACGAGCAGATCAACATCGGCATCGCGGTGGCGCGCGAGACGGGCCTGGTCACCACGGTCATCCGCGACTGCGACATCAAACCGTTGGCGCAGATCGCCGCCGAGGCGCGTGAGTTGGTCGGCCGCGCGCGCGATGGCCGGATGCGGCCGGATGACATGGTGGGCGGAACCTTCACGATCAGCAACCTGGGGATGTTCGGCGTGGACGACTTCATCGCCATCATCAACCCGCCGCAGGCCGCCATATTGGCGGTGGGCGCGGTGCAGCAGGCGGCCGTGGTGCGAGACGGCCAGCTCGCGGTGGGCACGCGCATGAAGGCGACCATCTCGGCCGACCACCGCGTGACCGACGGCGCGGAGGCCGCGCGCTTCATGCAGGCATTCCAGGCCGCGTTGGAACAGCCGTTGCGGTTGGTGTTGTAAGACCAGACCTAACAGGTTTCAGAAACCTGTCAGGTCTGGACGCGACGTTCGCCCGAATCACCCCTCGCCCACGATGTGCTGATAGATCGCCTGCAATTCCTCTTCGGAATAGAAGTGAATCACCAGCCGGCCGCCGCGCCGGCCGCGCATGAGGGAGACTTTCGTGCCGAGCACGCTGCGGAACTCGTCTTCTAGCCGCCGCGTGTGCGCGGCAGCGGGATCGTCGGCAGCCGCGGAGACCTCTTCCGCGGCCTGGGCCGCCTCCGCAACCGCCAGAAGCCGCCGCGCCAGCTCTTCCGTCTGGCGCACAGTCAAGCCGCGCGCCACGACCTGTTCGGCCGCCTGGGTGATCGTTTCGTCGTCGGGCAAGGCCAACAAGGCGCGGGCGTGACCCTCGCTCAAGGTATTTTCCGCCAGCAACGTCTTCACCCGTTCGGGCAGGCGCAGCAACCGCACGATGTTGGCTACGGCCGCCCGGCTGCGCCCTACCCGCTCCGCGACCTCCTGTTGGCTCAGGCCGAACTCCTGCATCAAGGACTGATAGGCCGCGGCCTCCTCCAGCGGATTCAGGTCCGCGCGTTGGATATTCTCCACCAGGGCCAGCTCGATGAACTGTTGCGGCGTGGCCTCTTTGACCACCACCGGCACGGCTGCCAGCCCGGCCGCCTGCGCGGCCCGCCAGCGCCGTTCGCCTGCGATCAGCAGATAGGGCGCCGGGTCGGTGGGCCGGCCGCGCGTGACGATCAACGGCTGGATCACCCCATGAGCCTTGATGGAAGCCGCCAACTCGGTCAGCGTCTCGGCCGAGATCGTCGTGCGCGGCTGGCGCGGGTTGGGCCGGATGTCGCCCACCGGCACGTTCAAGACGCCGGCCATCCCCGCGGCCGGCCCGGTCGCGGGGGGCGGAATCAGCGCGCCCAGCCCCCGGCCCAATCCACTCTTGGCTGCGCTCATGCGGCTCCCTCCCGCGCCAACAGCTCCTGGGCCAGTGCAGCATAGGCCGCCGCGCCCGTGGAGGTCGGCGCATACGCCAGGATCGTCTGACCATAGCTCGGCGCTTCGCTCAGCCGCACATTGCGCGGGATGATCGTGCGGAAGGTCTGTTCAGGAAAGTGTTTCCGCACCTCGTTGACGACCTGCATGGACAGATTGGTGCGGGGATCGAACATGGTCAGCACCATGCCGCTGATGGAGACGCGTGGATTGAGATGTTCGCGCACGAGCTGGATGGTTTGCCAAAGCCGGCCCAGGCCTTCGAGCGCCAGGTACTCGCACTGGATCGGCACGATCACCCCATCGCGCGCGGCCGTCAGCGCGTTGACGGTCAGCAGCCCCAGGCTGGGCGGGCAATCGAGCAAGATATGATCGAAGGCCGCGATCACCGGTTCCAGCATCTTGCGTAACTGGTGTTCCCTGGCGAACATGGACACCAGCTCGACCTCGGCGCCGGCCAGCGCCGGCGCGCTGGGCGCCAGCTCCAGGTTCGCGTGGGCCGTCGAGATGATGACTTCGGCCAGCGGCTTGCGGTTGATGATGGGGTCGTAGAGACAATAGGGCAGGATACTGCCGTCAATTCCCAGGCTGCTGGTGGCGTTCGCCTGTGGATCGGCGTCCACCAGCAATACACGCTTGCCGGCAGCCGCCAGGTAGGCGCTTAAGTTGACGGCGGTTGTCGTCTTGCCCACCCCGCCCTTCTGGTTGGCGAAAGCGTAGATGCGGGCCATAGGCGCCTCATTCGTCGTGGGCGGCTGGCGGTGTGGACGCGTCAGGGCCCGTGCGTCGCCAGCCACTCCTCAACTTGTCGCCGATCGGGTATGCCGTCCATCCCCATCGCCTCGACCGACATCGAGGCGACGATGTTGGCAAAGCGCGCCGCGTCGAGGGGGTCATCTGTCTCGGCCAGCCGGATCAAGAATGCGGCGGCGAAGACATCGCCGGCTCCAGTGGGATCCACCTCGGCTGCCAGGCGCGGGGGAACGTGCATGTTCACGCCGTCCCGATAGACCGTAGCGCCGTGCCAGCCATCGGTGACGACCATCAGCGCCGCGTGGCTGGCCAACTCGGCGATGTAGGCATCATCGCCGCCGGCGTCCTCCCGGCTGAGGATCAAGACGTCGGCGCAGGCCAGGAAGTCCGCGGCGTTGGCCCAACGCGCCGGTCTGACGTGGCCGGCCGCGTCCCATTCGCGCATCCAGCCCTGAGGCGTCACGCCGATCAGTGCGTTCGGAAATACCCGCGTCCACTCCGCCGGGATTTCGCGGGCGATCGGGCCCAGCAGCACGATTGGCGCATCGGCCCACGCCGCGGGCAGGTCCGCGGCGTGGATGGGATCGGCCAACGCTTCGATTACCTGGGTGCGCTGGCCGTCGCGATACAGATTCACGAAGGTGGTGCTGACCGGCGAAGGCAACAGATGGATCGCGACCCCCTCCAACACGCTGCCCGGCTGGGCCGCCGCATTGGCCGGAGGGCCGGAAGGCGAATCAGTAGTCAGTCCATCGGCCGACGCACGCGTCAGGATCGCGGCCTGGCGGCCCAGCCGGCGCGCGGTGACCGCGGCGTAGGACACTGTGCCGCCCAGGCGATAGCCGTCTGGCGTGCGATCATGGGTTATGTGACCGATGACCAGAAAGTCAATGCGCAAGAGCGCCTCGCTTGGTCAAGGTAGAAACTGCGTGCGTTCTACGCATCACGCTTCAGGATCACCGTCACTTTTCGCCGATCGCCCTCGCCTACGCTCTGCGTGTAGACCTTGGGATGATCACGCAGGGCCAGGTGGATGATGCGGCGCTCGGCCGGCGGCATCGGTTCCAGGGTCATGGTGCGACCGACCTGCACCACCTGCTCCGCGGTGCGGAAAGCCAGCTTGCGCAGCGACTCGGCTCGCCGGGCGCGATACCCGTTGACATCCAGCACGAAGCTGCTGCGCGAGCGGCTGCGCTGGTTTACCGCCAACCGCGTGATGAACTCCAGAGCCGAGAGCACCTCGTTCTGCCGGCCGATCAGCACGCCCAGGTCGTCGCCAACGATGTTGAGCACTTGCACACGCTCGTCGTCGTCCGATTCGGCGTCACTTTGCTGGGTGATTTCGACGTCGGCCTGCAAGCCCATGCGCTCTAACATGCCCGCCAGGAACTCGCTCCCCATCTGGAGCGCTTCAGTCGCCCGGTCATCTTCCCCGGCTCTGGCCGCCGAGACGGATCGCGACCCCTTCGCCGCCTCTGGCTTAGGCTGCGGCCTGGCCTGCGCTTGCTTGCCTTCGGCTTTGGGTTGCGCTTGGGGTGTGGGCGCCGGCTCAGTCGCGCTCGCTACAGGCTTGGGCGCAGGCGGCGCGGCCCGGGTCGGCTCTGGCGCGCTCCGCGGCGCAGGCGCAGCTTCGGCGCGCGCGACGCGCAACGGGACGATCCGCACGATCGCATCCTCCGCGCCGATGCCCAACACACCGCGGCTGCCGGGCCGCACGACCTCTATCGCGACCTCATCGCGGGACATCCCGAGGGCGGTCAGCCCGATAGCGGTAGCCTGTTCGACGGTCTTCCCGCGAAACTCTTCACTCTTTTCGGCTGTCATCCCTTTGCTTCCTCATCTCCAAGAAAAACCACCGGTCCGTCTCCGGCTCACTTGCGGCGCCGGCGGCGTTTGATGACCGGCTTCACGCGCTCATCGGCTGTGGATGGGGGAGGCGGGGAAGGTGGCGCCTGAACCGGGCTGCTCGCCGCAGCGGTGGCCGTGCGGTTCAGCGCCGGAATCCAATCCACCAATCCACCCCACCCTGTGATGAAATACTGCTGCACGATGCCCAGGATGTTCGAGACGGTCCAGTAAAGCGTCAGACCAGAAGGCAGCCCCAGGGTGATGTAACCGAACATGATCGGCATGAAGAACATCATCTGGTTCATCATCTGGCTTTGCGGGTCCTTCGCGCCCCCTTGCGCGGCCTTGGCTGGCTGCGACATCTTCTGCAGAACCAACTGCGAGACGATCATGATGATGGGCAGGCTGGCATAGGCAAATAGCATACCCCAGTCGCGGATGGTAAAACTGGTCGCGATCCAACCTGTGCCGGTGGTCAGATCAGGGAAGGAGAGGTCGCCGATCCAGTAGAAACCCGCGCCTTGCAGCTCACCCACGCTCGGGTTGGCCAAAACGTACAACGCCTGGTACAGACCCCACAAGATCGGTAGTTGGACCAGCAGCGGCAGACAGCCGCCCAACGGATTGACCTTGGCCTCCCGATACAGCTTGGTCTGCTCTTCCGCGAGTTTTTGGCGATCCTTGCCGTACTTCTCCTGCAGTTCGCGCATCCGCGGTTGGAGCGCCTGCATCGCCTTGGTGGATTGGAGCTGTTTCAGCGTGAGCGGCAAGGTGACGATCTTCAGGAAGAGCGTGAGGAGGATGATGGCCCAGCCATAGCCGTAAGGGATGCCAGCGCCCTCGATGACATCGTGCATGAAGATCAGGACCTTGGCGACCGGATAGACGATGACCGCCTCCCACCAACCGGGAGGCGCATTCAGGTCAACATCTCCCTGCGGAATGCCGCATCCCGTAAGGGCGACTGCCGCAAAGAGCAGCGCCGACACCAACAGCAGGCGATGAGGTTTTCTTTTCACGCTAACTAGAACTCCTTGGTTTTGATGATCGTCTCAGGGACCGGATCGTAGCCGCCGGGGTTGAACGGATGACAGCGCGTCAAGCGGCGCAGGCCAAGCCATCCGCCGTGCAACACGCCGAACCTGGCGATTGCTTCATACGCGTACTCTGAGCAGGTGGGCATGAAGCGACAGCTCGGCGGCAGAGCCGATGAGATGTATCGTTTGTAGAAACGCAACAGCGCAAGAACCACTGACTTCACGGCTGTACTTTCACTGGGTGACAGGATCGGACGGCACTCTTAGCAAATGTGCCCGCCGCAACAGGCGGGCACAGGCGCTCTGTAATTCGGAGAACTCGGCTTCGACGACCGCCGGACGCCCGATCCATACCATGTCCCAGCCCGGCTCGATCAGATCCCACAACAGGCGCAGCGCCTCGCGCATCCGCCGGCGCGCCCGATTCCGCGTGACCGCCTTGCCGATACGCCGGCTGACGGAGAAACCGCACCGGCTTACCGGCCCGGCGTTCGGCAACAGACACAGGACCAGCAGTGGACTCGCGAAGCTGGCCCCCTCTCGACGCACCTGCTGGAATCGTTCTGCGTCGGTCAGGCGCTGCCGGCGATTCACGCTGTGCTCCCTCAGCCATGCACGGCTGCCCGGCGCGGAGCGTCGCAGCCGCCAGCCGGGCGTTCCGCGTCCAATGATCCTCCACCTGCAACCGTCATACCGTCAATCGTTTGCGGCCCCTGGCGCGGCGGGATTGTAGAACCCGACGACCGCCGGTGGTCTTCATGCGAGAGACGAAACCGTGCACGCGCATGCGCCGACGCTTCTTTGGTTGAAATGTTCGCTTTGTAGCCATCTATTGTCGCTCCTTTAGACAGAAAAAGCAGGCGAGACAGACACACAGGTCTCACCCGCTTAACAGGAAGATTATACCCGTGAGCGGCGATCTCTGTCAAATCACACCCCCTTGCCCCCTGATTCCTGCCTCTGCGGGTCTATTAAGCGAGGGCTTAAGGCGGCCCTCAGCGCGCTGCGGTGCGCAGACCCTGGCTGGTCATCAACAGAAACAGGGCGCACGCCAGGGTGACAACTGCGCCCGTCAGCACCGCCGCGGTTGGCCCGAAGGCCTGGGCCAGGCTGCCCGCGAGGAGGGAGGAGAACGGCGCAGTGCCGAAGAAGACCAGCGAGTAGACGCTCATCACGCGGCCGCGCAACTCGTCGGGCACGATGGACTGCACCAGAGTGTTCGCCGTCGCCCCCTGGCTGATGAAGCCGAAACCCACCACCACCAGACAGGCGAGAGAGGCGGAGAAGGAACGCGAGAAGGCGAAGACGATGAGAGCGACCGGGAAGATCAGGCTGCCGATGTAGAGCAAGACGCTCTTGTGGCGCGACCGCGTCAGACTGGCGACCGTCAGCGACCCGACCAGCGCACCGGCCCCCACGGCGGCGTTCAACGCGCCGAGGCCAGCCTCGCCCACGGCCAACACCTCGGCCGCGAACACCGGCATCAGCACCGAGTAGAAGAAGCCGAACAGCGACGACACGCCGACCAGCGCGATCAGCGAGCGCACCAGAGCGGTGTCCCACACGTAACGCAGCCCGACGTTGACCTGCTTCAGCAGATGCTCGGAGCGGGACGCCTGGACCACGCCGGGCAACCGCATCCCCGCCAGCGCGACCAGCACGGCCACGAAGCTGAGGCCATTCAGCGCAAAACACCAGGCCGAGCCCAGGAACGCCAGCACGTAGCCGCCGATCGCCGGCCCGACGATGCGCGCCAGGTTGAACATCGTGGAGTTCAGCGCGACCGCGTTTTGCAGATCGCGGCGGTCTTCCACCATCTCGACGGCCAGCGATTGTCGCGCTGGTGCGTCGAAGGAATTGGCGATGCCCGAACAGAATGCGAGCACCGCGATGTGCCATACCTGAAGCAGCCCGGTCGCGGCCAGCGCGGCTAGCGCCAATGCCAGAACCATCATGGCACTCTGCGTGATGAGCATCAGCCGGCGCTTGGGGATGCGATCGGCCACCGCGCCGGCCGGCAGCATCAGGAACAGGGTGGGGACGCTGCCGATAAACGATATCGTGCCCAGCGCCAGCTTGGAGCCGGTCAGCTCGTAGACGACCCAGCCCTGCGCAACCCACTGCATCCAGGAGCCCATCAGCGACAACGCCTGGCCGATGAACCAACGCCGGAAGTTCGGATAGCGCAGCGCAGAGAAGGTGACGGGCAGTTGACCGCCGGGGGAGGTCTTCGAGGTCATGGGGCCATTGCTCTTTTTCACTGCAAACGCGCGTAGATCGTGCTGGCCGCCAGCACCGCCAGGAGCAACACATCCAGGCGAAAGAAGAGCGCTGGCAAAGCGCCGAGTAGGATGCCGAGCGGCGCGCCAGCCACGATCTCCTGGCCGATCAGCAAGAACAGGCCGCCGAGCGCGATGCCCGCGATGCAAGCCCCGGCCGCAATCCATTTCATCTCGCGGGCGCGGCGGCGTTTCACCGCCCGGCGGATCGCTTCTGCGATGAGGCCGCCTGCGAACGGACCAACGAAGAGCGCCGCGATGAAGCCGAACAGTCCGAAGCCGCCCAACACCGCGAAGGCCAGCGCGCCAACCGCCGCGCCCAGCGCCAGTGCGATGACGCCGGCGAGCGGCAGATCGAGACGCTCCGCGTTGTAGTAGACCGCCTGCTGGCTGCGCACGCACTCCCGGCAGCGAAAGCCAACCGGCGTCTGCACCGCGCACTGGTAGCAGATCGGCTTGTCGCAGCGATTACAGCGCAACATCGTCTCGCGGCCCGGATGGACCGCGCAGTAGAGGGTGAGTAGGGTTTCGGTCACGGGATCTCCATGTGTGGTGACTGGTAGATTGGTACATTGGTAGAGGGGTAGATTGGGGTCTGGTGCACGGAAGATGTGCTACACGGGCCGTTGCCACCAGCCCACCACTTCACCAATCTACCAACTACCAATCTACCAACCGTATCTTTTCAATAAGTGGGGGCCGACGGGGGTCGCAGACCCCCTGAAAGCAGGCTCGTAGGCAGTCTGTGACCGCCGTTTCCCCGGATTATTGAGAGGATACTACCAACCTACCACCTCAACCTCTCCATCAATGTCCGATAGAAGTAGGCGCGGTCTTGCACGTGCACGAACTGGCTGACGTGCGAGCTGGCGCAGATTTCCACCCGATCCCCTTCGGCCAGGGTGATCTCGAACTGACCGTCCACGGTCAGGATCGGCGGCTGGTCGGCGCGCGCCAGCAACGTGACGGTCGCGCCCTGGGATAGGACCACTGGACGGTCGAGGCTGAGGTGGGGGCAGATCGGCAGCAGCAAGATATTCTTCAGTTCGGGCGGTACGACTGGACCGCCGGCCGCCAGCGCGTAGCCGGTGCAGCCGGTGGGCGTGGCCACGATGACGCCGTCCGCGCGGTAGCTGGTCAGGTAGCTTTGATCAACCCACGCCTCCACGGTGATTAGCCGCGCCAGGCTGCCGCGGCTGACCACCACATCGTTCAACGCCTGATAACGATGATCGGGCGCGGGCGGCAAAGGGATCGGATCGCCGGGCGCGGGCGTGGGGCCATTGGAGCGCGCCACCGCGACATCGAGCAACATGCGTTCTTCCAGCCAGTAGTCGCCCGCCAGCATCCGGCCAAGCGGCTCCTGCCAGTTGTCAGGCATGATTTCGCCCAGGAAACTGACCCGGCCCAGCTTGATGCCCAGGATGGGCACACCGTAGCGGCTGCCGATGCGCGCGGCGCGCAATATGGTGCCGTCGCCGCCCAGCGTGACCAACAGGTCCAGGTCAGCCACGTGCGCCAGCGCCTCTGGCTCGTCCCACGCCGAGCCAGACCAGGTCGTGCAGCCGCGGCCATGGAAAAAGCTGGCCATCTGTCCGGCCAACACGAGCGATTCGGGTTTCCGGGGATGATGCAACAAACCAATGGAGGCGAAAGCAGATGTCGTCAAGGATTCACCCAGCTAAGGACGCGTCAAGAAACAAGTTACCGAACTGGCTCGGTCGGAGACCGGCCAGAGCGGGAGGTTATCTTTTGACAGGCGCTAAGTTAGAAGGGCCGATCGGCGTCCAACAGCTTGCCCAGCTCTTCGGCGTAGTTCCCCTCGATGCGCCGCACCTGGCAGCCGCTCATCCGCAGGCCCTGCTCGACCAGGGCGCTAATCGCGCTCAGACTGCCCAGGATGGTCACATGGCGAGCCTGGCGCGCCGCGATTTCATCGCCACCGACGACAGGTTGGAAGCGGCCGACATAACGCAAAACGGCCAGAAAATCCTCTTTCGAGCGGGCCACGCTGCCCACCAGCAGGTAGTGATCGCTGGTTTTGCCCGGCTCCAACGCGTTGAGATCGAAATCCACCCGCACCGTGTTGCGGCCATCCAACTCGATGCCCGTCTGCACCTGGCCGGCGCCGGCCAGCGGCTCGCCATCCTGCACCCGCGCCCGGTAGACGCCCGGAGGCAGGTCGCTGAAGCCATATGTCTCGTCGGCCGCCACGACCGTCGTGAGGGTTCCCCCTGGCCCTTCCAGGATCACCGTGCGGCCGGCGCCGTCTTTGACGCGGCCAATGACGCGGCTCTGCGTGACGACGGCCGCCGGCAGATCGAAATCCACCGTGACGGAATTCACCCCGTCCACCGTGATGTCGGCTCGCGCTGCCAATTCGCCCGCAGCAGCATCCGCCGACCGGATCGCGACCCGGTAGGTCCCCGCGGCCAGGTTCTCGAAGCGGTAGCCGCCGGCCGTCACCGTCGTGACGAGCTCGGCTGGCGCGGCCGCCGGGCCGCGCAGCACGACCGTCAGCCCCTCGCCATTGCGCACCGCGCCCGCGATCACGCTGTTGCTGGCCGGCGGCTCGGCGGGCGCCGGCGGCTGGACAGGCGACGGTTCGGCCGGCTGGACCGCCGCAGCCGGCGGCTCGAAGCGCACCCAGGCTACCCGGTTCGCGGCCAGCCGCACCTCGGCGCGCAGAGGCGGTTCGCCAGCGGCCGCCAACCCGGCCGGCTCCACCCAATAGACGCCTGGTCCGAGCGGCGCGAACTCGCACGCGTCGGGACCATACTCGGGCTTGCTGCCGGCCCGCTGCGTGACGCCGCCCCAGCCCGAAGTCCACAGCCGCACCTCGCGGCCGGCCTCGCCGATCACACGGCAGCGCACGAGCGCAAAGCCCGGCCCCGGCCCGCCATCTTCTACGGACCAGCGCCAGGCAGGCGGCGGCGCAGGCAGCTCGAAGTCCACGACGGCCTGGTTGCCGCCGTCCACCACGATGCCCTCGCGCTCTTGGGCCACGCCGGTCGCGGGCGCGCTCTCCATGACCGCCACAGAATAGATGCCCGCGGCCAGACGCTCGAAGCGATAGCTACCCGCGCTGTCCGCTTGCGTCTCGGCCGGGGTCGCGCCCGCGGCGGGCAGCAAGCGGACGCGGCGCCCTGCGCCGTTGGCGATGCTGCCGCGGATGATGCTGGCTCTCTGCGGCGGCAGTTCCAGGTCAACGCTGAGCCGATTCTGCCCATCCAGAACCAGGCCGTCTTTGGCGACGCCTGCGCCGTCCACCGCCACGCGATAGATGCCGGGCGGCAGCCCATCGAAGCGATATGTTCCGTCGTCGTTCGTGGTCGTGGTGCGCACCGCGTCTGGGCCGGTCAAGGTCAGCCGGCGGCCGCGGCTGCCCGGCCCGCGCAGATAGCCGGCGATGATGCTGGCGCGGGCCGGCTGGGCTGCGCTTTCAGTGTACGTGACCCACATCACCCGGCCGCCGTCGAGCGTGACCTCGGCCGCAGCCTCCACCCCTTCGGGCTGCAGTGTGTAGCGGCCCGCACCCAGCGGCGCGAACTCGCAGACGTCGGAGCCGTATTCCGGCTTGCTGCCGGTACGCTGTGTCATGCCCTGCCAGCCGACGGTCCACAGCCGCACCGGATGGTTGGGCCGGCCCGTCACCCGGCAGCGCACCACGCCGAAGCCTGGACTGGTGCCGCCGTCGCTCACGGCCCAGCCCCAACCGGGCGCGGCGAGATCCACCTCGATCTCGTTGCGGCCATCCATCGTCAGACCGGCGCGCGCGACATCGGCGCCGGCCAGCGCCACAACATAGACGCCCGCGGGGAGATCGCTGAAACGATAGGTTTCGTCGCCGCCGATCGTCTGCTCGGCCGCCCAGTTGTCGGCCGGCCGGGCCAGGCGGATGATTCGGCCGGCGCCGGCCGTCACCCGGCCGCGGATGACGCTGACCGCGGCCGTCACGCTGACGGTGGTCACATCGAAGTTGGCCGACGCGATCGGTCGCTCGCGGCTGAGCGTCACGGCCAGGCTGCGCTGGGCCTCCACGACGGTCACGGTGTATTCGCCCAGCGGCACATCGGCGAACGCATACCGGCCGTCCGCGGCCACGCGCGCTGCCAGGGTCCAGCCATCAGCCCGCGCCAGCCTGACCGTCAGGCCGGCGCCGGCCTGCACCAGGCCGCTCACCCGGCCTGCGATGCCTCCATCCCCACGCCAGACCCTGGCGCGCTTCGGTTCCGCCTTCAGCGCATCCACGATCGGCAACTTCTCGCCGGGCCAGCGTCCGCTGTACCAGGCTGCGCCTTCCCACTCCGGCGCCCAGTGGCCCAGGTTGTAGTTGGCCAGCAGCCAGAACGCTGTGCAGAAGTAGTAGTCGGGCGCATGATCGAAGCGCGTGCTGGTTCCCATCATGATCCGGCACGCTTCCAGGGTTTGCGCGGCGTGCAGTTGGGGCGTGGTGGCGGGGTAGCGCGGGTCCTGCCGCTCGCTCACGATGTAGCCGTTCTCGGTCGCCAGAATCGGCAACGAGCGGCCGATCTGGTCGCGAATCAGCCTGTCGTAGCGTTCGTAGGCGCGCCAGCAGGAGGGATCCTCGAAAGCGGTCGCGCCCGGGTTGCTGTGGTCGCGGCGCTCCTGGTTCACCCGATCCAGGCTCCAGCCGCCCCAAGCCGCGCCATCCCACGCCTCCAACAGCAGCCGATCGTAGAATTCCGGCGAGCAGGCCGTGCCGGTCTGATTGCCCGCGTCGTAGGGATAGTCCAGCGGATGGTTCAGGCTGTAGTTGTGGACCGCCTGCCACACCGGTTCGCCGAAGAGATCGCGGCGGCCCTGGCGGCAGATTTCGCCGACCAGGTCCCACTTCGAGCCGACCGTCATGGCCGGGATGCCTGGATAGCCGCCGATCTTGAGGATGGCTTCCATGTCCACGATGGCGTTGCGCGCCACGATCTCGATGGCGTTCGGCGGCACGCGACTGTTCTGCCATTCCACGGCCAGGTCTGGCTCGTTGTTGAACTCGAAGTAGTGCACGCCGAGCGCCGCATACTCCCTGGCCGTAGCCAGCGCCTCCTTGTCCAGCACACCGGGGTTGGGCTGGGGCCGGTAGAGCCGCACGATCGGCATGATGTCGTGGCTCAAGAGCAGCTCGATCAGCTCTTGTCCGCCGTCGTGGCGGGTCAGCTTGACCCACTTGACGCCCAGCGCCTTCAGTTCCGGCAGCCAGGAGTCACGGATTTGCCCCAGGCCAACCGCGGCCGGGAAGCCGGCGTTCCAGTGCACGCCGATGCCAGTGTCATCTTTGGGACGCGGATAGTCGCACAGGTCCATGAGCGCCTCACACTCGGGTTCTCAGCCATGCCACCACTTCGGTCAATGCGACGGTAGTCTGTTGGCCCTCGGCCATCGCGCGCGCCACGACGTTGCCGCTGGCCAGCTCCTGGTCGCCCAAGATCAGGGTGAAGGCCACGCCTGACCTGTCGGCGCTCTTGAGCTGCGCTTTCAGGCTGCGGCCGCCGAAAGCGAGCAGCGCGCCCACGCCGGCCTCGCGCAGATCGCGCACGAGCTTGAGCGCCGGCACGGTCGCGGCCGCGCCCAGGGGCGACACTTGCACCTGCGGCGCGGGGAGGGGCGGCGGCGTGACCCCTTGCTGCTTCAGGCTGGCGATCACCCGTTCGATCCCCATGCCAAAGCCGATGCCTGGCGTTGGCGGGCCGCCGAGCATCTCGATCAGTCGGTCGTAGCGGCCGCCGCCGCACACGGCCGCCTGCGCGCCGATCCCTTCGGCCCACGCCTCGAACACGGTCTTGGTATAGTAGTCGAGCCCGCGCACCAGCCGGAAGTTGATCGCGTAGGGCATCGCCAGCGCCTCGAGGTAGCTGCGCAGCGTCGCCAGGTGCGTGCGGCACTCCTGACACAGATAGTCTTCGCTGTGCGGCGCATCGTCGAGCAGCGGCTGAGCCGCCTCTTCTTTAGAATCCAGCAGGCGCAGCGGGTTGATCGTCAGGCGGCGCCGATCCACGTCGTTCAGCCGGTCTTCATACGCGGCGAAGTAGTCTACCAACGCCTGCCGATAGCAGGGCCGACAGACCGGGCAGCCGGTGGAATTGAGCTGAAAGCTGAGGCCGCGGTAGCCCAGGCGGGTCAGCAGGGTCCAGACGACGGACATCACCTCCAGGTCAACGGCCGGGTTCATATCGCCCAGGATTTCGATGTTGAACTGGTGATGCTGGCGGAAGCGGCCGGCCTGGGGCCGCTCGTAGCGGAAGATCGGGCCGATGGAATAGAGCTTGACCGGCTGCGGAAGGACGTGCATGCCGTGCTCGATATAGGCGCGCATGATGCCCGCGGTGAACTCTGGCCGCAGGGTGATCTCGACGCCGCCCTTGTCCTGGAAGGAGTACATCTCCTTATCCACGATGTCGGTGCCTTCGCCCACCCCGCGCACAAAGAGGCTCGTCTCCTCGAAGATCGGCGGATCAATCTGTTGCAGGCCGAAGAGGGCTGCTACGTCATGCATCTGCCCGGTGACGTAGCGCCAATAGGGCCGATCGGCCGGTAGGATGTCTTGCGTGCCACGCGGCGCCTGGTACATGGGTTGCCTCCGAAGTGGACTGTGAGTCGCCGGGCATTATAGCGTATTGTGGGGCGAATGTCTAAGCGACGCAACCATTGACGCGCGCGGCCTTTCCTGGTAGAATGCCCCCCAGTGGATTTCGTCGGCTGATGCACAAGGGGTCATGCCATGCCGAACGCGCTCCCTGGCAATCTGCGCCAGGCGCTCATCGAGCACTTCAGCCTCGAGGAATTGCGGACTCTCTGCTTTGACCTGGGCGTGAACTACGATCAGCTCGGCGGCGAAAGCATAGACGGCAAGGCTCGAGAGTTGCTGTTGCACCTGCGCCGCGACGGCCGGCTGTCCGATCTCTGCGCGTTGTTGCAGCAGCTCCGGCCGCGCGTGGCCTGGGCCGAGCTTGTCGCGGCGAGCGAAGCCGGCGCTGCGCGGTCAATCGGCGACGGGCTGGAGGCGCTGACCCACCTGGTTCACGCGCCGGCCGTGCGCGCGGCCGTGATCGTGTTCCGCACGCAATTCCAATCCGCCTCGGCCCAGATCAAGGTGCTGGCTGACTACAAAGACCTCCACGATCTGCTTCACACGCTGCAATTCCTCTGCTACAGCACCATGGCGAAAGAGGCGCCTCGCTTCCTCGCGGACGAGAGCGCCGAGTCCAACCTGCTTGACTACGAGCTGACGTTTCAACATCTCGTCAGCCAGATCCAGGCTGTCTCGGCGCGGCCATCTATGCCCACCGGCGAGGCGCTGTGGGTCAGCGATCTGCACCAGGCCCAGGGCAGGCTGCGCGAGGGGCTGGAGCGCCGCGACGCCGCGGCGCTCCAGCAGAGCCTCTGGTTGATCCGCCGGGTGCTCGATCGCTATCCCTCACGCATCAACGAACGCCTCAACGCGGCCGGCCGGGCGCTGCGGCTGGACGCCATCGAGCAGGCCATGACCGCCATCTGCGACGAGCTGGCCAGCCTTCAGCTCACCGGCGACGCGGTCGAACAGTGTCAGGCTGGCGCGATCGCCCTCGCCGCGCTCCAGCGCGACCTGGCCACATTGGCTGCGGAGCACGACCAATGGCAGGCCATTGATGTCGAGCTGCGGCGCATCGAGGCGGTGGTGGGCAGCGACACAGCGGAACTGGAAGCTTCGTGGCCCTATCTGAAGGCGCTCAGCAAGCCGCTCTGCGCCGGCCGCGCGGTTTCCTGGATCCAATCGCTGAGCGAGGCAACAGCCGGCCTCGATGCCGCTCTCGCGGCCCGCGATCCTTCACAGACCAGACGGCAGTTCGCCCGCTATCGGCGGCTGGCCGGCGCCTGCTTCTATCAGGCCGACAAGCAGCTCAAGGAGCTGTGCGATGACCTGCGCAAGATCGGCGAGCCGCTCTCTTCTCTGCTCAGGGTATTAGCATGAACGACCCTACGCAAGCCTACTCTCATGATGCGGCGCTCCAGTTCCCCTCCCTCGCCAGCCTGCGCGCGGGCCATGCCGGGCTGCTCCAGCGCCATCGCGAACAGGGCGCCACGGCCGAAATCCTGTCCCAGATCCGGGACTTCATCCGGTCGGGCCGGGAGGCCGGGGCCATCCTGGACAGTGACGAGGAACGCGCGATCGGCCAAAGCCTGTTGGACTACTGGCTGGCGATCCTCTACCGCGCGGGCGAGGAGCCGCCAGACGCCACACTGGCCGCCTTCGATCCCAGCTTGGCGCCGGAGCTGCCCGATTCGCCCTGTCCCTATGTCGGACTCGACGCGTTTCAACCGGAAGACGCCGCGTTCTTCTTCGGCCGGCGCCGGCTGCTCGATCAGCTCCTGGCCCATCTGGGCCAGAACCGCCTGCTGGCGGTGGTCGGCCCATCGGGGAGCGGCAAGTCATCGCTGGTGCGCGCCGGCCTGCTGCCTGCGCTGCAAGCCGGCGCGCTGCCCGGCAGCGCCGGCTGGCGCTACCTGCCGGTCATCACGCCGGGGTCGGACCCTCTGGCCAGCCTGGCGCGCGCGGTCAGGCCAGCAGGCGTTCTCCCTGAAGAGTGGGTTACACAACATGCGCCGCGCTTCCGCCGCGACCCCCATCGCTTGACGCAACTGCTCGCCGCGACTGGCCCCGCGCCGGCCGTGCTGGTGCTGGACCAGTTCGAGGAGCTCTTCACCCTTTGCACCGACGACCTCGCGCGCCGCGCCATTGCCGACAACTTGTTGTACGCAGCGCAGCCGCCGGCCTCGGGCCACGTCGTCGTGCTGACCATGCGCTCCGATTTCGAGGGCCAGGTGGTCAGGCTGCCGGAGCTGCACGAGCGGTTCCAGGATGCGGCGGCGCGTGTGACGCCCCTGAGCGCAGGCGAGCTGCGCGAGGCGATCCTGAAGCCTGCGGAACTGGTCGGCCTCAAGTTCGAGCCGGCCGTGGTGGACGCGCTCGTGCATGACCTGTTGGGCGAACCGGCCGGGCTGCCTCTCTTGCAGTTCACGCTGCTCAAGCTGTGGGAACAGCGCGATCGCAACCGCATCACCTGGAAAGCGTATCAGCGGGTGGGCGGCGGCCGACTGGCGCTCGCCCGCAGCGCGGACAGCTTCTACAACAGCCTGATCCCCGAGGAGCAAGCGACCGCGCGGCGCATCCTCTTGCGCCTGGTGCGGCCGGGGGAAGGACTGGAGGCGACCAGCAATCGGGTGCGCCGCGCGGCGTTGTATGCACAGGGAGAAGCGCATGATCGGATCGAGCGGGTGCTCGACAAACTCATCGCGGCGCGGCTGGTGCACCTGACCGAGGGGGATGCGCCGGCCGACACCCAGGTCGAAGTCAGCCACGAGGCGTTGATTCGCAACTGGCCCCGCTTGCTGGAATGGCTGGAGGCAGAACGGGCCGTCATCCGCCAGCGGCTGCGGCTGACGGTCGCGGCCGAGGAATGGGCGAAGCGCGAGCGGGATCCCAGCGTGCTGTGGCGCGGGGCCTTGCTGGAAGAGGCGGAGCGGCACGAGGACCTCAACAGCCTGGAACAGGAGTTTGTGCAGGCCAGCCGAGAGGCAATCGGGCAGGCAGAATGCGCCAGAGAGGAGGCCCGCCAGCGAGAGCTGCGGCAGGCCCGGGCGCTGGCGCAAGAGCAGCAGGCGCGGGCCGAAGAACAGGCTGCGGCCGCACGACGTCTGCGCCAACGAGCGTTTGCGCTCGCCCTGGCGCTGGTAGCCGCGCTTGCGGCTGTCGTGGCCGCGCTCGGCGGGTGGCAGCAGGCGCGCACCAACGAACGCCTGGCCGCCACGCGCGCCATCGAGGCTTACGTGGCCAGGTCCACCGCAGAGGCCGAGGCGCGCGTGCGCGGCACAGCCGAGGCCCAGGCGCAGCAGGCCAGGGCGACATCGGACGTGGAGGCGCGCAGCCGCACCACCGCGGAAGCGAACGCCCTATCTGCGCTGCGGGATTTGCAGGGAGCGATGGACAAACAGGCCACCGCGCTGGCGGCGCAGCTCGGTATGCTTGCGTCGCCCACGGCGACGCCGACTCGCCTGCCCCCGCCGATCACGCCACCCATCGTGACCAGGCCGCCGGTCAGCTCGCCGCTGGTTCCGACCAGGCCAACCCCGGTCGGCGCAGCGACGGCGACGGGGACGGCCACCCCGAGAGCGAGTGCGACAGCCTCTCCAACGCGCACTGGCACGCCCGCGGTCGTCATCGTGACGCCGAACCACGCGGCCACGGCCGCCGCGCTGCAACAGCAGTTGGACAGCGTCAAGGCCACGCAAACGGCAGTGGCTCAACAGCTCGAGGGCTATGCGCAGCAACGCGAGCTGACGGCGCTGGTTCCCGACATCGCGGTGGCTCTGCGCACACGACCCGCTGTGGACGCCGCCGGCGTCGAGATCGTGCAGGCGCCCGACAGACTGCGCGTGCTGAACGTCAACGATGACCTATGGGTGAAGGCCGTTTCCCCGCGTGGCAAGACCGGCTGGGTGCACGGCGACTCGCTGGTATTCGAGGGGGACCCCTTGCTGCTGCCTGAGCGCCTGCGCTATCGCGTGATCTCCAACCGCGGCGACCTGCCCTTCGTCTACGGCAAGGTGGTGTCATTGGGCGGCGCACGAGGCGACTATCTCCTGCGCGATCCGCGTGACGAAGGCAGCGGCTTTCTCTGGGTTCCTGTGGGCGCGGCGGTCATCGTGCTGGACGAAGACGCCGGCAGCCGCTCCTACGGCAGCGGCCGGTGGTATCGGGTCTTCCTGGTCAGCCCAGAGGGGAAGAACGAAGTCTGGGAAGGCTGGCTGCCGAAAGAGGTGATTGGCCCGCGGTAGTGGGAGACAGACGATGGCATGGTCGCGATGACAGATGGCGTTCGCCAATGCTTCACGTAGCATCATGTGTGGATAGAGGGGGTCGTCTGCACGCTCAAACAGGTTAGGCACGACCCGTCCCGCCACCGGCAAATGGTCGCACAGAAAACGATCGGCGCGCAAGAGCAGGTCGAAAGCATTTCCGACGAACTGCCGGTTGTCCATGAACTCCGCCTTATCGGTACCCTTGAAGCGGGCGACACGGAGCAAACACTGTGGGAAGTCTGGCAAAAGCCGATCAGCCCTGGCAAACGAAACGATAGCCGCCCGCAGGATCTGTCCTTCTTTGGTCACGCCCAACCTGCCACCCATGCACCCGCACGATGGTCGCGTCGCGATGGGTCCAGGCCAGGGTGATGGCGTTGCCGCCCACGCTCTGGATGCGGAGATCGGTGACGGCCGCAGGCGCTTGTGCGGACGCGGCGGGGACGCCGTGGTTTCAACCGCCAGGCCCGGCCGGGGTGTGCGGCAACACGACCAACGGCACGCCTTGCGGCCCCCAGGCAGTGAACCAGGCCGCATCCTTCGGGTGCAGGCGGATGCAGCCGTGCGAGGCGGGATAGTTGCCCAGGGCATCCAGCCCTTCGTACACCTTCTGACCGGCGACCAGCCGGTAGGGCAGGCTGTGGATCAGGTTGCTGCCGCTGGGATCATCGAACAGATACCACCCTTCATCAGCCCACACGCCGAAGCCGTAAAATGTGCCCCAATAGCGGCCTACCAGCCCATACCAGGCCGGCGTCGGGTAGCCGATGGCCGGATCGCCGGTGCTCACCATCAGCTCGCGCACAGGCTGGCCCGGCTCCCAAATGATCATGCGTTGGCGGTCCTGATCCACCACGATGAAGCGCCGGCTGGGATCCATGCCGTAGCGCGCCACGATCGCTGCCAGGTCGTCTGGCAGCGGCTGCGCAGGCGCGACAGCCAGGGGCGGCGGCATGACTGCCGGGAGGGGCGTCGGCGAGGGCGCAGCGGTGGGCGTGAATGTGGGTATGACCAACGCGACCACCGACTGCGTCGGCGGCGGGGTCGCAGGCCGGGGGGTGCGGGTGGGCGTGGCGGTGTGCAGCGCCAGGAGGCCGCTGGTCAACTCGCGGCGCAGCAAGGGGCCCCACGCGGCCCACACGGTCGCGCTGAGGACAATCAATAAGACGCCAGCCAGGACGAGCGCCAGCCCGCCCCGGCGTGTTTTCTGGACGATGATGGTCAATTCACGAACCTTCTAACCGGCCGGCCTGCTGCTCGAAGGCGCGCAGGGCTGCCTGCAGCTCTTCCTGGCGCACGGCCACAGTGAGATCGCCCCGCGTGCGCTCCAAGACGCCGCGCAAGACATCGGTCGTTCGGCGCAGGCCGCCGGTGAGGGCATCGGGGAAGTCCATGGTGACGAGGTGGCTGTAGACCTCGTCCATCAGCGCCAGGTACGGCTCTCCTTCGGTCGTGCGGCCCAGACGGATCAGGTCGAGCGCGAAACGTCGTAGCTCGCTCGCGGCCTCGGCCAGGCCGTTTAGATACGCGGCCGGCGGCGCGGCCAGCTCGGCCGGCCCGGGCAGATCTTCCCCGCGCACAAACGCATAGAGCACATGCGCCTCCACCAGCTCCTTGAGCGCGTCCTGGGTGTAGCCAGCCTCGTACAGGTCGGGATAGTCCGTCACATCGGCTGCCATCACGGCTGCGGCTGCGGCTGCGGTCCGCAGCAGGCTGGCCGCCTCGTCCCACTCGTGGCGATGGACTGCGCGGATGCTCAGCGCGCAGAAGCGGATCAACTCGCGGCTGCGGCTGAGGGTCACGTCGCGCACCTGGTTCTTGGCGGTGAACCCGGCGCGGATTTCTTCGATGATCTGGGTAAGTGCAGGCATCTGTGTGTTCCTCTGGCCGGGCATTATAACCGCACCCCGCGGCCCTGGGCAAGTTGGCCCCCCCAGTGGGACGGCGGATGAAAAGCTCACGCCAAGACGCAGAGGCGGTCAGAAGACCTTCTCGCTGCTCGGGCCGGTCTCCTGACCGTGCCCGCTGTGGCGACCTTCTCGCTGCTCGGGCCGGTCTCCTGACCGTGCCCGCTGTGGCGACCTTCTCGCTGCTCGGGCCGGTCTCCTGACCGTGCCCGCTGTGGCGACCTTCTCGCTGCTCGGGCCGGTCTCCTGACC